>NZ_JBIVXW010000080.1:0-43913 GCF_044769405.1 Streptomyces sp. NPDC090442
GCTAAGCCTTTCAGCGCCGATGGTACTGCAGGGGGGACCCTGTGGGAGAGTAGGACGCCGCCGAACTCCTTTTATGGCTCCGGTTCTTGAACCTTATGGTTCAGGAACCGGAGCCTTTTTGCGTTGTCGTGGTAGTGGGGGCTTCTTGCCCGCGTCGGCTGCCCGCGCCGGTTCTACGAGTTCACCCGCGGCGGGCGTTTGGAAGAGGCTGGTGGCTATGGGCACGGTGTGGCTCTGAGCTGCAGCGATCAGGGGTGAGGCGGGCTAACGGAGACCGCGGTGGTCGAGGCGGTGGATGAGGCCGGGGCGGCGTTGATGGTTTTCGCGGAGGTGGGATAGCCGTCGTCGGAAATCTGTGTCTCGGCCGGTGTGTGCGTAGGCGTCGCGCAGCTCCGCGAGGAGGTCGGTGGCCTGGTCGTAGGCACTGGTCTTCTTGGTGGCGATATGTGCTTCGATCTGCTGCCAGGCGGATCCGGCCTCGCTCGCGAGGGCGGTCAGATGTCGGTCGCGGGCTTTGGCCCGTTCGCGTTCGATGTGCTGTTGGTGCTCTGTGCGTAGGGTGCGGGCTGCGTCCAGGAGTTGGGCGGCGGAGCGGTATCCGGGGGTGGCGGCGAGGGCGATGGTGCCGCGCAGACGGTGCAGCAAGTCAGTGTGCAGCCGGGGTTCCGGGCCGAGGGCGAGCCGGAGCAGCAGCGCGTCCTTTTCCTTCTGTGGCATCGCGGCGATGAGCGGGGCGAGTTCCTTCTTCGTAGGCTTGGCCGGTTTCTTGGGTATGGTGGAACTGGCCTGGGCGGCGGCTTCCAGGAGGTCGTTGTCCACGCGCAGGAAGTCGGCGAGCGCCCGTTGTGGAGCGGTCAGTTCGCCGAGCCCGGCCGGGACGGACGGTTCGGACCGGGTTTGGTGTTTCTCTTCGTCATCGTCCTCAAGTTCCCGGGCGGAGAGTGCGGACAGCCACGCGAGGTAGAGGGGGCGCAGGTCGCCCGCGGCGAGTTCGTCACGTACGCCGATGAGGGAGGCCAGTGAGTCGTCAGCGCCCTCGATCCAGTCACCGTCTTCGTCCTCGCTGGTGAGGTCGAGGAGGAGGTGAGTGCGGGTGGTCCAGGCGTCGACGTGGAAGTCCAGGCAGTAGGGCCGCACCGTGGGCAGGTTCAGGGTTTGCCGGGGAAGGCGGAGCGTCAGCCGGTGGGTACCCCAGTTGGTGACGTACAGGTGGGCGTCGAAGTAGCGCTCGACCAGGCGGCGCGGATCGCCTCTGAAATCACCCCAGTTGTAGGTGTTGGTGAAGCTGGTGGCGGTGATCCGGGCCCGGGTGGAGAGGGACCGCGGCTGCTCCTGTTCCGCATGGCTGAGCTGCCGGTCGAGGGCTTGAAACTCGTAATACTGGTACTCGCTCACAGGGCGGACCTTGTCGCCGCCGCGGGCGGGCGTGGACGTTGAGCGACCGCGGAGGCGGCCGGGTGCCGGACGCAAACACCGTAGGGTGAGTCGAGGCGAGCGGTTCCGGGGAGGAGCGGGCTGTGGCGGGCGTCTGGACCGAGCGGACGACGGAGCACGGGGCAACGGCGGAACTGCCGGCGGTGCTACAGCTGGTGGCCGCGGGCAGGCTGCGGTGCAGCAACAAGACGATGCGCCCCTCCGCGGCCACGATCCGCGCGCTGGGAGAGGTTCTCACCGACGGTGACTTCTACGAGGGCGAGGCGGTCAGGGCCTTCGCTTGGCCGCTGTTGCTGCAAGCCGGCGGTCTCTCGGAACTGTCCAGTGGCCGACTGGAGTTGACCGCGCGGGGTCGCAGGGCGCTGGCCGGGCCTGCCCACGAGACGGTCCGCCACTTGTGGCGGCGCTGGCTGAACCGCGGGGTGCTGGATGAGTTCAGCCGTATCGAGGAGGTCAAGGGGCAGCGCGCGGCGAACGTCCTCAGCGCGACGGGTCCGCGCCGCCAGGCGGTGGGCGCGGCGCTCGCCGAGTGTTGCCCGCCCGGGGAATGGGTGACGGTGGACGAGCTGTTCAAGGCGATGCGGGCCGCAGGGTACGACCCATGCCCGGTCCGCTCCGATCGGGTGCTGTGGAAGCTGTACCTGGAGGACGCGCAATACGGCAGCCTCGGATACGACGGACACCACGACTGGTCGGTGCTGCAGGGCCGTTACACCCTCTGCGTGCTGTTTGAGTACGCGGCCACCCTCGGGCTCGTCGACGTCCGGTACGTCGCTCACGTCTGGACGCTGTCCACCGTCTCCCTGCTCAAGGCCCTGCACACGGGCCGCGGCCTGGAGGAGTTGCGCCGCTTCCTCACCGAGAACAACGTAGGGGACGAACTGCCGCAGACCGTCACGGCGTTGCTGGCTGAGGCGGCCTCTCGTACCGAGAAGGTTCGGGATCTGGGGACCTGCCACGTGCTGGAGTGCGTGGACGAGGCGCAGGCCGTGGTGATCGCGAGCGACCACGGGGCGGGCGCACTGTGCTCACGGATCGGTCGGCAACACCTCATGGTGGCGCCGGGTGACCTGCCGGCCTTCCGTGCTTCGCTGTTGAAACTCGGTTGCGTACTGCCTGCTCGGCTCTGAGCCGAGGTACCGGCTGTTCGCAGTGGTGTGGCAGTACGGCCGGGCTCGGGCATGGCTCACCGATCAGGGTTATCGCTACCGACTGGCGTCGCCGGGCGACAACTGACCTGGGTGCTTTCACGGGTCCCAACGCCGGTAGGCGGCAATCCATCCAGCCCCTCGGGCGCCGTATCCGGCACCGGCAAAGGAAGGTCGAGAACTCCCATCGCGCGCCGATACCTGCCGCGCGTACAGACCGCCACGATCTGGTTGCCGGGCAGCAGTCCACTTTCTTCACGGTGACCTCGACCCCGAGTACGACCGTCAGGCCCGGACTCCTCTTCGAGCTACGCGATCGGCTTCAGGCGATTCCTGGTAGGGGATTGGCTGTTCCTGGTGCTGAATTGCCCAGGTGCCGACCCCTCTTCCCCTTGAAACGTACTGCGCACTGGGCACTTCGCGGTGACGGGCTCGTTCCGTTCGCCGAGACGCTGGGATGGTTCCGGCGGCAGAGCCTGTGATGACCCGTCCGTGGCGAGATCAGGGGAGAGAAAACTTCGGTGAGGCTCGTTGCCAGCGCTCTGGAGCCCCGCCTCCGAGCACGAGATGGAGTTCCTGGTCGAGCGCTGGGTCGCGGAGAGACATCGACAAGGACCGGGTGGACATCGACAGTCTGCAGGAGGACATGAAGAACAACCACGGAACCCGCCAGGACCCGGCGAACAAGGCCCTGGGACGCGCCAAGTGAGCCCGAACCGGTGGGCAAGGTGCCGCTCGGTGCCAAAGCCGTCGTAGCCGTAATGGGCAGCCGCTGGTGCGGCGTGCTGAACGTGCCGGGCGACGGCATTCTGCGGGCCGGCGTGGTGGTTGGCTGTGCGAACCGCGTCGTCGATGGCGTCGGCGGCAAGGCGGACTGCACTCACTGGATGACAGTCAACTGCCGGACCCTGCAAGGCGGAACGGAACTGTTCACCATCGAGGCGGTCGACGAGGACCACCGGCGTCCCGACGTGGATTCCCGTTGGAGGGAGGGGGCGGCTGCGCATTGGGATTTGGCGGAGGCCGGATTTCGCTCGCTGCGGAGTGAGCTGCGGGCGTCTCGATACTTCCTTCATCTCGATACGTCCTTGTGTTCTCGGCCTTGTAAGGAAGGCGGCCGGGTCTGGTGCAACGAGGGTGTGTTGGCGGGGATGTGAGAGAATTATGGTGGGCTGAGTAGCCAATTGGCTGGGGAGTATCGGTAATTGAGGTAGAAGCGCAGCTCGGAAACATTGCGAGGAGCCTTGGTCGGGCCTGAGGGCGCTTTGGTGTTTCCCCCGCCGTTTCCGGGTCCGTTTCCACAGGCGTTTCCGTGTACGGGCTGGGAAGCGACACCCCACTCCCGCCCGTAACCGCAGGTCAGGCACGCATCGAGCCGCCGGCGGAAGAGCGCGACTGTTTATCTGTGCAGCAAAAGCATCCCGATCTACCTATGACGGCCCTCGCAGTGGCGGATCTGGGGCGGTGGAATCTGGTCGGTCTCGATTCGGTGCGGACGGTCGGTGGGGGTGTCGGGTTTGCTCGATCGGTGGTGGCCGCTCTGGAGCTGTTGGGCTCGTGGTGGCGGTCTGAATGGTCTGTTCAGGCGGCGACGTGGGGCCGTAGGCCCGGCGCCTGCCGCCTGGGCTTCAAGGCGGCGGTGTTCCGGCTGGGGTGTGCGTTGGGGGCGCAGAGCTGGACGTGACCCTCCGCGCCGTAATGCAACTGTCCTTATGCCACTCGGGTTCGAACAAAGAAGATTCTGGGCTTCCTGAATACGGTCGAGCAGCGCGGTGGCTCAGTAGTGGCTCGCTCATGGTTCGGCGCTGGCTCTCGCCTTTCTGGGCTGGGTAATTCGGCTACACGAGAAGCTCTGCTGGTATGAGGCGTTCTTGGCCAAAAGGCCCTCGGTTGGGTATCCGATCTGGGTGAGTCCAGAGGCCGCTTCCGGGCAGCTGACTCTGCTCGCCCCTGACGGTATGGATGCAGCCTTGACGTTCCCCACGAGCGGTCCTTGGTCTGGGGCGCCGGAAAGGACGACGCCCTGGGCGCCGAGTTTCTTCAGGCGCCGAGCCAGGGCTTTGAAGTCGGCGAGGGCCGCTGCTGGCGGTGTTGCTGGTGCTGATGGTGCGTGGTCCGAGGTTGCGGGCGTAGGGGGAGTCGGTGAGGGCGTGGAGTGCGGGTGGCGCGGTTCGCGATGCGAGACGTTTACGGCCCGCTGCGCTCCAGGTGGCACCGTCCCCCGGCGCCCAGTCGCCGCGATCTATGCCTGCTGCGTCGAGGGCGGTTGCCGACCTTGAGCGTCGGATGGAGGCCAAGGGAGACCTCGCGGCGGTGTTTGAGATCGGCTGAGGCCCCGGGGAACTTCGCTGCGCATTTGCCGCGGTCACGCGCAGAAAGCCGGTGACAGTGGGACGGCGCCGGGCCCTCCCGTCATCCGCAGGGGAGGGGCCGGCGTTCTTCCGTGTGTGGCCACATCTGCTCTGACCAGCAAAAGGGCCCTCCCGGAGGAGGGCCTTGGCTGGCGCCCCCGGCAGGACTCGAACCTGCGGCCAAGTGCTTAGAAGGCACCTGCTCTATCCACTGAGCTACGGGGGCCGGTGGTGGGCGTGGATCACGGACCGCGGACCAGGATAGAGGTCCGGGTGCCTCGTCCCGGTTGCTTCACCTCCGTGGCACGTTGTGGAGGTTCGGTGAAGCGATCCCGATAATCGCAGGCAGGTACGAATCCTGCACGGCTTTTGGCGTCTCGCGCGGCGGGTGTTGTGTACTCGTTATGCCTGCGTCTCGGATTTACTGAAAATCCTATATGTCCCTTTCTTCTTCTGCGTGATTCTTGCGGCGCACACAAGGGGCTATACGCTTCAAAAAGCTACCGAAATTGGGCATTCTTCACATGTGGCGACCTTGGACGTAGGACCCCGGCTGATCGATGCACTGTCCGTTCTGCGGGACCGTGTCGACGCCGCACGTTTTCCGCTGCCGCTCGGGGGCGCCGCCCGCGCCCGGCGTAACCGGGCCGAGCTGCTCTCCCAACTGGACGACTATGTGATGCCCCGCCTGCGCGCCCCTAAGGCACCGCTCCTCGCCGTCATCGGGGGCTCCACGGGGGCGGGCAAGTCCACCCTGGTCAACTCGCTGGTGGGGCGGCGGGTCTCGGAGGCGGGGGTGCTGCGGCCCACGACCCGTACGCCGGTGTTGGTCTGCCATCCCGATGACCACTGCTGGTTCGCCGGGCAGCGGGTGCTGCCGGGGTTCACCCGGGTGTGGGTGCCGGAGCAGGACGGCGGCGAGGGGACCGCGCGGGGCGATGGCGGGGAGGCCGGGAGCGATGCGCGGCGCGGTCGGGACGGGCGTGACCCGGGGGCGCCGACCGTGCGGGTCGAGAGGGATTCCGCGCTGCCCAGTGGGTTGGCGCTGCTGGACGCCCCGGACATCGACTCGTTGGTGGCCGGCAACCGCGAGCTGGCGGCCGAGCTGATCTGCGCGGCCGACGTCTGGGTGCTGGTCACCACGGCGGCCCGGTACGCGGACGCGGTGCCCTGGCATCTGCTGCGCACCGCCAAGGAGTACGACGTCACGCTGGTCACCGTCTTGGACCGGGTGCCGCACCAGATCGCCCCGGAGATCTCCGCGCGGTACGCCGAACTGTTGCAGCGTGCCGGGCTCGGCCATGTGCCCCGCTTCACCATTCCTGAGCTGCCCGAATCGGCGGGCGGGGGCCGGGGGTTGCTGCCCGCGACGGCGGTGGCCGGGCTGCGGGAGTGGCTGGAGAGGCATGCGCAGGACCCCGTGGCCCGTAGTGCGGCCGCTGAGCGGACCGCCTCCGGGGTCCTCGCCTCGTTGCGCAGCCGGCTGCCCGCGCTGGCCGGGGCCGCCGCCGCGCAGCACGCCGCGGCGCTGCGGCTGGCCGGCCGGGTCGAGGAGGCGTACGAGGAGGCCGCGGAGCGGGTGCGGGGCGAGGTCGCGGCCGGCGAGGTCCTGGCCGGCGACGCCCGCGCGCACTGGCACGCGCACCGGCTCGGTGGCCGCGCCGACGAACTGCTGGACGCGCTGACCCAGGGTCTGACCGCGCTGCTGGCCTGCGCCGTCGAGGCGGCCGACGAGCGGGCGGCGGGGGCCTGGCGGCACGATCCCGCCGCGGCCGAGGTGGCGCGGACCGCGGCGGACGGGGCCGCGGGGGCCGCCGGACGGATCGGCGTGGTCGTCCGGCGTTGGCGGCGCTGCCTGGAGGAGCTCGCCGAGGAGGAGACCCGTGAGGCGCGCGGCGGCCAGGCCGGTGAACGGAACGACCCGGTGGACGCCGAGGAACCGGCGGCCCTGCTGGCCACCGCGCTGTTGGGCGGGCGGCGGGCCCGTACGGCGGGGGAGAACCTCGCCGACCTTTTGGGGGCGCAGAGCGCGCTGCGGTTGTGCGACAAGGGCGCGCGGCTGCTGACCACGTACCTGGAGCGCGCCCTCGACGGTGAACGGGAGCGCCGGCTGGCCCCGTTGGACCGGTTGACGGTGGCGCCGGACCAGCAGGCCGAGTTGATCGCCGCGCTGTCGGTGGTGCAGCGGGAGCAGCGCCGGAGGCGCTCCGTGGACCGGGCGGACCGGGCGGGTCAGTGGGAGACGGAGCGCGGGCGCCCGGCGGCGGACCGCTGTGAGCGGGAGGCGGTGACGGGGTGAAGGAGTCCGCGGAGCGAGGGGCGGAGAGCAGGGTGAGCGAGCTCGTGATGAGCGAGGAAGGGGAGGGCCAGGGCACGGCGTGGGGTGAGGGGGCGCGGGACGGCGGCGCGTGGGACGACGGGGTGATTGCGCGGCGGGTGCGGCGCAGGGCGTCGAGGGGCGGGGGGCAGGCAGAGGTGGGCGCCGGCGGGGCGGGAGTTCCGTTGGTGGCGGGAGAGAGCAGCGAGGCCGATGGCGTGGAGCGATCTCGCGGGGTGGGCGGGGCAGTTGATGCTTCTGTCGCCCGGGGGACGAATGCGGGTGTCGATGAGGGTGGCGTCGAGGTCGATGCCTGTGGGCCCGGCTACAAGTGGGTGCCCGGTGGGGCGCGACGGGCCGTAGGGGAGGGCCTGCGGTCCCGTTTGGACGCGTTGCGGGAGTTGATCGCGCTGTCCCGGAGCCGGTTGGACGGGACGGCGCTGGACGAGGCCGGGCGGGTGCTGGAGACGGCGGACGAGCGGTACCGGCTGTCCGGCGAGCACACCGTCGTCGCCCTCGCGGGGGCGACCGGCAGCGGGAAGTCGTCGCTGTTCAACGCCCTCGCGGGGGCGCCCCGTTCGGAGGTCGGCGCGCGCCGACCGACGACCGGCGAATCGGTGGCCTGCGTCTGGTCCGGTGGCCGGCCGGGCGCGGAGGGGCTGCTGCGCCGCCTCGGGGTGCCGGTGCACCGCCGGCACACCCCCGCACAGGGCAGTCCCGAACTGGCCGGGCTGGTCCTGCTCGACCTTCCCGACCACGACTCCTCGGCCACCAGCAACCGCGAACAGGTCGACCGCATGCTGAAGTTGGTGGACGCGGTGATCTGGGTGGTGGACCCGGAGAAGTACGCGGACGCGGTGCTCCACGAGCGGTATCTGCGGCCGTTGGCGGGCTACGCCGAGGTCACGTTCGTGGTGCTCAACCAGGTGGACCGGCTACCGGGCGACGCCGCCGACCAGGTGGTCGACGATCTGCGCCGACTGCTGGACGAGGACGGGCTGGCGCTCGGCGAGCACGGGGAACCGGGGGCGGAGGTCATGGCGCTCTCCGCCGCGACGGGTGAAGGGGTGGCGGAACTCCGGGAGGCGCTCGCCCAGTTCGTCGCCGAACGGGGCGCGGCGGACCGCCGGTTGACGGCGGACGTGGACGCCGCGGCGGAACGGCTGCGGTCGGCGTATGTCGCGGAGAGCCGGGTGGGGCTGACCGAACGGGCCAGGGAGGAGTTCGACGACCGGCTGGCCGAGGCGGTGGGGGCGGCGGCCAGCGGGCGGGCGGCGGAACGGGACTGGCTGTGGCTCGCGGGGCGGGCGTGCGGCTCACCGTGGTCGCGGCTGCGGTCCCGGCGGAAGGGCCGGAGAGCGGCGCGGCCGGGCGCGATGACGGCGGCGGGCAGGGGCGGCAACGGCACGGGCGCGGTGCGGATCGCCGGGCCGCGTACCGGGGCGGAGGACGCCGGCGCCGAGGCGGGCCGTGGTGAGGAGCGGCTCCCCAACGAGGAAGCGCGTCGTATGGGGGAGGGGCGAGGCGGAAGAGGACGTACCGCCTCCGCGGCGGTGGTTGGCTCCGGGTGGGGTGAAGACGGGCGGGCGGCGGCCCGGCCGGTGGTGGAGCAGGCGGTCCGGGGTGTGGCGGTCGAGGCCGCGCAGGGGTTGCCGGTGCCGTGGGCGCAGGCGGTGCGGGAGGCGGCGGTGCGGGGCGCCGAGGAGTTGCCGGAGGCGTTGGACGCGGTGGCGGCCGAGGCCGAGGAGGCGTTGCGCCGCGGGCCGGAGGGGAAGCCGCGGTGGTGGTCGGTGGCGGCCGCGCTGCAGGGGTTGCTTTTCGTGTTGCAAGTGGTCGGTGTGTTGTGGGTGTTGGGGTCTGTGACGGGTGTGGTCGCGACGTCGGAGTGGCTGTCGGGGCTGGTGCCCGCCGTTGTGGGCTCGGTGGGCGGGCCGGTGTTGACCTGGCTGTGCGGGCTGGCGGCCCGGGGGCCGGCCCGGCGGTACGGGCAGGAGGCCGAGCGGCGGCTGCGGGGGGCGGCGGCCGGGTGCGGGCGGGCGCGGGTGCTGGAGCCGGTGGCCGCGGAACTCCTGCGGTACCGCGAGGTGCGGGAGCGGTACGCGGTGGCGTCGGGCGTGTGAGGTGGCGCGGCGGCGCGGTGGACGGGGTACCGAACTCCTCGGGTGGGTGGCGGAGTTGTCCACAGGTGGGACTGTTCGCCGGCGGGACTGTCCACAGCCCGCCGCGGCCCGCGCCGATTCCGTGCAGCATGGATTTCGCGAAGCCCGGCGCGAAACCGCACGGAGCCACGTGGCGCCACACGGAACCGCGGGGCGGCATCGCAAAGCAGCGCGGCGCGTGGAAGCGACGGCTGAAGCGGCGACCGAAGCAGCGAAGTGAAGCCGAACTGAAGGGGGCTGTTGAAGGGGGCTGTTGGAGGGGCGTGCTGAAGCGGCGCCATAAAGAAGGAACGACGCGACGAAGCAACGCGGAAACGGGGGACTTTCATGAACGACACGATGGTGACACTGGTGGGGAACGTGGCCACGGCGGTGGAGCACCGGGAGACCGCGGCGGGAGTTCCGGTGGCGCGGTTCCGGAGGGCGGCGACCTCGCGGCGGTGGGACCGGGCACGGGAGTGCTGGACCGACGGGGAGACGAGTTTCTACACCGTGCGGTCCTGGCGCGCGCTCGCGGACAATGTCGCGGCGTCGGTGGCGGTCGGCGAACCGCTCGTCGTACAGGGGAGGTTGCGGGTGCGGGAGGGGGAACAGGCGCCGGAGAAGGGGGGACAGCGCTGGTTCGCGGTCGAGATCGACGCCTTCGCGATCGGGCACGACCTTTCGCGCGGGACGTCCGCATTCCGGCGGGTGGTGCGGGTGCGGAATGTGTCCGAGGGAACTCAACGAGGGTCGGAAGTGGGGCCGTTGGGAAAGGTTGAATCGGATACGGCGACGGGAATGGGGGCGCCGGTGGATCGTCCGGCGGCAGCGTCGACAGGGGCGGCGAGAGGGCCCGGCAATTCGCCACAGAAGGTGTCTGTGCCCTGAAAACGCATCAGTGATTTGTCGATAATGCCGGCCCGTGATGCAGGTATTCGGTAACGATTGCGATTCGGATCGCTTATAGGACGCTATTACCGGGGGGCGTGATGCGCCCGCTCCATAGGATCCGACGGGTACTCACGGGGGCTGACCAGGCTGACCAGTTCGGCCGCTGAGTTCTTGGGATCTTTCCGGCGAGGCTCCTCTCAAGCCGACCGCCTCGCCCAGAGGGGAAATCATGCTTTCGATGAAGGGGCGGGGCGCAGCCCGCCTTGCCGCCGCGGTCGTGGCCTCGGGCCTGATCGCGGCGGGCACGATAGCCACCGCGGGGACCGCCGCGGCGGACGACCCGGCCATGTCGCACGGGGGCGCCACCGCGACGCTCGGCGGGCTGAAGACCTTCGACCAGGCCGTGGTGCACGGCAACGGAGGGGACCAGCGCATCGGTGCCGGTCTCTTCGAGATGTCGGTCGACAACGGCGGCACGCTGCAGACGTACTGCATCGACATACACAACCCGACGCAGCAGCAGGCGCGTTACCAGGAAGTGCCGTGGAGCGCCTCGTCGCTGCACGACAACGCGGACGCGGGCAGGATCCGTTGGATCCTGCAGAACTCCTACCCGCAGGTGAACGACCTGGCGGCGCTCTCCGCCAAGGCCGGTGCCGGGCAGTTGTCCGAGAAGACCGCCGCGGCCGGCACCCAGGTCGCGATCTGGCGCTTCTCCGACCACGCCAGGGTGGACGCCGTCGACCCGGCCGCCGAGAAGCTGGCCGACTACCTGGAGAAGAGCGCGCAGAGCGTCTCCGAGCCCAAGGCGTCGCTGACCCTGGACCCGCCGGCGGTCTCGGGGAAGTCCGGCAGCAAGATCGGCCCGGTCACCGTGCACACCAACGCCGACAGCGTCACCGTCTCCCCGGCGTCGGACGTGCCGGCCGGCGTGAAGATCGTGGGCAAGGACGGCAAGCCGGTCACCAGCGCCGCCGACGGCACCCAGTTGTTCTTCGACGTCCCCAAGGGGACCGCCGACGGCCACACCTCGCTGACCGCGCAGGCCGCGACCAAGGTCCCGGTGGGCCGGGCCTTCACCGGTATCGGTGAGCACGCCAAGAGCCAGACCCAGATCCTGGCCGGCTCCAGCGAGTCCACGGTCTCCGCGGCCGCCACCGTCTCCTGGAAGAAGCAGGGCGCGATCCCCGCGATCACCGCGGAGAAGAACTGCTCCAAGGGCGGCGTGGACGTCACCGCCACCAACAAGGGTGACCAGGCGTTCCGCTTCCAGCTCTCCGGCAAGGACTACGAGGTCGCGCCGGGCGCGTCCAAGACCGTGACCGTTGCGGTGGGCGAGGACCAGCCGTACCAGATCACGATCACCGGCGCGGAGGGCTTCAAGAAGACCTTCTCCGGCGTCCTGGACTGCAAGACCGCGGGTACCACCGGCCAGCCCTCGCCGCACCCCAGCCCGGCCTCGGCCGGCGGCACCAGCGCCGGCAACACCGGTGGTCACGGCACTGACCTCGCCGAGACCGGTTCCAGCAGTGCCACCCCGGTGATCGCGGGTGTCGCGGTCGCCCTCGTCGTGGTCGGCGGCGCGGCGGTGTTCTTCCTGCGCAAGAAGAAGACCCGGGCGTGAGCACGGCATCCGCGTAAGCGGGTCAGGCGGTGGCAGTCAGCCGTCACCGTCGTACGCGACGCGGTGACCACCGGTGAGCGGGCCGTCGGCACGCCGTGAGCGGGTGGCCACCCGGCGCGCAGCGCGAAGGCCCCGGAGCGCAACGTCCGCTCCGGGGCCTTTCGCCGTCCATCTCCCGGAACCCGTTTCCGTCCTGCGATGGACGTACGGCAAGATGGGGTGTATCTGCCTTCGCGCGGCCACGCCGCACCACGGCCCACGCGGCGGAGCCACCAGACCACCTGATAGATCCAAACTGCCGGACGGTTTCTCTTGGCTGAGTACATCTACACGATGCGCAAGGCGCGTAAGGCGCACGGCGACAAGGTCATCCTCGATGACGTGACGCTCGCCTTCCTGCCGGGCGCGAAGATCGGCGTCGTGGGCCCCAACGGCGCCGGTAAGTCCACGGTGCTGAAGATCATGGCCGGTCTTGAGCAGCCGTCGAACGGTGACGCCTTCCTCTCGCCCGGCTACACCGTCGGCATGCTCCTCCAGGAGCCGCCGCTCGACGAGTCCAAGACGGTCCTGGAGAACGTCCAGGACGGCGCGCGCGAGGTCATGGACAAGCTCAAGCGCTTCAACGAGGTCGCCGAGCTGATGGCGACCGACTACTCCGACGCGCTGATGGAGGAGATGGGCAAGCTCCAGGAGGACCTGGACCACGCCAACGCCTGGGACCTCGACACCCAGCTCGAGCAGGCCATGGACGCGCTGGGCTGCCCGCCCGGCGACTGGCCGGTCACCAACCTCTCCGGTGGTGAGCGCCGCCGCGTCGCGCTGTGCAAGCTGCTGCTGGAGGCGCCCGACCTGCTGCTCCTCGACGAGCCCACCAACCACCTCGACGCCGAGTCGGTGCAGTGGCTGGAGCAGCACCTGGCCAAGTACCCCGGCACCGTCGTCGCCGTCACCCACGACCGGTACTTCCTCGACAACGTCGCCGGCTGGATCTGCGAGGTCGACCGCGGCCGCCTGCACGGCTACGAGGGCAACTACTCCAAGTACCTGGAGACCAAGCAGACCCGTCTGAAGGTCGAGGGCCAGAAGGACGCCAAGCGCGCCAAGCGCCTGAAGGACGAGCTGGAGTGGGTCCGCTCCAACGCCAAGGGGCGGCAGGCCAAGTCCAAGGCCCGTCTGGCGCGTTACGAGGAGATGGCCGCCGAGGCGGACAAGATGCGGAAGCTGGACTTCGAGGAGATCCAGATCCCGCCGGGCCCCCGTCTGGGCAACGTCGTCGTCGAGGTCAACAACCTCAGCAAGGCGTTCGGCGAGAAGGTCCTCATCGACGACCTCAGCTTCACGCTGCCGCGCAACGGCATCGTCGGCGTCATCGGCCCCAACGGTGCCGGTAAGACCACGCTGTTCAAGATGATCCAGGGCCTGGAGACCCCGGACGCCGGCAACATCAAGGTCGGCGAGACCGTCAAGGTCTCCTACGTCGACCAGAGCCGCGAGAACATCGACCCCAAGAAGACCCTGTGGGCCGTGGTCTCCGACGAGCTCGACTACATCAACGTCGGCCAGGTCGAGATGCCCTCGCGGGCCTACGTCTCCGCGTTCGGCTTCAAGGGCCCGGACCAGCAGAAGCCGGCCGGCGTGCTCTCCGGCGGTGAGCGCAACCGCCTCAACCTCGCGCTCACCCTCAAGCAGGGCGGCAACCTGCTGCTCCTCGACGAGCCGACCAACGACCTCGACGTCGAGACGCTGTCCTCCCTGGAGAACGCGCTGCTGGACTTCCCCGGCTGCGCCGTGGTCGTCTCCCACGACCGCTGGTTCCTGGACCGCGTCGCCACGCACATCCTGGCGTACGAGGGCAACTCCAAGTGGTTCTGGTTCGAGGGCAACTTCGAGTCGTACGAGAAGAACAAGATCGAGCGGCTGGGTTCCGACGCGGCCCGTCCGCACCGGGCGACGTACAAGAAGCTGACCCGGGGCTGACCGCCGTGCGGTACCTCTACTCCTGCCCCCTGCGCTGGTCGGACATGGACGCCAACGGCCATGTCAACAACGCGGTGTTCGTCCGTTACCTCGAAGAGGCACGGATCGACTACATGCGTCGGCTGGCGCCGGGGGGCGGCAGTGCGGCGTTCAAGGGCGGCTCGGTCGTGGCGCGCCACGAGGTCGACTACCTGCGGCAGTTGGTGTACCGGCCGGAGCCGGTGACCGTCGAGCTGTGGGTGAAGAAGATCAGTGCCGCGTCGCTGACGGTGGGGTACGAGGTGAAGGACGCGGACACGGTCTATCTGCGGGCCGCGACCGTGGTCGTGCCGTTCGACTTCGCCGCGGGGCGACCGCGTCGCCTCATGCCGGAGGAGAAGGCGATCCTCAAGGAATACCTGGACGACGCCGCGCATCAGGAAGGGGCCGTCGCGGGATGACGGTGTTGCGGTTCGCCGACGCCGGGGAGGCAGCGGATCTCGCCGCCTTCCTCGGCCGGCTGATCCACTACGACCGGGGGGCCGCGGTGCGGCTCCAGGCCGGGGGCGGCGTGTTGGCCGTCTTCGGCCGTCCGCCGTCGTTCGAGGTGTTGGCCATTCGGACGGCGCGGTTGGCCGAGGGTAGTGCCGGTGCTCCTGGTGGTGCGTCTGTTGGCGTTGAGGGTGGTGTGGGTGGTCTCGGGCTGGACGTGACCGTCTCGGCCGGGGAACTGCTCGAAGGGATCGCGGAGTCGGAGGGCAGCGTCACCGTGCCCGCCGCGGTGACCGGGCCGCCGTGGGCCGGGGTGTTGCCGCCGCGGGGCGGTTGGACGCGGGTGCCCGGGTTGCCGTCGCCGGACGCGTTGGTGCGTACGGTGTCCGCCGCGGTGGCCGAATTCCGCGCCCGGGACGAGGCGTTGCCCCCGCAGGGGCGTACCCGGAGCGAGCGGGACCGGATCGGGCGGGAGATCTGGTCGCGGACGCTCGGCGATACGGAGCTGCCGTTGCGGGTGGTGCATGCGGCGCAGTCGCTCGGGTTCTTGCGCGGGGCGCGGGGCGCGACTGCGGCGAGTGAGGCCGGGCTGCCGGGAGCGCGTGCCGGTGTTGGTGGTGCGGCTCCGGCGGTGTCGGTGGCGCTGTTGGCTGCCGGGGGGTGGCTGCGGCTGAGCACGCCGTATGGGTCGATTGCCGTGCGGGTGGGGGGACCTGCGGGGCGGACGGGGCTGTCGGGGCTCACGGTTACGCCAGTTTGAGGGGCGCCGGGGAGGGCGGTGGGGCTGTCGCCCTGCGGACCTGACGGCTTGGCGCCCTTCGCCCTGAAACCGGGGCCGGACCCCGGACCCCTTGGGGCTCGCTTCTTCCGCCCTCGGCTCCCAGTGGGGCCGGGGGCTTCTGCTGTCTGCTCGCTGCTGCCGACTCGCTTGTCGCCCTGGTGGTGGTCCGGTTCACCAGGAGCGGCCGCCGCAACGTGCCCAGCGCGCCCGGGAGTTCGACGGTGGCGCGGCCGCCGAACGTCGGGGCGCGGTCGGCAGCGTGCGGTGCGCGCGCACCCGCTGCGCGAGGGAGCCGGACGCGGTTCCCGCCCCCGGAGCGACCCGGGCCTCCGGCGTGGGCGCGTCGGCAGTGGCTCTCGGCCCGGAGGACGCGGCGCCGGACGGTGGCAGCGCGCGGCGGGCCGGGTGGTGTGACCGTTCTCTCAGCCGGCGGTGTTGACCATGGAGGCGGCCGCGTACGTCAGGTAGTTCCACAACTGCGTCGCGTGTTCCTCGGACAGGTCGAGGGAGTCCACCGCGTCCCGCATGTGCCGCAGCCAGGCGTCGTGCGCGGCCCGGTCCACGGTGAACGGGGCGTGCCGCATTCGCAGTCGGGGGTGGCCGCGGTTCTCGCTGTAGGTGCGGGGGCCGCCCCAGTACTGCATGAGGAAGAGGACGAGGCGCTCCTCGGCCGGCCCCAGGTCCTCCTCCGGGTACATCGGCCGCAGCAGCGGGTCCTCGGCGACGCCCTCGTAGAAGCGGCGCACCAGGCGGCGGAAGGTGTCCTCGCCGCCGACCTGCTCGTAGAAGGTCTGCTCCTGAAGAGTGCCGTGCGGAATGTTGTTCACCGGTCCATGGTGGCAGACGCCCCGACCGAGGACTCCGGACTTAGGACGGCCCGCGAGAAGAAGCAACTCCGGGGCGTGATTGGCCGATCACGCCCCGGAGTTGGGGTGGGTGGTGCCCCGGTGTCAGCCGCGGCGGACGGTCAGCGTCGTCCAGGCGCCGACGTGCACCCGGTCGCCCTCGTGGAGCGGCACCGGGACGTACGGCTGGATCGGCTCCTCGGCGAGGTTGACCGTGGTGCCGTTGGTGGAGTTCTGGTCCACCACGGCCCAACTGCCGTCCTGCTGCTGGACGAGGAGGGCGTGCTGGTGCGAGACGCCCGGGTCCTCCGGGGTCCGGCCCAGGTCGACGTCCGGGGACTCGCCGGTGCTGTTCCGGCGCCGGCCGACCGAGATCTGGCCGTTCGCGAGCGGCAGCACCTGCTCGGGGGAGTACGAGGGCAGGTTGAGCCCCGCAGCCTCCGGGCCGCTGCGGCTCATCATCGCCATGAAGTACTCGCGGTCCGGCGCGACGGCCACCACCCAGCCGTCGCCGACGACCGGCGGCGGGCCCTGCGGGGGCGCCGGCGCCGGGCCGGGGGCGCCGCCCCACTGGCCGTCGGGTCCCGGCTGGCCGAACTGCTCGGGGCCGCCCTGCAGGGGCTGCTGCTCGAACGGGCCCGGCTGCGGGGGCTGTTGCGGCGGGAACGGGGCCGGCGGCTGCTGCTCGAAGGGGGCCTGCGGGCCGGGGTCGGGCTGCTGCGGGGGCGCCATCGGTGCGGCGTTCTGCTGGGCCGGCGGGTTCAGCGTCCAGTCGTCACCGCCCTGTTGGGGCGGCGGGCCGGGCTGGCCCGGGTAGCCGCCGGGGCCGGGCATACCGGGCGGCGGGCCCGGCGGTTGGTGCTGCGGGGCTCCCGGGGGCGGGAAGCCGTAGCCGCCCTGCGGGCCGGGACCGGGCGCACCCGGGCCGGGGGCCGGCGGCGGGAACCCGTAGCCGCCCTGCGGCAGTTGGCCGCCGGGGCCGGGCATGGGGGCGCCGGGCGGCGGGGCGAACGACGCAGGGGAGTTGGTGAGGAAGTTGTACTGGCACTCGGCGCAGAACGGGGCCGCGCCCTCGCGCGGCGCGCGGCACTGCGGGCACGCCTGCGGCTCAACGGCCTGCCCGGGGCCGGGGCCGCCGGGCAGGGGGGCACTGTGCGGCGGGGCGCCGAGTCCACCGTGCGGGCCGGGGGCGGGCGGCGGGAATCCGTAGCCGCCCTGCGGTGGTTGGCCGCCGGGGCCGGGCATCGGCGCACCGGGCGGCGGAGTACCGGGACCGCCCGGACCGCCGGGGCCACCGAAGCCCTCGGGCGCACCGGGGCCACCGAAACCTTGGGGAGCACCAGGACCAACGGGGCCGGGGGCCGGGGGCGGGAATCCGTAGCCGCCCTGCGGTGGTTGGCCGCCGGGGCCGGGCATCGGCGCACCGGGCGGCGGACCGCCGGGGCCACCGAAGCCGCCGGGAGCGCCGAAGCCCTCCGGGCCACCGGGCGGCGGGCCGGGCTGCCCCGGTGGCGGGCCGGCCTGACCGGGCGGGGGACCGGGCTGTCCCGGCGGGGGCCCCGGCTGGGCGGGCGGCGGACCGGGCTGGCCGGTCGGCTCGGCGGGCGGCGCGTTCAGGAAACCGGCGGGCAGAGAGGGCGGCGGAGGGACGGCGCCCGCCATGCGCTGGCCGCACACCTCGCACCAGTCTTCGGCCGCCGACTGGTGGCCGCTCGGGCAGGTAGGCATGTCGGTTCTTCCCCCTCCGTACCGTTACTTCCGGTGGTACTGATCAGTGCTGTTCATGGTTGTTCGTTGCGGTTTCTCCGGGCGAGGAACGGGGGCCGGACGCCTCCCGGGAGCTCTCCCGTGGGGCCTCGGTCGCCTTCGCCGCCTGTCGCACAGTACCGGTCGCGGTGTCGACGCCGTCCACCACCTTCGCAAGGAGTTTCGCAGTGTCCCCGTCCCCCGGGGCGACGGCCAGTCGCCGTGCGCGCCGCAGTTCCGCCAGGGCGCGACCGGCATCTCCGGACTTCGCCGCATCCAGCACCTGCTGGACGGCTTCGGCCAGTTCGGACCGTCCTGTGTGGTGCGCCACCTGTGGATCGATCCGTACCGAGGCGGCCGGATCGTCCGTCCATACGGCCCGCACCAGGCCCTGCGCCACGGCCCGGGGCGCGCTGCCGTCGGGTGCGGGCAGCAGCACCGTGATCCGGGCGGCGAGCATCTCCCGGCCGAGCCCGGGGTCCGGGACGCGCAGGCAGAGGTGGAAGTCGCGGGACTCGTCGCCCCAGGGGCCCGTCGGGTAGTCGCCCGCGCGCGGCCCCGACGCTCTTCGCCGGCCGGTCAGCTCCTCGGCGGGGGGCGCCACTTGGCGCAGCGACCGCACCTCGGCGCCCATCGGGGTCCGCACCCGCAGGACGACCCCGGCATCCGGGCCGAGGGTCCCGCCTTCGTGTTCGGCCGCGGCCGGAGCCGCCGGCTCCGGCCGCGGCAGCGGCACCGGGCGCCCGCCGGTGGAGCCGCCGCCGGTCGCGGTGACCGTGACGACGGCGTGCACCTCCCGCCCGCCCTCGGGTAGATGGGGGTTCTGGTGCACCTCGGCGGTGAAGCGCGGTGCCCGCGACTTGGCGAAGTTGGCCATGGGTGACGTTCCGCTCCTTGTGGCCGCCGCCGGCCGGCCGGGCCACCGGTGGGCGGACGGCGCGGGGTTGACGGCCGGGCTGGGGTCTCCCCCGGTAGCTGAGGGGGGCGCGCGGGTGCTCAGGCCGATCCTGCCCCCGCGACGGCCGCCCGGAACGGCACCACCGCGACCGTGACGTTGTCGTGCCCGCCGCCGTCCAGGGCGTGGCCGACCAGCGTCCGCGCGGCGTGCAGCGGCCGGGCGGGCGCGTCCAGGGGCAGCACCGCGGCCAGCGCCGCGGCCGACTCGGCGTAGTTCCACAGCCCGTCCGTGCACACCACCACGCTCCCCGGTCCGTCCGGTCGGAACGCCGCGACGTGCGGCTCGACTTCGTAGGCGTCCGCGCCCAGCCAGCCGGTGATGGCGTGCGCCCGCTCGTCGGCGTTGGCCTCGGCCGCCGTCATCAGGTTGTTGGCGACCATCTGGGCGGCCCAGGAGTCGTCCTCGGTGAGCCGGACCGGCGGCGCGGTGCGGTCGTCGGGGATCCAGTACGCCCGGCTGTCGCCGACCCAGCCGACGGTCAGCAGCCCGCCGCCGACCACCGCGCCGACGAACGTGCAGGCGGGGGCGTTCTGTTGGCGGTACTCGTGGTGCGCTATCGACGGGTCCTCGGCCAGCGCGTCGACCGCCGCGGAGGCCGCCAGCACCGCGTCGTGCATCGCCTGCTGCGGGTGCTCGCCGCGCGGCAGCGACATCCGCAGCGCCCCGGCGGCGCGTTCGGCGGCGGCCAGGGACGCGTCGTCCGGCCGGGTCGCCGAGGAGACGCCGTCGCAGACCACCGCGATCACGACGGGCGAGCCGTCCGGCAGCGCGCTGTCGGCCAGGGCGAAGAAGTCCTCGTTGCGGTGGTGCCGGCGGCCGCGGTCGCTGACCGCCGCGGCGCCGGTCGACTCCCGCTCGAAGTGGTCCCGTTCGCGCGCGGTCGGGGCCGTCGGGGCGGCTCCGGATCCGGCCGCGGCGGGCGCCGGGGCGGGGTCGGCGGCCGGCTCGGCGGGCGTTTTGGACGCCGCTCCGGTTGCCCCGTCGGGCCCCGATACGTCCGAGGCCGTGGCCGGCGTCCCGTCCGCCGCCACGGATTCCGCTACGGATTCCGCTTCGGTCCCGGGCGCGGGGGCGGTGCCGGCGCCCGCGGGGGGCTCCGCTTCCGCCCCGGCGTCGGCCCCGGTCAACGCCCGGGCGGGGGCGTCCCCTTCGGGGCGGATGCCGACGGCGGCGTCGGCGACCGCCTCGTAGCCGACCACCCGCGGGTCGGCCGGCCGGTCCGCGGCATCACCGGCCGGCGGCGCCACCGCGTCCCCGAACGGCAGGCGGGTCGTGGGGTCGGGCGGTGGTGGGCCCGCCTGTGCCGTCGGGCCCGCCGCGTACGCCGCCGGCGGTGCCCCGAATCCCGCGGCCCCGCCGAACCCGGCCGGCGCCAGGGGATCGGCGCCGCACCGCCCGCAGTAGTTGTCCCCCGCGACGAGCGGTTCAGCGCAGTTCCGGCACCGAGACGGCCCACTCATACCCATGTCACACCCATGTCCTGGGGCGGAAGCGGTTGGCCCGCTCCACCAGTTCGATCCTTTCCTCACCACGCTGCGCCAGCCGCGCCAGCAGGCGGTACGACCGCTCCAGCCCGAACCGCAGCCCGCGCTCGTCCAGCGGACTGCCGAGCAGCGCCGGCCGCCGCCGCGGAAGCACCGGCCCGTCCGGCCCGTCGGCCCCGGCCCCGTGGCCGGGCCCGTCGCCGTGGCTCCCGGAGAGTACCCAGTCCAGGGCACCGCCCAGTACCTCGGTGGCCAGTTGTTCCCGGCGCCGGTCGTCCAGCCCGAAGTCGGCCAGCGTCTCGACCTGTTGGGCGGCGGCCGTGAGATCCGGCAGCAGGGGCTCCCGGGGCGAGCGCTGCCGCAGCCGGGCCCGCACCGCCGCGACCCGGGCCGCCGTGTAGTGGATGGACGCCTCCGGGACGGACTCCAACGCCGCCACCGCGCCCTCCCGGTCGCCGGCCGCCAGCCGCACCCGGGCCAGCCCGAACGCGGCACTCACATAACCGTGGTCGGTCGCCCACACGAGTCGGTAGTACTCCGCGGCGTTGTCCAACTGCCCCAGCAGTTCGGCGCTGATGCCGAGCGCCAGCTTCGGCGCCGGCTCGCCGGGGAAGGCATCGAGGACCGCGTCGAACGCCAGCGCCGCGCCCTCCCGGTCGCCGCCGGCCAGCGCCGCCAGCCCGCGGTGCCACACCGCCCGCCAGTCCCCGCTGTCGTCGTCCGTGTCCGACGCGGGGGCGGCGCCCACCGGGCCGTCGGTGTCCACCGGGTCACCGGTGGACGGGGCGCCGCCGGCCCACCCCGTTGCCGGGAGCGAGGCGCCGGTACCCGGGGTGCCGGCGTCCGCCGCCAGCTCCAACTGGGCGCGCAGCGCCCGCAGTCGCACCTCCGGGGAGTCGGCGGGCGCCGCGCGCAGGGCGCCCAGCAGCTCCGCCGGCGTCGCGGCGTGCAGCCCGGCCAGGAAGCCGGCGTTGGGGTCGTCCGGGTCCGCCCGCGGTACCGGCAGTGCCAGCGCCGCCGCGGCCACGTCCAACGGGAGCGGCGCCGGGCCGGCCGCCGCCCGCGCCGGGTCCTCGCCTCCCGCGCGGGCGGGCCGCCGCCGGCCGGCCCGCCGGGCGCCCAGCAGCGAGCTGTCGCCGGCCGGCGGCGGCAGCAGCTCCGTGCCCACCACGCGGAGTTCCGGCCCGAACAAGGTGGACGGCGCCGGCCGCGGCTCGCCCGTACGGAGCGCCACCACCTCCCGCAGCACCCCCGTCAACTGCTCGGCCATCTCCTCCGAGGACCCGAAGCGGCGCGCCGGATCGGGGTCGGTGGCCCGCACCAGCAGCCGGTAGAAGGACTCGTAGCGGCGGAACACCTCGATGTGGTCCGGGTCCGGCAGGGAGTCGGCGAAGACGTTGGTGTAGCCCTGGAAGTCGAAGGTGAGGACGGCCAGGGTGCGGGCGACGGTGTAGAGGTCGGAGGCGATCGACGGGCCCACCTCGCCGACCTCGGGCGCCTGGTAGCCGATGGTGCCGTAGACGGGGCTCTCGTGGTCGTCCGCCCGCCGCACCGCGCCCAGGTCGATCAGCTTCAGCCGGTCGTGCTGCTGGATGGCGTTGTCGACCTTGAAGTCGCAGTACAGCAACTCCCGGGCGTGCAGGTGCCCGAGCGCCTCCAGCGCCTCGATGCCGTACGCGCACGCCTGCTCCACCGGCATCGGGTCGCGCCGCCCCTGGGGCGTGCGCCGCTCGTTGGCGAGGTCCTTCAGGGAGGTGCCGTCGACGTACTCCATGACGATGTAGCCGTCCCGGCTGCCCGTCGAACCGTCCAGGTGCTCCACGAAGTTGTAGATCCGGACGATGTTCGGGTGCTCGATGGCGGCCAGGAACCGCCGTTCGGACACCGCCGCCGCCAGCGCCTCCTCGTCGCCGGTGTCCAGCAGCCCTTTGAGCACCACCCACCGGTCGTCCACCGCCCGGTCCCGGGCCAGGTAGATCCAGCCCAGCCCGCCGTGCGCCAGGCACCCCGCGACCTCGTACTGGTCGTGCACCAGCTCCCCGGACCGCAACTTCGGTACGAAGCTGTACGGATGCCCGCACCTGGTGCAGAAGCCCTCCGGCTGGCCCGGCCGGCCGTCCCGGCCCCGGCCCACCGGCGCCCCGCACTCCCCGCGGCTGCAGAACCGCTTCCGTTCGGGCACCTGCGGATCGTCCAGCACCGCCGCCAGGGGATCGCGCCGCGGCACCTGCGGCACCGTCACCAGCCCCGCGCCCAGCCGCCCGCGCGAGGCACCGGAACCGCTCCCGGAGCGCGCACTCGGCCCGCCGCCGGTGCCGCGCACCACGGGCGCCCGACCGCCCGACCCGCGTGCCGACCCGCTCCCGGGCCCGTCGCCGTCCGCCGACCGCTCGGGGACGTGCGCACCGGCCGCCCGGCGGGCGCGGGCCCCGGACGGCGGTGGCGCGGCGACCGTCGCGCCCCCGGCCTCCGCCCGCCGCGTCAGCACCGTCGCGGTCACCGACAGCAGCCCCTCGACGGAGACCACCGGCGCCAACCCGCAGACGTCGCAGTACAGTTCACCGCCGCCGACGTCCTCGTAGCGCCCCTCGCACTCCCGGCGCTGGCAGCGCCCCCCGTCCCGTTCGCTCAACTCTCCCCCCGGCCGTCCCGCGGCTCCGGAACCATCGCCTCCGCCGCCGCCTCCTGATAGCGCCACACCGCCTGCTCCGCGACCCGCAGGTCGCACGGCGCGCTCCACAGCATCCGGCGCGCCAGGTCGTACCGCTCCACCAGCAGCGGGTCCGCCGCCAGCCCGTGCCGTGCGACCCGCGCCCGACAGGCGTCCAACCGGCCGCGCAGCCCGGCCCGCACCGCCAGCGGCGCGGTCACCGCCGTCAACGACTCGCGGGCCCGCCGCAGTTCGTCCTCCGCCCGCTCCTCCAGGCTATCGAGCAGCGGTGACAACCGGTGCCACAGCGCCCGCCGGCGGTACTCCGCGGCCGTCACCAACTGCTCGTGCAGCGCCGTCGACGGACCGCTGACCGCCGGCACCTCCGTCGCGGCGATCTTCGCCAGCACCTCGCCGCGCGCCTGCCGCGCCTCGGTCAGCGTCCGGTCCGCCCGCGACAGCACGTCCCGCAGCAGCATCAGCCGCCGCTCCGCGTCCTGCCGCACGTCCAGCACCGCCGCCACCTCGCGCCGGATGTCCTCCAGCGCCCGCGCCGCCCGGTCGTAGCGGGCGGTGTCCGGACGGCCCCCGCCGGGCGCCGCGCTGCCGGCCCCCGCCGACGCCCAGAACGCCAGCGGATCCACGATCACCTGGGCGCGCAGCCGCGCCAACTCCGCGGTGATCCGCTCCAGATCGTCGCCCGCCGGGTGCTCACCGGGGCGCACTCCCACCGAGTGGGCCAGCGACCGGGTCCGCCGCAACTCCTCGGCCAGCAGGTCTATCCGGGCGGGCAGCGCCGACCACACCGCGTCGGCCGCCACGATCACGTCCAGCGACCGCGCGTAGAGCCCGGTCATCCGGGCGACCAGCTCCGGCAGGCCCAGCCGCCCGCCGCCGACGTCGTCGACCGCCGTGGCCGGCACCGTCACCTCGCCGTGCCGCAACAGCTCCGACAGCTCCGCGAGCTCCTCGACGGACGGCCACCGCCGGCGCGCCCGCAGCTCCCGGGCGGCCGTCAGCGCCTCCGTATAAGCGTCGAACAGCGCCCACAGCACCGCGATCGACCGCTCCGTCTCGGCCCAGCGCTCCTTGGTGACGCCCGACAGCTCGGCGCCCTCCAGGAGCCGGCGGCCGGCGTGGTCCTGCAGCGCGAGCAACGACGTCTCCAGCGCCTCGTACTCGGCGCCGAGCCGCGCCAGGGCGCGGTCCACCTCCTCCCGGTCCCACACCGGGGCATCGGGTCTCCCCGCCGAGCCGGGGAAGGGTCCAGGGACCCCCATCGCTCACCTCTCCAATACGCGTACCGTGCACGGCGGTTGGTGCCCCCGGCGCTCGCCGGTCCTTGGTCGACACCCCCTTCTCCCGCTCCGGTCCCTCCATAGTGACCCCATCGGACGCCCCGTGGGGCACCCGGCCGCCGCCGGACCTCCTCAGTCGCTGTACTGGGGCGCCGGCGGCCCCGATATACCGGGCAGATCGGCCTTCAACCACTTCCGGTACGCCCGCATCCAGGGGCTGTCGTCCCCGCCGCTGCGGTAGTCGTCCAGGACCGCGTTGACCCGGCGCACCAGGTCCGGATCGGCCTTGTTGATCGCCACCCCGTACGACTCGTCGGTGAACTGCTTGCCCTTCAGTTCCACC
The DNA here is from genome assembly GCF_044769405.1 of Streptomyces sp. NPDC090442. NCBI lineage: Bacteria > Bacillati > Actinomycetota > Actinomycetes > Kitasatosporales > Streptomycetaceae > Streptomyces > Streptomyces sp. NPDC090442. The sequence continues at coordinate 24,460 of NZ_JBIVXW010000080.1, forward strand.
GTCGGGTCCTGCGCCGCCTGCGCCGCGGCCAGCGCGCTGTCGGTGACCACCGCGTCCGCCTCGCCCAACTGGAGCCGTACCAGGCAGTCCAGTTGGTTGGGCGCGGTCAGCACCCGCGCGCCGTGGCTCCGTCTCGCCAGCTCCGCCTCGCCCGTCGAACCGGCCGCGGTGCACACCCGTTTGCCGCGCAGCGAGTCGTCGAACGCGGTGATCGGCGACGACTTCGGGGCGAGCACCTGCTGCCCGGCCTGGAAGTACGCGGTGGAGAAGGCCACTTGGGCCTTGCGCTCGCAGTTGATCGTCATGGTCCGCACCACCATGTCCACCGCGCGCTGCCGGACCGCCGGGATCCGCTGGTTGGTCGGCACCGCCTGGAAGACGACCTTGGCGTCCGGCCCCAGGATGTCCTTGGCGATGGCCCGCGCCAGATCGATGTCGAAGCCCTCCAACTGGCCGGTGTCCGGATTGCGGTAGCCCCACCGGTAGGTGTTCTGGTCCACCCCGACGACCAGTTGGCCCTTTTTCTTGATCCGCTCCACCGCCGGGCCGTCGGCCGGCGAGGGCCGCAGGCTCCGGGCCGCGGTGGCCGGCGTGCAGCCCGCCGCGGCCGGCTCCGCGCGCCCCGCCCCCGGCCCGTACGCCCGGTGCATGGCCACCGGCCCGGGGCCCTGAGGGCGGTCACCGTGGCCGAGCGCGGGCACCAACACCGTCGCGGCCGCCGCCATCACGGCCATGCCCGCCGCGACCGGCGCCAGCACGGCCCGCAGATCCCGCAGCCTCCGCCCGCGCACCACCATCTCCCCAGATCCCCTCACCGGTACTCCGACAGCCTGCGCCCGACACCCAACAGCGCGGCCGCCGCGGCCAATACGGCCAGCGCCGCGCCGCCCACCGCCAGCCCGTCGAACGCCGCGCGCCCGCCGTCCGCCGCCGACCGGAACCGCTGCTGCTCGTGGACCAGCGCCCGGCCCAGCCCGGTGTCCACCCGGTCGAACGACGCCCCGGTGGAGCCCGCCCCGCCGATCACCTTGGCCAACGCCCGCTCGTAGTCGCCCCGGTCGTCGGCCTGTCGGGCCTCGGCGTGCCTCTCCCGCCACAGCCCGGTGGCCGCCACCGCCTCCCGCACCGGGCCCCGGCCCGCCGCGTCGTCCGCCAGGGCCAGCGCCTTCCCCAGCTCGCCGGTGGCCTTCGGACCGGGGCCGGCCAGCGCGCGCATCCCCGCCTGGTAGTCGACCTCGTAGAAGTCCTTCTGGTCCCTGGTCAGCACCGCGCCGCGCGCCACCAGCGTCAAGTTCTCGTCCCCGCGCGCCCGTAGGGCCTCGATCCGGGCGACGTTGAGCGCCTCCAACGAGCGGACGCCGTGCCCGTACGCGTCGGACAGCCCGGCGCGCGCCACCGTGTGCCCCGCCGCCAGCCACAGCAGCGCCGCGGCCGTCGCCACCGTCGCCGCCAGCAGGCCGCGGTTGAACACCCGGTTGGTGCGCCGGTAGTGCCGGCGCTGCGCCCAGGCCAGTGCCCCGATGGCCGTCACCCCCGCCGCCAGTGCGAACCAGGGCCAGGCCGTGGCCCGTTGGTGGTCCACGGCCAGCCGCTGCGTCTCCGCCACGTACAACGCCCGGGCGGCCGGCAGGAGTTCCGAGCGCATCTGCTCGTTCGCGTACCGCAGATAGGCGCCGCCCAGCGGCAGCCCGAGCCGGTTGTTGGCCCGGGCCGTCTCCACCAGGCCCGCGTACCGCGGCAACAGCTGGTTCAGCCGGGCGATCTGCGCCCCGGCCGGGTCCGCCGGGCCGCCCTCCGCGTCCGCTCCCCGCGCGTTCGACGCCGCCTTGACGAGCAGGTGGGACGCCTTGGCGAGGTCCGCCGCGTACCGCTGCCGGGTCGCCTCGGGCTCCGCCCCGCCGGCCAGGAAGCCGGCGGCGGCGGTGGTGTCGGCGTCCGCCAGCGAGCGGTAGACGTCCGCCGCGTCCGCGGTCAGCGGCTGGCTGCGCCGCACGACGTCGTCGGCGGCCGCCGAACGGTCGGACACCTGCCAGGCGGTGGTCGCCCCGAACACCACGACCAGCAGCGCCAGCACCGCCCCGAGCGCCCGCAGCCGTCCCGGCTCCGTCGTCGTGGCGGCCCGCAGCCGGTCCAGCCCCTCGGCCCATGCGGTGCGTCGGCGCGCGCCGGTCCCCACGACCGGCGCGGGGGCGTCCGGGGTCGCGGACGGCGCGGACGTCACCGAAGAGACCGGCGTCACCGACGTCACCGAAGAACCACCCCCTGGGGCGCTGGCTGCGGGTACGGACACATGGCGGTCAGTATGTCCGCAGCGCCCGACCAGCACACCGGACTTGACCGATCTTGTGCGGATCACCACCCGCCCCGGGCGCGCCCACGGCCCCGCCGCAGGCCCGTCACGACTCATCACGCCGCCCGGCACGCCCCGGTTCCCGGAGCCGTGCCTTCCGGGGCAGCGCGCCGCGCGCCGCCCCCGCATTACCCTTGCCAGGAGTCGCCGGGCATCGGGCGACCGGGACCGGAGGCCCGCCGGCGTCGGCCGCCCCGGGGAGGAGTGAGCGCGTGCAGACCGTCCGTAAGGGCCGGGTGTCGCTCGTGGAGTGCGCGACCGACGAGATCCGCACCCAGATCGTCAACGGCGTCTGGCCCGTTGGCAGCCGCATCCCGCCGGAGAGCGCGCTGTCCGAGGCGCTCGGCGTCAGCCGCGCCTCGGTCCGCGAGGCGGTCCGCTCCCTGGTCCACGCCGGGCTCCTCGAACCCCGGCAGGGCGACGGCACGTTCGTGATCTCCGACGACGACAGCGCGGTCGCCCTCCGCCGCCGGCTGGAGCGCGCCGAGCTCAGCCATGTCACCCAGGTCCGCCAGGGGCTCGACGTGGTCGCCGCCCGTCAGGCCGCCAAGCACCGCACCGACGCCCAACTCGCCGGCATCGAGGCGGCCCTGGACCGTCGCCGGGTCGCGCTCGCGACGCACGACGGCGACGCGTTCACCGCCGCCGACGCCGAGTTCCACGTCCTGGTCGCGGAGGCCAGCGCCAACCCCGTCCTCGCCGACATCTACCGCTCGCTCAGCGCCGCCCTGCGCGCCGAACTCCGCCGCGCCGCCTGCCTGGACACCGCCGACGCCGCCCCCACCGACCCGCACTCCCGCCTCACCGACGCCATCCGCGCCCAGGACGCGCAGGCCGCCGTCGACGCCGCGGTCCTCCTCCTCGCCGGTCACGTCCGCGACCTGGCCCTCCCGCGCGACGACTGAGTCCCGGGCCAACTCCCGCCCGCGGCCCTTCAGTGAGGGGCGTGGGCCGCCGCTCCCCGCGCCCCCGCCTCACCCCACGCGCCGCTGCCGAACACATCCCCCTCCAACTACGCTGAGTGACGAAGGGTTGGTGATCCCGCCGACCCCACCCACGCAACGGAGGCACGCCATGCGCCGCATCACCCGACTCCTGAGCCCCCTCGTCAAGGCCGCCGCCGGCGCCCCGACGATTCCCGAATACCCCACTACGGCCAGCGGTTTCCTCACCATCGGCGGTACGACCTACATCAACCCGGTCGGCACCTACCCCGTCTACCACCCCGCCGACGGCACCCCCACCCTCATCATCAACGACACCGACCACCCTCTCATCATCATCACGGAACGCGACCACTCGCCCTCCCCGCCCGACCTCATCCTCACCCCCGGCGAACGCATCGAGACCCGAAGAGGCGACTGCGTGCAGGTCGGGTGAGCGCGCTCCGAGACATGCGCCCACGGGGCCGCCGGGCAGGGCCGGTTGGGGCGATCCCGTGTCGCATCCCCGGGCCCACCCCCGGGCGCACGCTCCGCCGTGGTCGATCCGACCCGACCCACCCGACCGGATCCGACCCGGGCTGGCCCGACCCGACCCGGGCTGGCCTGGATCGAGCCCACCCGGGCTGGCCGGGTTCGCCCCGCCCCGGTCCGGTCTACGGCCATTCAGCCCGCAGCCGTTGATAGGCGTCCGGGTGGGGCGTCGGGGTCGCCCGGTCCAGTGCGTCCAGGGCGGCACCGAGTATCGGTGGGGCGGTGAGGAGGTGCGGGAGTGCCTTCGGGGCGCGTTCGGCGAGGAGTTGGGTGAGGCGGTCGTGGAGGAGGGGATGCCGGGCGGCGAGGACGCTGCCGCCGAGGATGACCGAGGTCGGTTCGGCGAGGAGGTCGAGCCGCCGGAGGGCGACGGTGGCCATCGTGGCGACCTCCTCCGCCTGGTGCTCCACGAGAGAGCGGGCGACCGCGTCGCCGCCCGCCGCGATGTCGAAGAGGAGGGGGGTGAGTTCGTGCCGGCGGGCGTCGGGGATCCGGTGCAGGTGTAGGGCCTCGACGAGCTCCAGCATGGTGGTCAGGCCGAAGTGGGCGGGGAGCGCGCGGGCGAGTTCACTGGGGGCGCCCCGGCCGTCCTCGGCGCGGGCCGCGTGCCACAGCGCCTCGTCGGCGAGGAAGGAACCGCCGCCCCAGTCGCCGGAGATGCGGCCGATGGACGGGAAGCGGGCGGTGGCCTCGCCGCGGCCGCGCCCGACGCAGTTGATGCCGGCGCCGCAGACCACGGCGACGCCCAACTGCTCACCGCCGTCGGGCAGTCCGGTCCGGAGCAGGGCGAAGGTGTCGTTGTGGACGGTGACGGCGTCCGCCCAGCCGCGCGAGGTCAGTTCGGCGGTCAGGCGGGTCACCTCGACGGGGAAGTCGGCGTTGGCGAGGAAGGCGGAGAGCTGGGTGACCGGGGCGTCGCCGGTCAGTCCGGCCTGCGCCCGGGCCGAGGCGATCAGGGGGGTGAGGACGTCGACGGCGCGGGCGGTGCCCACCAGTGGCGGTTGGAAGCCGCCGCCGCGGGCCCGGCCGAGGACCCGGCCGTCCGTGGCGACCAGGGCCACGTCGGTCTTGCTGTTGCCCGCGTCGATGGCGAGCGCCGTGCCGGTCAGGCCCACGTGAGGTGCTCCCGGTTGTGTGCGATCAGCTCGTCGGTGAGCCGGTCCGCGTAGTCGATCTGTCCGATGAGGGGGTGTGCGAGGAGTGCCGAGAAGACCCGGTCGCGGCCGCCCTTGAGGGCTGCCTCCAGGGCCAGGTCCTCGTAGGCCGTGACGTTGCCGACCAGTCCGGCGAACAGGGGGGCGAGGGGGCGGAGGGGGAGGGGGGAGGCCCCCCCGGGGCCAACGGCCGCCGGCACCTCGATCACCGCGTCATCCGGCAGGAACGGCAACGTCCCGTTGTTCCGCGTGTTGACGATCTGAACGTCACCGACCGCACCGACGCCCCCACCAGCCAAAGCCCCGGCCCCGGCACCCGTGTCATCGGAACCAGCAACGCCAGCCCCACCACCGCCAGTTGGCCGACCCAGGGTCCCGGCCCCGGCACCCGCAGCCGGGCCGCCGCCCAACAGCGAAGACGTCAGGGCCACCGCCGCTTCCGAGTAGAAGGCGCCGCCGCGGCGGGAGAGGAGTTCCGGCTTTTCGGCGAGGGTGGGGTCGGCGTAGAGGCCGAGGAGTTGGCGTTCGATGGCGGCGACCTCGGCGGCGCGGGAGGGCTTGGTGCGCAACTCCGAGACGACCGCGTCGTGTTGGTAGAAGTAGCGCAGGTAGTAGGAGGGCACGACGCCCAGGTGGTCGAGGAGCGCGCGGGGCATCCGGATGTCGTCGGCGATGGCCTCGCCGTGCTCGGCGAGCAGCTTGGGGAGCACGTCCTCGCCGTCGACGCGGACGGCGCGCTCCCAGGTGAGGTGGTTGAGGCCGACGTGCTCCAACCGCACCCGCTCGGGCGCGACGCCCAGCAGGCGGGCGAACTTGCGCTGGAAGCCGATGGCGACGTTGCACAGACCGACGGCCTTGTGGCCGTGGTTGAGCAGGGCCCGGGTGACGATGCCGACCGGGTTGGTGAAGTCCACGATCCAGGCGTCCGGGCAGCGCCGGCGCACCCGTTCGGCGATGTCCAGCACGATCGGGACGGTGCGCAGCGCCTTGGCCAGGCCGCCCGCGCCGGTGGTCTCCTGGCCGACGCAGCCGCAGGTGAGCGGCCAGGTCTCGTCCTGGTTGCGCGCGGCCTGCCCGCCGACCCGCAGTTGGAGGAGGACGGCGTCGGCGCCGTCGAGGCCGGCGTCCAGGTCGTCGGTCCAGGTGATCCGGCCCGGGTGGCCCTGGGCGGCGAAGATCCTTCGGGCCAGTCCGCCGACCAGCTCCAGTCGGTCGGTGGCCGGGTCGATCAGGGTGAGTTCGGCGACCGGCAGGGCGTCCCGCAACCGCGCGAAGCCGTCGATGAGTTCGGGGGTGTAGGTCGAGCCGCCGCCGACCACGGCGATCTTGATGCGGGAGTACGGGGCGCGCGCCCCGGAAGTTGGCAGCATGTCCGTTTCAGCCCTTCACTCCGGTGAGTGTGACGCCTTCGACGAAGGCTTTCTGCGCGAAGAAGAAGACGAGGATGACGGGGGCCATGACCAGCAGCGTCGCGGCCATGGTGAGGTTCCAGTTGACGCTGTGCGCGCTCTTGAAGGACTCCAGGCCGTAGGAGAGCGTCCAGGCGGCCGGGTTCTGCGCGGCGTAGATCTGCGGGCCGAAGTAGTCGTTCCAGCAGTAGAAGAACTGGAAGAGGGCGATGGCGGCGATGCCGGGGCGGGCCATCGGGACGACGATCCGCAGCAGGGTGCGCAGTTCGCCGCAGCCGTCCACCTTCGCGGACTCCACGTACTCCTGCGGGATCGTCAGCAGGAACTGCCGCAGCAGGAAGATGGAGTAGGCGTCGCCGAACGCCATCGGGATGACCAACGGCCAGATCGAGCCGGTCAGATGGAGTTGCTGGGCCCACACCAGGTACATCGGGATGACGATGACCTGGGGCGGCAGCATCATCGTGGCGATCACCAGGATCATCGCGGTGCGGCGGCCGCGGAAGCGGAAGCGGGCCAGCGCATAGGCGACGGGGACCGCCGAGCAGACCGTGAAGAGGGTGCCCAGGCCCGCGTAGAGCAGGGAGTTCTTCCACCAGCCGAGGAAGCCGGGGGTGGTGAACACCGCCGCGTAGTTGGACCACTTCCACTGGTGCGGCCACAGTTCGCCGCTCATCGCCTGGTCGTCGGTCATGACCGAGGTCAGGAAGACGAAGACGAAGGGGAGGAGGAAGAACAGGGCGGCGGCGATCGCCAGCGCGTGCACGGCGATCCAGTGCAGCAGGCGCTTGCGGCGGGCGCGGGCGGCCGGGGAGCCGGCGGCGCCGGGGGCGGTGGCCCGCGCCGGGCGGCGGCGGGCGAGCGTCGTGGTGGTCACGTCGGGTCAGTCCTCCGTCATGGCGGGTCAGTCCTCCGCCGGGAGCAGGCCGGCGCGCTTGCGCATCAACAGGGTGGTGACGGCCATCGCGAGGGCGAAGAGCACCAGGGAAAGGGCGCAGGCCGCACCGGTGTTGAAGTTCTGGAAGCCCACCGAGTAGACGAGCTGTGGCACGGTCAGGGTGGAGTGGTCCGGGTAGCCGGGCTGGATGACGCTGCCGGGGCCGATGGTGACGCCGGATGCCAGCTTCCCGGCGACCAGCGCCTGGGTGTAGTACTGCATGGTCTGCACGACGCCGGTGACCACCGCGAACAGCACGATCGGGGTGATCGACGGCCAGGTCACGTAGCGGAACCTCCCCCAGGCGCCCGCGCCGTCCAACTCGGCGGCCTCGTACTGCTCCTTGGGGACGTCCAGCAGCGCCGCCATGAAGATCACCATCAGGTCGCCGATGCCCCACAGGGACAGCAGCACCAGCGACGGCTTGGACCAGGCCGGGTCGTTGAACCACTGGGGGGCCGGGATGCCGAGCGATCCGAGGATCGCGTTGACCGGGCCGGTCGCCGGGTTGAGCAGGAAGACGAAGGCGACGGTGGCGGCCACCGGCGGTGCCAGGTATGGGAGGTAGAACGCGGTACGGAAGAATCCGGCGCCCGATTTCACCTTGGTGATCAGCAGGCCGATGCCCAGGCCGAAGCCGACCCGGAGCGCCACCATCACCACGACCAGCCAGAGCGTGTTCCACAGCGCCGGCCCGAAGAGCGGCATCTGGGTCAGGACGTAGGTCCAGTTCCGCAGGCCCACGAAGGTGGGTTGCTCGATCTGGTTGTAGTGCATGAAGGAGAAATAGACGGTGGCGATCAGCGGATAGCCGAAGAACACCGAGAATCCGACGAGCCAGGGGGAGAGGAATCCCAGGATGCGCAGGCGTTCGCGGAGGCGTTTGCGCCGCAGCGCCGGCGCGGTGGGGAGGGTGGCTGCCATGGCGGGCTCCGTCAGTTCTCGGACTGGAGGTTGTCGGCGTCTATCCGCGCGTCGAGTTGGCGCAGTCCCGCGCCGAGGTCGGGGACCTTTCCGGCCTCCTCGGCGTAGGCGAAGTCCTGGAGCGAGGTGACGTACATGTCGCCGTTGTTGGACGGGGGCAGTGCGGTGCTGTGCGGATTGCGGGCGATGCCGAGGAAGGTGCGGAACTCCGGGTCGGCGTCGAGTTTCGGGGAGGCGAGCGCGGCCTTGGTGGACGGGACGTTGTGAATGGCGTTGGCGAACGCGACGACCTGGTCGGTGTTCACGGTCAGGAATCTCACCAACTCCCAGGCCGCGTTCTGGTGTTGGCTGCTGTGCGCGATGCCGGCGATGGTGCCGGTGAGGTAGCCGCGGCCGTAGGTGTCCGCCTGGTCGTCCGGCACCGGCATCGGCGCGACGCCCCAGGCGAACGGCGCCTTGGCCTCCTTGAGGAGCAGTCCGCGCCATTCGCCGTCCATGTGCATGGCCACCTTCTGCCGCAGGAAGGCGTTCTGCGAGGACATTTCGTCGCCGAATCCGGCGCGGAACTTCTCCATTGCCGGATAGCCGCCCTGGGCGTCGATGAGGGCCCGCTGGGTGGTGAAGAAGTCCCGGGTCCTGGGGTCCTTGGCGAGCTGCGCCTTTCCGCTGTGGTCGAAGTAGGCGGGGCCCCATTGGGCGAAGAGCCGGTCCGGACTGTTCTGGTAGAGGCGGAAGTCGGGCATGAAGCCGACCTGTCGGTAGGAGCCGTTCGGGGTGCGGCGGGTGAGTTTCGCGGCGTCCCGTTTCAGCTCCGACATGGTGTGCGGCGGCCGGTCGATTCCGGCGCGTCGGAAGGCGTCCTTGTTGTAGTAGAGGCCGTAGGTGTCGGCGAGCAGGGGGAGGGCGCATTGCCGGCCGCGGTATCGGGTGTAGTCGAGCAGGGTTTTCGGGAAGACCTTCTCCTTGACCACGCCGGTCTTCTTCAGGAACGGGTCGAGGTCCGCCCACATGCCGGACGAGCAGTACTGGCCCACGTTGTTGGTGGTGAACGAGGACACCACGTCGGGTGCGTCGCTGCCACCGGCCCGCAGCGCCTGGTTCATGGTGTCGTCGGAGACGTTGCCGACGGCCTTCACGGTGATGTTGGGGTGCAGCTTCTCGAACCGCGCGATGCTGTCGTCGATCGCCTTGACCTCGCCCGGCTCGGACCAGCCGTGCCAGAAGGTGAGGGTGACGGGCTTGCCGGGGTCGTCGCGGTCGCTGCCGACGCTGGGGTGGGCGCACCCCGAGGCGAGCAGCCCGGCGGCGGTCAGCCCGACCAGCAGGCGGCGGCGCGGACCGCGGAACCGACCACGGGGACGAGGACGGGTGCGGGCGGCCGGGCGGGGGAGCGGCATGCGGACTTCCTTACGTCAAGGGTTCCTCGGGGCCCGTAGGGGCTCCCCGGCCGGGGCGTTTCGGAGGTCAGGCGGTGTCGAAGACCGCGTCGCGGGTCTCGGCGAGCGCGGTGCGCAGCGCGCCGGTGAGGATCGGGTTGCCCGCGATGTCGCTGATCCTGATCTCGGGGCGGGGCAGCGCCAGGCCGGTGAACTCCTCCTCGACCAGGGCCCGCAGCGGCTCGCCGCCGGCCTGCGGGACCTCGCCGGAGAGCACCACCAGCCGGGGGTCGACCACCGCGACCACCGCGGCCAGCCCGGTCGCCAGCCGCCGCGCCACCTCGGCCCGCACGTCCTGGCGGGCCAGCGCCTCGGCGACGGTGCGGACGTCCGACGCGCCGCGCTCGCGGGCGAGTTCGAGGACGCTGGGCGCGCCGACCAGCCGCTGGAAGCCGCCGCCGGCGTCCGGCCGGGCGGCGCTGCGGTCGCCGTCCCGGGCCAACGGCGCGCCGGGCAGCGGCATATAGCCGATCTCGCCGGCGCCCCCGGTGGCGCCGCGCAGCAGCCGGCCGTCCAGCACGATCGCGGCGCCCACGCCCTCGTCGACCCACACCAGCACGAAGTCGTCGAAGTCCTGGGCGGCGCCGTCGTGTTGCTCGGCCACCGCGGCGAGGTTCACGTCGTTCTCGATGACCAGCGGCACGCCGAGGACCTCGGCCAGTTCCTCCCGCAGCGCCCGGGACTGCCAGCCGGGCAGGTGGGGCGCGTACCGCAGCAGGCCGGTGCCGGGGTCGAGGGCGCCGGGTGTGCCGATCACCGCGCGGTGCAACTGCCCGCGTTCCAGGCCGGCCTTGGCCAGCGCGCCGTCCACGGCCCGGGCCACCAGTCGGGCGGTGAGGTCGGTGGCGTCCGCGGGGACCGCGTCGGTGTCGACCCGCGCCTCGCCGAGCACCCGCCCGGTGATGTCGGCGACGGCCGCGGTCAGGCCCTCCTGGTCGACGGCGAGCGCGGCGACGTACGCGGTGGTCGGGTTGACCTCGTAGAGCTGGGCGCTGGGGCCGGGGCGGCCGGTGACGTTCCCGGTGGTGCGGACGAGCCCCGCCGCGGTGAGTCGGCCCAGCAGTTGGGAGGCGGTGGGCTTGGACAGGCCGGTCAACTCGCCGATCTGGGTGCGGGTCAGCGGTCCCTGGGAGACCAACAGGTCCAGCGCGGCCCGGTCGTTCATGGCGCGCAGCACCCTGGGAGTGCCCGGCGTTCCCTGTCCAGCTCCGGCCATGTCGCTGCCCCACCCCGTGGTTCCGTGCGGAAACTGTCCGGAAGGTGTCTGTTAGGAAACCTTCCAATTGCTGGCAAGGAAGGTAGGCCGCCGGTCAGGGGTGCGTCAATGGTCCCCACACGGGTTTCGGTGCGGCGAGTTCACGGGGCGCGCACGGGGAGGGGCGCGTGAACTGTGCGAGGGGCGCCCGGCGTTCGGCCGGTGCGCCTCTCGGCGCCCCCTAGGGGGCCGGTCACCAGCCGTAGGCCACGGTCACCCGGACGGCGATGGCGCGGTGGGTGGGGTTGCCGCCGACGCCTCGTACGCGGAGCGGGGCCGCGGTACGCATGACAGAGGGGCATGTGAGCCGAGTCACATGCCCCTCTGTGGTGGTGCGTTACTTGTTGAGCTGCGGCGGCGGTATCGGGTTCGTCGCCAACGACTGCGGCGAGGTGGGGTTGCCCAGCGCCGAGGGGGCGGCCATCGCGGCGGACGGGTCGGCCGCCGCCTCGTCCTCCACGGGGGCCGGGCGCGGCGCCAGGTGGATGCCGGCCGCGTCCAGTGCGTGCTTGATCCGCCAGCGCAGCTCGCGCTCGACGCCGCCCGCCTTGCCCGGCATGGTCTTGGCCGAAACGCTGACCGTGACGGTGTCCACCGAGACCTCGCTCAGGCCCAACACCTCCACCGGCTCCCACAGTTGCTCGTTCCACGGCTCGGCCTTGGACATCTCCTCGCCGACCTCGGTGATCACCGAGCGGGCCCGCTCCAGGTCCTGGTCCGCGGAGACCAGGACGTCGACGTGGGCGGTGGACCAGCCCTGGCTGAGGTTGCCGATCCGCTTGACCTCGCCGTTGCGTATGTACCAGATCGCGCCGTTGGGGCCGCGCAGCTTGGTGACCCGCAGCCCGACCTCGATGACCGTGCCGGTGGCCACGCCCGCGTCGATCTCGTCGCCGACGCCGTACTGGTCCTCCAGGATCATGAAGACGCCGGAGAGGAAGTCGGTGACGAGGTTGCGGGCGCCGAAACCGATCGCGACGCCGGCGACGCCGGCACTGGCCAGCAGCGGCGCCAGGTTGATCTGGAGGACCGAGAGCACGGTCAGCGCGGCCGTGCCCATGATCACGAAGGAGGCGACGCTGCGCAGCACCGAGCCGATCGCCTCGGAGCGCTGCCGCCGCCGCTCCGCGTTGACCAGCAGCCCGCCCAGCGCGGTGCCCTGGGCGGCGGCCGCGGTGCGGTTCATCCGCTCGATGAACTTGGTGATGGTGCGGCGTATGACGTTCCGCAGGATCACCGCGATCACGATGATCAGGATGATCTGGAGTCCGGACGTGAGCCACGTCCCCCAGTTCGCCTGGACCCAGTCGGCGGCGTTGGTGGCCTTCTGGGTGGCCTCGTCGAGGGAGGTCGGACCGGTTGAGCCGGACGCGGCGGAGCGCGCCGGCGCGGCGGCGACCATCGGGGCGGACCAGTACACAGCGGAACCTTCCGTGAGGGACAGCGCACCCGGGCCGCCAGGGGGCCTGCGGGGCCGGGCAGACCTAACACACTAACGGGGCAACGCGCGCGGTCCGAGCCTGTGTTCGATCATGGGGCACCCGGGACGGTCGGAAAGTGCCGGATCTGGTGGGATCTGCGGCGCTGTGGTGGAAAACACCTCCGGCCCGTTACCCGGTCATGGTGGCGCCGTGACCAGGCACCGGGGGACACTGTGGGGAGATCGTCCCGGCGCGAGCCACGCGCCGCCGGCGTACAAGGAGGCACCCGTGCCGCATGTCCTGGTCCTCAATGCGTCGTACGAGCCGCTCGGCGTCGTACCGCTCCGCCGCGCGCTCATCCTCGTCCTCAATGAGAAGGCCGTCAGCCTTGAGGAATCCGGCGCCCTGATGCACAGCGCGACCCGTGTCATCCCCGCTCCGAGCGTGGTCCGCTTGAAGCGGTTTGTGAGAGTGCCCTTTCGGGGCCCCGTCCCGCTGACCCGCCGGGCGCTCTTCGCCCGGGACGGTGGGCGGTGCATGTACTGCGGTGGCGTCGCAACCAGCGTCGACCACGTCGTCCCGCGCAGCCGCGGTGGCCAGCACACCTGGGAGAACGTCGTCGCCGCGTGCCGGCGTTGCAACCACGTCAAGGCCGACCGCCATGTCGCCGAGATCGGCTGGCGGCTGCGCCATCAGCCCGCACCGCCGTCGGGACTGGCCTGGCGGATCATCGGCACGGGGCATAGGGATCCGCGCTGGCTGCCTTATTTGCAGCCGTACGGCGCGGATGACGCGTTGGCCCGGATCGATGCCGTATCGGCGTAGATCCGGGTTTTTGCGTCAGTGAGGCCGCGGCCCGGCCCGGGGCCCGGCGGGGCGAGCACCCGCCGGGCCCCGCGCCGTACCGCGCTCAGGACGTGGGCGTGACCGCGTACGCCTCCACCTCCCACAGCGAGTACCCGAACCGCGTCGCCCGCTTGTCGCCCTGGAACCGGACGTAGCGGACGTCCTCGGCGTCCATCCGGATCGCCTCCCGGCCGCCCTTGCCGTCGCGGACGGTGGCGGCGGTGCGCCAGGTGTGGCCGTCGGACGAGACCTGGAGGCGGTACGCGGCCGCGTAGGCGTCCTGCCAGCGCAGCACGACCAGGCCGAGCCGGGTCGGCTCGGGCAGCGTGAACTGCAGCCAGGCGTCGTCCTCGGCGGGGGAGGACCAGCGGGTCCTGGAGTCGCCGTCGGTGGCCGCGGACGCCGGGAAGTCGTCCGTCTCGTCGCCGGAGGAGGTGGTCGGTGCGCCGCGCGCCAGGTCCGGGCCACCGGTGGGCGGGAAGACCCGCACGGTCACCTGCTGTTCCTGGCCGGCGAAGGCGACCGCAACCCGGTACGTCCCGGAGGGGGTGTCCTTGGGGACGTCGACGGTGAGCGGGACGAGGGCCGTGCCGCCCCGGGGGGCGGTCGGTTCGCCGGGCGCGTGCACGGTGATCCCCTTGGGCGCGGTGACCTTCAGCGGGCCGTGCACCGCGCCGGGACGGCGTGAGGAGATCCGCGCCTGGATCTCCGTGCGGCCGCCGGTCTGGGCGTCGAGCGCGGTGCGGGACAGCTCCAGGCCGGCCTGCGGGGTGTCGTCGAACCAGGGGACGAGCGCCCGCACGGCGGGCGGCGCGGCGTCGCCGTCCCAGGCCACCCGCACCGCATCGGCGCGCAGCCCGGCCGTGCGGGCCTCCGTCCAGCCGGTCGCGGACAGCGCCCCCAGGCGCTGCCAGCCGGCCCCCGGCACGTGCGCCTCCAGGGACACCGCGCCGCTGGCCGGCCCCGGCTCGGTGAGCGCGGTGACCGCCGTCAACGGGCGGACCCGGGTGAAGGGCACGGTCAGCGACGTCCGGCCGTCGCCGCGGTCCGGCTTCGGGGCGCCGCCGCGGGCCCCCGTCCAGGCGTCGGCCTCGGTCATCGCCCGGTCCAGGAACGGCGCCAGCACGCCCTTGCCGACCGTCACCGGGCTGCCGTCGATCTGGCCGCGCAGCCGCCGCACCGCGCGCTGCGCCGCCCAGGCCGCGTCCCCGTCGTCCCGCGCCTGCGCCAGCAGGGTGTCCACGGCCTGCGCGCCGGCGTCCCCGAAGCGGGCCAACTGCTCGGCCCACGGCCCCACTTCGTCCCGCAGGTCGGCGGTCAGCCCCTGGGGCGCGGTGGTCATGGCGCGGAAGGCGGCCCGCAGCGCGGCGCCCGCCTTGGCGAACTCCGGGTCGTCGCCGGGCCGTCCGCCGTTGACGGCCGCCTCGCGGGCCTTCCAGAAGCGTTCGACGAGCGGGCGGAGGTACCCCGACTCGGTGCGGTTGATCATTGACGACGAGGCGTTGCCGGCCAGCGCCCGCAGCGCCGTACGGGCCTTGGCGTCGCCGCCCGCGAGGTCGTCGATGGCCGCCTCCCAGGACTGCGCGGGGCGGTAGTCGCGCGGGTTCCAGGCGTAGTCGGCGGCGGTGAACAGCGGGATCCGGGAGGCCAGCGGCTGCTCCATGGCGTTGGCGAGCAGCGCCGCCGAGCCGGTGGCGACGGCCGGTTCGCGGCCCATGTAGGGGCCGAGGAAGATCCGGTCCTGGGCGAAGTCGTTGACCGGGTAGTTGTCCAGGGTGACCAGCGGGTGGCGGAACGCCTGGCGGGCGGCGGACAGTTCGCCGCCGGTGATGGTCCGCGGCACCACCCCGACGCCGGTCCAGGCCACCTCCACCCGGTCGTCGAGCGCCGCGGCCAGCGCGCTGCGGTAGGCGGTCGCGCCGTCCTGGTAGAACTCGGTCGGCATCAGGGACAGCGGCGCCGCGCCCGGGTGGCGCTCGGCGAGGTGCTGGGACAGCGCGTTGGCGACCCCGGCCTGGGCCTTGGCGGCGGCCTGCGGGCCGGAGCCGAAGGTCTCCCCGTCGGCGGCGCAGTGCCATTCGCTGTAGCTGACGTCCTGGAACTGGAGCTGGAAGGAGCGCACCCCCAGCGCCCACATGGCGTCCACCTTGCGGCGCAGCGCCCGCAGGTCGTCCTGCGAGGACAGGCACATCGACTGCCCCGGCGCCACCGCCCAGCCGAGGGTGACGTGGTTGGCGCGGGCCCGCTCGGCCAACGCCCGGAAGTCGGCGCGCTGTTCGGCCGGGTACGGGTCGCGCCAACGGGCCTGCCGGTAGGGGTCGTCCCCGGGGGAGTAGAGGTACTGGTTCTGCTTGGTGCGGCCCATGAAGTCGAGCTGGGCCAGCCGTTGCGCACGGGTCCACGGCTGCCCGTAGAAGCCCTCGGCGGTGCCGCGGACCCCGGTGGCCGGCCAGTCCCGCACGCTCACCGAGGCCAACTGCCGCCCGCCGTCCGGCCCGTCGGTGACGAGCTGGCGCAGGGTCTGCGCGGCGTGGAAGAGGCCGTCGGGCCCGACGCCGTCCAGCGCGACGGTGTCCCGGCCGGCGACCTGGCCCACGGCCAGCCGGTAGCCGCCCGACGGCAGGTCCCCGCGGGCCGGCGCCCGCAGCGCCCGCAACGCGTCCTCCGCGGGCCCGCCGACCAGCAACACCGGCCCGCCCGCCGGCACCTGGTCACCGGGCGCGACCTGTCGCACGGTGCGCACCCCGGCGTCCCGCAGCAGCCCGCGCAGCACGTCCAGGGCGTACGGGTCGGCGTCCGGCGCGGCCACCAGCACCGCCGTCGGGCCGAGCGGGACCGCCGCGCCGAGCCGCTGGATCGTCTGCGGGCGCGGCCAGACCGCGGGCGGCGCCCCGGTGTCGGTGGGGCGGCCCGGCTGGTCGGGGGTGCCGGCGACGGAGTCGGCCGGCGCCGCCTGCGCGGCCGGCGCCCCGCCGAGCAGTCCCGTGATGACCGCTGCCGCCAGCGCGGTGGTTCCCGCCACCCGCGCCCGGCCGCCGCCCCTGCCGCCCCATACGCCCCGGACTCGCACGGTCGCTCCTCGTGTCCCCGTCATCTCGCGCCCCCCGGCTCCCGCCGGTTCCCCCTGTGCTCCCTGCCGGCCGTCGCGACGCGCCCGCGCGCCCGTCCGGCGGGAGCCGCGGGCGGGCGTGGTGGTCGTGGTGCGCGCGGTGTGGATCCGGGGGCCCGAAGCACCCTGCCGGACCGTTTCGGACAGACCTTCGGCAGCGAGCCCACCATTGCGGCGGCGAGGGTGTCAACCGGGCCTCCGGCCCACCCCGGGCCGGCCACCGATTCGCCCTATTCCTCCCCCGGTCGCGGCACATTCATGACACGCCCCTCCCGCAGAAATTACGCCGCGACCCGCCTCCTCCGACGTTCTGTGCGCCGCACCGCGCCCTCCACCGTCAAATCGCCCGCCGAGGTTCTACTGTGACGTGAGTCACGTTTACTGGGTAGAGACGTCTGCGCCCGCCGGGACGGGGTAGGGCCAGACGTGTCCCATTACCGATGAACGGGAGGCCCCTCGTGGCCGCATCCGCTCAGTTGCTCCTCGACGCGCTCGTGTCCCCCAAACTCTCCGCCTCGTTCGAGCCGGGGGGACCCCCGATGCCCAGCACGGAACCCGACCCCTACGAAGGCGTCTCCGGCCCCGACTCCGGCCTGGGGGGCTCCGGTTCGTGTCGTTTCGCCGAACCGCCGCTGACCAGCGAACCCCCGCTCGCCGAGAGCGCCCCGCTCACCAGCGAGGTCCCCATCACCGCCGAACTCCCGCTGACCAGCGAGCCGACGGCCGCCGGTCTGGGCACGGAGTCGATGGAGGTCTGAGCAGCCATGGGCCGCGCCCGGCTCGCCCGGCTCCACGGCATTGCCCCGTCCTACGAGCCCGCACCGGGCCGCACCGTCCACGTCACCGAGGACACCGTCGTCGCCGTGCTCGCCGCGCTGGGCGTCGACGCCTCCACCCCGCAGGCCGTCAGCGAGTCCCTGGCCGCTCATGCGGAGACCGCCGGCCGCGCCCTGCTGCCGCCCACAGTCACCGCCCGCGCCGGCCGCCCGCCGCGCCTGCCGGAGCTCCCCGAGGGCACGACCCTGCGCGTGCGCACCGAGGACGGCGCGCTCCTCGGCGCGGAAGTACGGGACGGCACCCAGGGCCCGGCGGCGCTGGCCGCGCTCCCCCTGGGCGTCCACGACCTCCGGGCCGACGCCCCCGACGGCCGCACCGCCCGCGCCCGGCTGATCGTCGCCCCCGGCGCGGTGCCCGCCCCGCCCGACCGCAGCCACGGCTTCCTCGTCCAGCTCTACTCCCTGCTCTCCCGCCGCTCTTGGGGCATGGGCGACCTCGGGGACCTCGCCGACCTCGCCGCCTGGTCCGGCCGCACCCTGGGCACCGGATTCGTCCAACTCAACCCGCTGCACGCGGCGGTGCCCGGCCGGCCCACCGACCCGTCCCCCTACCGCCCCTCCTCGCGGCGCTTCCCCGACCCGGTCCACCTCCGCATCGAGCAACTCCCCGAGTACGCCCACCTCTCCGACCCCGCCCGCGCCCGCATCGACGAACTCACCTCCCGTGCGGGGGAGTTGCGCGACGACGTCCTGCTGCGCGGCGGACTGATCGACCGGGACGCGGTCTGGGCCCTCAAGCGCGAGGCCCTGGAACTCCTCTGCGCCGTCCCGCTCAGCCCCGGCCGCCGCGCCGCCTACTGCGACTTCCTCGCCGAACAGGGCCGGGCCCTGGACGACCACGCCACCTGGTGCGCGCTCGCCGAGCGGCACGGCACCGACTGGCGCGGCTGGCCCGGCGGCCTGCGCGACCCCCGCTCACCGGAGACCGCCCGGATCCGCCACCGGCTGCTGGACCGCATCGACTTCCACTCCCGGCTCGCCTGGTTCACCGACCAGCAACTCGCCGCCGCCCAACGGGCCGCCCGCGAGGCCGGCATGCCCATCGGGCTGGTCCACGACCTCGCCGTCGGCGTCCACCCCTCCGGCGCGGACACCTGGGCCCAGCAGGACGCCTTCGCCGCCGGCATGTCCATCGGCGCCCCGCCGGACGCCTTCAACCCCCGCGGCCAGGACTGGGGCCTGCCGCCCTGGCGCCCCGACGCCCTGGCCGCCACCGGCTACGCCCCCTACCGCGAGCTGCTGCGCGGCCTCCTCCGGCACGCCGGCGCGCTCCGCATCGACCACGTGATGGGCCACTTCCGCCTCTGGTGGGTCCCCGAGGGGCGCCCGCCGACCGACGGCGCCTACGTCCGCTACGACGGCGAGGCGATGCTCTCGGTGCTCGCCCTGGAGGCCCACCGGGCGGGCGCCGCGGTGATCGGCGAGGACCTCGGCACGGTCGAACCGGGTGTCCGCGAGGCCCTCGCGGAACGGGGCGTCCTCGGCACGTCCGTCCTCTGGTTCGAACGCGACTACGGCCCCCGCGAGCCCGAGGACGCCGACGGTGCCCCGTCCCCGGCCGCCGACGCGGCCCGCATCCTCGCCCCCGGCGAGTGGCGCGCCGCCTGCCTGGCCACCGTCACCACGCACGACCTGCCGCCCACCGCGGCCCGGCTCACCGGTGAGGACGTCGCCCTGCGCGCCCGCCTCGGCCTGCTCGCCGCCCCCGAGGAACGGGAACGGTCCCGGGCCTCCTACGAACTCCGCGAGTGGCTCGCCGCCCTCACCCGCCACGGCCTGCTGCCGGAGGGCGCCGGCGACGAGGAGGCGGTGGTCAAGGCCGTCCACCGCTTCCTGCTGCGCACCCCGGCCCGCATGGTCGGCGTCTGGCTCCCCGACGCGGTGGGCGACCGCCGCCCCCAGAACCTCCCCGGCACCACGGGCACCCAGTACCCGAACTGGCGCCTCCCGATAGCCGGCCCGGACGGCCACCCGATGACCCTGGAGGCCGTCACGTCGTCGGGGCGCCTGCGCGCGCTTCTGCGGGAGCTTGGGCCGCCCACGTTGTCGGCGCCCCCGCCGTAGGGGTTGCTGTCTTTGCGCCTTGCGCCTTGCGCCTTGCGCCTTGCGGCGCCGGTCCGCTGCCCTTCCGCTGCCCTTCCGCTGCGCGGGACGGGTCGAGTTGTCCGCTGCCGGTCCGCTGCGCGGGGCGGGTCGAGTTGTCCGCTGCGCGGTGCTGTTGGGGTGCGGTGACGGGTCTCCGGGGGTGGTAGGCCAGACGTAAAGCGCAGCAGTCTGGCCTACCACCCCCGGAGACCCGTCA
>NZ_JBIVXW010000081.1:0-43723 GCF_044769405.1 Streptomyces sp. NPDC090442
GCTGGTTTATTTCCCCCCCCACCCGGGGTGGGGGGGGGTCTCGGGGGGTGGTAGGCCAGACGTAAAGCGAAGCAGTCTGGCCTACCACCCCCGGAGACCCGTCACCGCACCCGACAGCCCCGCGCAGCGCATGGCGGGAAAGCCGACGACGTGGGCGGCAGGCCCGCGCAGCGCATGGCGGGAAAGCCGACGACGTGGGCGGCAGGCCCGCGCAGCGCATGGCGGGAAAGCCGACAACGTGGGGCTCAGCCGGCCGCAGGCCCACGGTCTTTCGGGACGAGGATCACCTCCAGCGTTCGTGGACCGTGCACCCCCTCCACCCGGTCCAGTTCGATGTCGCTGGTGGCGGACGGCCCGGAGATCCAGGTCAGCGGGCGTTCCGGGGAGAGCCGCGGCAGTGCTTCCGGGACCGACCCGACCACCTGGTCCGGCACGCGCACCACGCAGACGTGGTGGTCCGGGACGAGGGTGATCCGGCGCCGGCCCTGGTCCGGACCGCCGTCCAGTACCAGCGTGCCGGTCTCCGCGACGGCCAGCGCGCAGCCGGTCACCACGCTGTCCACGGCGTCCAGTTCGCCCGCGGTGTCCGTGGCCCGGTCCGGGACCCGGGTCGCCTCGGTGGCGGACAGCCACCGCGGGTCCAGCCCCGGCGGCACCACCACCGTCCGCGCCCCGCGCTCCGCCAACAGCCGGCCGATCAGCGCCGGCAGGTCGTCGGCGGAGCAGCGGTGCACCACCGCCCGGTAGTCCGCCAGGTGCTCCGCGAGCAGTTCCACGGTCTGCTCGGTCGTCCGCGCCCCGTGCACCCGGTGGTAGTCACGGGGGACCGGCGGATCGTAGGGCCCCTCGCCCCGCGGCACATCGGCCAGCGCCCGCCGTACCCGCGCCAACACCACGTCCCTGCTGCTCACTTGGCACCTCCTCGCCTCGACCCGTCGGCCCCGCCCCGGGTGCGCTGCCACCAGTCGCGGAACGACTCGGCGGGCACCGCCGGCAGCGCGCGGGTGTCGGACCAGGCCCGGCCCGGGCCCGGCAGCCGATCGGGATGCAGCCGCCGGGTCCGCGCGGCCCACCGCATCCCGCCGCGCAGCGCCCCCGGATGGTCGAACGCCCAGGCCGCGGCCCGCATCGCGGCCCGCTCCGCGGCGTGCCCCTTCGCCGGCTTGAGGACGACCCGCGCCCCGCGCCGGGTGACCGGACCGCCCTCCACCACCCGCTCCCGCAGATGTACCAGCACCTCGGGGATGTCGATGGCCACCGGACACACCTCGTAGCACGCCCCGCACAGCGACGACGCGTACGGCAGTGACTGTTCCAACGGGCCTGAGATGCCGCGCAGTTGGGGGGTGAGGATGGCCCCGATCGGCCCGGGGTAGGGCGACCCGTACGCGTGTCCGCCGGCTCGCTCGTAGACCGGGCAGACGTTCAGGCAGGCCGAGCAGCGGATGCAGCGCAGCGCCTGCCGGCCCACGGTGTCCGCCAGGGTGTCGGTCCGGCCGTTGTCGAGCAGCACGAGGTGGAAGGTCCGCGGCCCGTCGCCGTCGGTGGTCCCGGTCCAGGTGGTGGTGTACGGGTTCATCCGCTCGGCCGTCGAGGAGCGGGGCAGGACCTGGAGGAAGACCTCCAGGTCCTGCCAGGTCGGCACCACCTTCTCGATGCCGACGACGGAGATCAGGGTCTCCGGCAGGGTCAGGCACATCCGGCCGTTGCCCTCGGACTCCACGACCACCAGCGTGCCGCTCTCGGCGACCATGAAGTTGGCGCCGGAGATCCCCACCTTCGCGGTCAGGAACTTCTCCCGCAGATGCAGCCGGGCCGCCTCCGCCAGCTCGGCGGGGGAGTCGGACAGTCCCTCGGGCGCCGGGCGGCCCCAACGTCCCATCTCCCGGCGGAAGATGTCGCGGATCTCCCCGCGGTTGCGGTGGATCGCCGGCACCAGGATGTGCGACGGCAGGTCGTCGCCGAGCTGCACGATCAGCTCCGCCAGATCCGTCTCGTAGGCCCGGATGCCCGCCTGCGCCAGCGCCTCGTTGAGCCCGATCTCCTGCGTCGCCATCGACTTGACCTTGACGACCTCGCGCTCGCCGGTCTCCCGGACCAGCCGGGTGACGATCCGGTTGGCCTCGTCGGCGTCCGCCGCCCAGTGCACCCGGCCGCCGGCGGCCGTCACCGCCTCCTCCAACCGCTCCAGGTAGTGGTCGAGATGGCGGAGCGTGCGGTCCTTGATCGCGGCGCCCGCGGCCCGCAACTGCGCCCAGTCGTCCAACTCGGCCACCGCACCGGCCCGTTTGTCGCGGATGGTGTGGGTGGCGTGGGTGAGGTTGGCCCGCAGCCGGGTGTCCCGGGTGGAGACCGCCGCGGCCCGCGGGAACGCCGGCATGCCGAGGAAGCTGCGGCTCATCGGACCCCCTCCTTCACGGCCCCGCCGCGCTGGGTGTCGGCCTCCGTACTGGCCAGGATCTCCGCCAGGTGCACCGGGCGGACCGGTGCCCCCTGCCGGGTGAGCATGCCCCCGATGTGCAGCAGGCAGGAGTTGTCGACGGTGCACACCGCCTCCGCGCCGGTCCCGGTGACCGCCCGGACCTTGTCGGCGCCCATCGCGGCCGACACCGCCGGGTTCTTCACCGCGAACGTCCCGCCGAACCCGCAGCACTCCTCGGCGCCCGGCAACTCCTTGAGCGTCAGCCCCCGCACCCGCTCCAGCAGCCGCCGCGGCCGGTCACCGAGACCCAGCAACCGCAGCCCGTGGCAGGTCGGGTGGTAGGTGACGGTGTGCGGGTAGTACGCGCCGACGTCGGTCACCCCCAGCACGTCCACCAGGAACTCCGTCAGCTCGTACGTCTTGGGCACCGCCCGCGCCGCGGCCCCGGCCAGCTCCGGGCCGCGCCCCTCCGCCGCGGCCCGCGCCGCGATCCGCGGGTAGTTGTCCCGCACCATCGCCGCACAGGAACCGGACGGGGTCACCACGTACTCGTACTCCGCGAACGCCCGGTCGAAGCGGCGCACCAGCGGCTCGGTGGCGTGCCGGTAGCCGGTGTTGAACTGCGGCTGGCCGCAACAGCTCTGCGCATCGGGGAAGTCGACCTCGACGCCCAGCCGCTCCAGCAGGGTCACCACCGCCTGCCCGGTCCGTGGTCGGAGCGTGTCGTTGATGCAGGTGACGAACAGTGCTACCCGCACGGTGTGCCTCCTCGCTCTCCTCCCGGCGCTCCCGCCGGCGGTCGGCCGGTACCGGGCCGCGGCGGGCGGGCCACCGACCCGGGGGCGGTGCGGGCCGGGTGTTGCCGCCGCATTGCCGCACCGTTGCCGGCGCCTTGCCACGGCATGACGGACGCGACGCCACCGCCGCACCCCTGGCGTACACCCGCCTCACCGGTACATGATCACCTTTCGGGCCATCCTGCCCCAGCAGCAGGCCGAGGAGAAGAACCGGGGGTTCACGGACCATGTCGAACGCACAGCCCATAGCCGAGGACCGGGCGCCCGGCGGTGCCCGTCCGCCGTCGCGCACCCGGCAGTTGGCCGCCGCCTCCATCGGCAACGCCGTGGAGTGGTACGACTGGTACGCCTACTCCTTCCTGGCGGTCTACTTCGCCGACCAGGTCTTCCCCAAGGACGCCGGCAACTCCCTGGTGCCGCTGCTGTCCACCTTCGCGGTCTTCGCCGTCGGCTTCTTCATGCGCCCGGTCGGCGGGCTGCTGATGGGCGCGGTCGCCGACCGACGCGGCCGGCGCACCGCCCTGACCCTCACCATCCTGCTGATGGGCGGCGGCAGCCTGCTGGTCGCGCTCACCCCCACCTACGCGGCGACCGGACTGCTCGCCCCGATCGTGCTGGTCCTCGCGCGGCTGGTCCAAGGGCTGTCGGTGGGCGGCGAGTTCGCGGCCTCCACCACGTTCCTGGTCGAGTCCGCCGGGCCGGGCCGGCGCGGCCTGTTCTCCAGCTTCCAGTACATCTCCACCACCATCGGCCAACTGCTCGCCTCCGGCGTCGGGGCGCTGCTCGCCGCGCTGCTCACCGAGGACCAGATGGGCCGGTGGGGCTGGCGGGTCGCCTTCCTCGGCGGCGCCCTGCTGAGCCTGCTCGGCCTGTGGATCCGGCGCGGCGCCCAGGAGACCCTCGTCTCCGCCCGGGACGGGGAACCGGCCGCCCGCCCCGGCCTCTTCGAGGCCCTGCGCCGCTACCCGCGGCAGTCGCTCCTCATCTGCGGCATCACCGCCGGCAGCACCCTCGCGTACTACACCTGGACCACCTACCTGCCCACCTACGCCCAGGTCAACGCCGGTTTCGACAAGGGCGACGCGCTCCTGGCCGGCACCCTGTCGCTGGCCTTCTTCGCGGTGCTGCAACCGCTCGGCGGCCTGCTCTCGGACCGCATCGGACGCAAGCCGCTGCTGCTTACCTTCGGGCTGGGCTTCGCCGTGCTGGCGGTGCCGCTGCTCCACCTGGTCACCGACGCGTTCGGCTCCCTGCTGCTGGTGCAGTGCGTCGGCATGGTGCTGCTCACCGGCTACACCTCGATCGCCGCCGCGGTAAACGCCGAGATCTTCCCGGCCCGGGTGCGCGCCGCCGGCATCGGCTTCCCGTACTCCGTCACCGTCGCCCTCTTCGGCGGCACCGCCCCCTACGTCGGCACGTGGTTCAAGCAGGCCGGCCACCCGGACCTCTTCCCCTGGTACGTCTCCGCGCTCTGCCTGGTGTCCTTCGTCGTCTACCTGACGCTCCCGGAGACCGCGCGGCGGCCGCTGGAGCGCTGAAGGGGCCGTCACACGCGGAAGGCGCCGCTCCTCCCGGGACGTGGAGGAGCGGCGCCCTGTCGTGCTGCCAATCCGTCAGACGAGCCAACCCACGAAGTGCAGGATGCCGGCAAGCAGGTTGGTGACGATGTTCATCTGGCTGTGTCTCCTCATGAAGTGTGGTGTGGGACCAACTCTCCGGCCCAGCAAGGGATGTCGACCGGAGGCGCCGCCTACGGTCTGCAGCCCGTCGCTTGCGCCCCGTAAGCATCACCCGTCGCGAAGCCCGCAGGAAAGCCATTTCGGGCTCGATCACACTTTCTGGCGAACATGGGATTTAGTGTTCGTACGTACGACGGGTAACGCTGCATAATCCGCGAGCTTGGGCATCCTTGTCAGACAAGAAGCGTTGCGCGGAGCCGCGCGCACGAGGCTGGCGGGGCGTCACCAGGGCGCCGATCGATGGGAAACTCCTCCCGCGGCACGGGCCGCAACCGTGCGGCGCGGCGCACACGGACGGCCCGCGGGCCGGTCCGACCACGGATTCGGGAGAGGGATATGGCTGCCGGACAACCCCAGCGGCGACGGCCCGTCGTCGCGCTCTACGAGCGGATGGTCGAGGCCATCCGCGCCGGCACCTACCCGCTCGGCTCCACCCTGCCCACCGAGCCCCGGCTCGCCGCCGAACTGGGCGTCGGCCGGCCCGCGTTGCGCGAGGCGCTGATCCTGCTCCAGGAGGACGGTGTGATCACGGTGCGGCGCGGGGTGGGCCGCACGGTCAGCCGCCATCTGCCGCCGCGCGGCTTCGAGTTCCTCAAGCCGGTGGAGCAACTGCTGGGCGAGGGGCGGCAGACCGCGACCGTGCCGCTGGCCCGGACCCGCGAGGAGCCCACCGACTTCTCCACCCAGCACCTGGTCCTGCCGGCCCACGGCGAGGTGCGCTTCTGGGAGAGCGTGATCGAGGTCGACGGCGTGCCGGCCTGCCTGACCCAGGAGTGGGCCGCGGACGAGACCGTCGCGGAGCTGCTGCCGGACGCCGTCGCGGCGTTCGACGGGCCCGACGGGCGGACCTCGTCGATGCTGCGGCTGCTGCTGGCCGCCGGGCGGGGGCTGCCGCTGACCGGCGGCAGCACCATCGTGGCCACCACCCTCGGCCGGCAGCGCGGCGCCCAGTTGGGCCGCCCCGCGGACACCCCCGGCGTCCTGGTCACCCAGGTCGTACGGCTCGACCGCACCCCGCTGCTGGCCGCCAAGCACATGGTGCCGCCGGGCGCCCCCGCGCTCCCGGTGTGGCAGGCGCGCTGACGCCCCGGAACACCCGCCGCGCGCCCCGCCCCGTCCAGTCGCCGACACCCGGTCGCCCGGTGGCGGCGGGACGTGTCATACTCGCGCCCCATGACGTTGTCTGACAAGTTGCTTGCCCCGCAGTCCGCCGATGTGCTCGCCCCGGAGCAGATCCGCCGCGCCCCCAAGGTGCTGCTCCACGATCACCTCGACGGTGGCCTGCGTCCGGAGACGATCATCGAGTTGGCCGGTGCCCTCGGCTACCGGGCGCTGCCGACCACCGATCCGGCCGAGCTGGCGGCCTGGTTCCGGGACGCCGCCGACTCCGGTTCCGTGGAGCGGTACTTGGAGACGTTCGCGCACACCTGCGCCGTGATGCAGACCGCCGAGGCGCTGTACCGGATCGCGGCGGAGTGCGCCGAGGACCTGGCCGCCGACGGCGTGGTCTACGCCGAAGTCCGGTACGCCCCCGAGCAGCACCTCACCGGCGGCCTGACCCTTGACGAGGTCGTCGAGGCGGTCAACGCCGGCTTGCGCGAGGGCGAGCGGCGCGCCGCGGCGACCGGCCGTCGGATCCGCGTCGGCACCCTGCTGTGCGCCATGCGGCACGCCGACCGCGCGCGGGAGATCGCCGAACTCGCCGTCGCCCACCGCGACCGCGGGGTGGCCGGCTTCGACATCGCCGGCGGCGAGATCGGCAACCCCGCCGCCCGGCACGCCGACGCCTTCGACTACCTCCGCAGCCAGGGTGCCCGGGTGACCGTCCACGCCGGCGAGGCGGTCGGCGCGGAGTCCATCCGCGAGGCCGTGCTGCGCTGCGGCGCCCACCGCATCGGCCACGGGGTCCGGATCACCGACGACATCGCGATCGACGCCGCCGGCAACGTCACCCTCGGACGCCTCGCCTCCTATGTCCGCGACCAGCGGATCGCCCTGGAGGTCTGCCCGACCTCCAACCTCCAGACCGGCGCCGCCACCAGCTACCCCGAGCACCCCATCGACCTGCTCCGCCGACTCGGCTTCCGGGTCTGCCTCAACACCGACAACCGGCTGGTCAGCGGCACCACCATGACGCGGGAGTTCCAGCACCTGCAGGAGACCTTCGGCTACCGCGCCGCCGAACTGGAGGAGTTCACGCTCAACGCCGCCAAGGCCGCGTTCCTCCCCTTCGACGAGCGCACCGCCCTGATCAACGAGGTGATCCGCCCCGGCTACGCCAAGCTGCGGGCGGCCGAGCTCAGCCGCGTCCCGGTGGGGGAGCCGGCCGCCGCCCCGGCCGCGTAGTCGACACCGCCTCCGGGAAGCGCGCGGGCCGGGCCGGGGTCCTCCGGGCCCCGACTCCCCTGCCCGGGCCCCGGCGGCACGGTCGCCGTCCCCGCCAGCAGCCGCCGGATCTCCCGGACCGCGGCCCGCCCCGCCCGGTTGGCGCCGACGGTGCTGGCCGAGGGCCCGTAGCCGACGAGGTGCACCCGGGGGTCGCGCTCCGCCCGCGTCCCGGCCATCCGGATGCCGCCGCCCGCCTCGCGCAGCCGCAGCGGTGCCAGGTGGTCGACGGCGGCCCGGAAGCCGGTCGCGTAGAGCAGCGCGTCGGCTTCGACGGTGCGGCCGTCGTCCCAGGCCACCCCGTCGGGGGTGATCCGTGCGAAGAGCGGCAGCCGGTCCAGCACGCCGCTCTCGCGGGCCCGCCGGACCGTCTCGGTCATCGCCAGCCCGGTCACGCTCACCACGCTGCGCGGCGGCAGCCCCTGTCGGACCCGCTCCTCGACCAGCGCCACCGCGGCCCGCCCCTCGTCCGGCCCGAACGGCCCGCTGCGGAACACCGGCTCCCGCCGGGTCACCCAGGTCGTCGCCGCCGCGACCGGCGCGATCTCGATCAACTGCTGGACGGCGGAGGTGCCGCCCCCGATCACCACCACCCGGGCGCCGCGGAACTCCTCCGGCCCGCGGTACCGCGCGCTGTGCAACTGCCGCCCGCGGAAGCCCTCCTGGCCCGGGAACCGCGGCCAGAACGGCCGGTCCCAGGTCCCGGTCGCATTGATCACGGCCCGCGTCGCGTACGTCCCGCGCGAGGTCTCCACCCGCAGCCGACCGCCGCCGGCGTCCCGCACCGCGGTGACGCTCACCGGCCGGTGCACCCGCAGCCCGAAGCGCCGCTCGTACTCCGCGAAGTACCCGCCGACCACCTCGGCCGACGGCCGCGCCGGATCGGCGTCGGTCAGCGCCATGCCGGGCAGCGCGTGCATGCCGTGCACCTTGTCGTAGGTGAGGGTGGGCCACCGGAACTGCCAGGCGCCGCCCGGCCGGGGGGAGTGGTCGAGCACCACGAAGTCCCGGTCCGGGCGGTAGCCGCTGCGCCGCAGGTGGAAGGCGGCCGCCAGCCCCGCCTGCCCGGCGCCGATCACCACGACCTCGACCTCGCGCACCCCGATGTGGTTCATGTTTCCACCAACTCGCGACGGGGCCGGGATCTTCCCGCCCGACCCCACCGCTCGCGCGGGCGCCCGGTCAGCGCCCGCCCGACACCAGCAACGGAGCGCCACCCGGGGCCGACGCCGGCCGCCCGTTCGCCGCCGGCACCCCGGCGAGCGGCGACGGCCCGGCCTCCAACAGCCCGCGCGCGGCGAGTTCCGGCCGGACCCCCTCCCCGAACCAGTACGCCTCCTCCAGGTGCGGGTACCCGGACAGCACGAAGTGGTCGATGCCCAGCGCGTGGTACTCCTCGATCCGGTCCGCCACCTCGGCGTGACTGCCGACCAGCGCGGTGCCGGCGCCACCGCGCACCAGCCCCACCCCCGCCCACAGGTTCGGCGAGATCTCCAGCTCGTCCCGCGAGCCACCGTGCAGCGCCAGCATCCGCTGCTGCCCCACCGACTCGCTCTTGCCCAGGGCCTGTTGGGCGGCCGCGATGGTCTCCGGATCGAGATCGTCCAGCAGCCGGTTCGCCGTCGCCCACGCCTCCTTCGACGAGTCCCGTGCGAGGGTGTGCAGCCGGATCCCGAACCGGACCGACCGCCCCTCCTGCTCCGCCAAGCCGCGGATCCACTCGACCTTCTGCCGCACCTGCTCCGGCGGTTCGCCCCAGGTCAGATAGACGTCGACGTTCCGTGCGGCCACCGGCCCGGCCGCCGGCGAGGACCCGCCGAAGAAGATCTCCGGCAGCGGGTCCGGCGGCAGCGCCGTCAGCCCGCCCTCGACCTGGTAGTGCTCGCCCCGGAAGTCGAACGGCGCCCCGCCCCACACCCCCCGCACGACCTGGAGGAACTCGTCCGTCCTGGCATACCGTTGATCGTGGTCGAGACGGTCCCCGAACCGCCTCTGCTCGGTGGAGTCCCCGCCCGTCACCACGTTCAGCAGCAGCCGCCCCCGGGAGGCCCGTTGGAACGTGGCCGCCATCTGCGCGGCCAGCACCGGCGAGATCACCCCCGGCCGGAACGCCACCAGGAACTTCAGCCGCTCGGTGACCTGGGACAGCGCCATCGTCGTCAACCAGGCGTCCTCGCACCACGTCCCGGTCGGGGTGAGCACCGCCTCGAACCCCAACTGCTCGGCGGCCTTGGCGATCTGTGCCAGATACTCCACGTCCGGGGCGCGCACCCCGCTCACCGGGGTGATCCGGTCCCGCCGGATGCCCCCGTCGGTGTACGCGTGCCGGTCGACGAGCGTCCGCCCGTCGCCGCCGGTCGGCAGGAACCAATGCAGGTGTACGGACATATCACTGGGCCTTTCCATAGCTACGCGGCGCCGTATCCGAAGGCGGCAGACCGCCGTTGAACCGGGGGTCGACCAACTCCCCGAAGTCGAAAGCGCGCGGGATCAGCTTCAACTGCGCGAAGGTGTCGACGATGCGCTGCTCGGAGGCGACGGCCCCCTTGTCCACGGCGACCGGAACCGCCGTCGCCCGGGTGCGCCGGACCGCGTCCAGCGCCACCTTCTCCGGCAGCCCGGTCGCCTTCGCCCACGCCTTCGCCCAGGCCGACGGGTGCCTGAACACCCAGTCCTGGGCCCGCCGCAGCCGCGCCGTGTAGTCCTTCAGCGCCGCCGCCTTCGCCTTGTCGTCCAGCGCGGCGGGCGCCGCGACCTGGAAACCCAACCCGTTCACCAGCCCCTGACCGCTCGTCAGGACCCGCGCGTCCGCCTGGTCCAGCGCCTGCGAGGTGTACGGGTCCCACACCGCCCAGGCATCGACCTTCCCCCGGGTGAACGCGGCCAACGCGTCCGCCGGCTGGAGGTAGTTGAGCGTGACGTCCTTGGGGGACAATCCCACCCGCTCCAGCGACGAGACCAACTGGAGGTGCGCGGAACTGCCCTGCGACACCGCGATCGACTTCCCCTTCAACTGCGCCGGAGAGGTCAGCGGCGAACCCTTCTTCACCAGGATCGCCTCGCCGTCCGACCGGCTGTGCGTCCCGGCGACCACCTTGATCTTCGAGTGCGCCGCGCCCGCGAAGACCGGCGGGGTGTTGCCGACCGCCCCGACGTCCACCGCGCCGGCGTTGATCGCCTCCAGCAGCGGGGGCCCCGAGGTGAACGTCGACCACTTGATCTTGTAGGGCAGGTCGGCCAGCTCGCCCGCGGCCCGCAGCATCGCCTCCGAACCCCCCTTCTGATCACCGACGTTGAGGGTCAGCGCCCCCTTGCCGTCGGTGTGTCCGCCGCCCCCACCACCGGCCCCGTCGGCGCGCGAGGCGCCCCCACAGGCACCCAGCGACAGGGCGAGGGGGAGGATGGCCAGGGCGAGGGGGAGGGCCCGTCGTCGACGGCCCGCTGCCTGTCCGGTCGTCGCTCTGGTCGCCTGTCCGTTCGCCTGTCTTCCCGTTCGTCTTCCCGATCGTCGGCTCGTCGGTGCAGGTGTCATGGTCGGTGCAGGCTTCATGGGTGTGGGTCCGTTCTGCCGTTCCGTGCAAGGGGGATGGGGGGAGTGGGTGACCGTGTCGACGCTCGCGGTCGAGGCCAGGCTCATGCCGCTGAGTGGCATGCGGGCTCAGGCGACCGCTCGCTCCCGCGACTCCCGTGGTCCGCGCGACCCCCGTCCGCGGCCGCGCTCTCCGCCGGCGTCGGCGACGCGCTTGGCCCGTCGTCCTCGTCCTCGTCCGCCACGCCCAGCCGGCCGAGCAGCCGGGCGCGCAGCTCCGCGAACCGCGGGTCGGTGACCTCCCGCGCCCGGGGCAGCGACACCTCCGTCTCGTAAGCGATCCGGCCCTCCTCCATCACCAGCACGCGATCGGCCAACAGGAGCGCCTCCTCCACGTCGTGGGTGACCAGCAGCACCGCGCAGCCCCGCTCCCGCCACAGCTCGGCCACCAGTCGCTGCGCCCTGATCCGGGTCAGCGCGTCGAGCGCCCCGAACGGCTCGTCGAGCAGCAACAGATCGGGATCGCGCACCAACGCCCGTGCCAGCGAGGCCCGTTGCGCCTCGCCACCGGAGAGCGTCTTCGGCCAGGCATCCGCCCGGTGTCCGAGCCCGACCTCCTCCAACGCCCTTACTGCATCCGCCCGTTGGGGTCGCCCCGGCAAACCCAGCAGCACGTTCCGCCAGACCCGTTTCCACGGCATCAACCGCGGTGCCTGGAACGCCACCGCCCGGCGTCGCGGAACCAGCACCTCGCCCCCGATCTCCCGGTCCAACCCGGCCAACACCCGCAACAACGTCGACTTCCCGCACCCGCTGCGCCCCAACAACGCCACGAACTCGCCGGCGCCGATCTCCAACCCCAGTCCGTCGACCACCCGCCGCCGGCCGAACTCCCTGACCAATCCCTGCACTTGGACGGCGAGGTCACGCGACCCCGCATGCTCCTCGGTACGGGTGGCGGGGTTGCCGGGGTTGCCGGGGGTGTCGGAGGTGTCGGAGGTGTCGGGGGTGCTGGGGGTGTCGGGGAGACGGGGACTCACTGCCCCGTGAACGTCGGTCGCCACTGCAACAACAGCCTTTCGAGGGTGCGGACAAGGAAATCGGCCAGCAGCCCGAGGACCGCGTAGACCACCAGGCAGACCACGATCACGTCGGTGCGGAAGAACTCCCGTGCCTGGTTCATCAGAAAACCCAGCCCGTCGTCGGCGTTGACCTGCTCGCCGAAGACCAGCGCCAGCCAGGCGGTCGCCAACGAGTACCGCAACCCGGTCATCGCGCCCGGCAACGCCCCGGGCAGCACCACGTGCCGGACCAGCCCCCACCGACCCAGCCCCAGCGAGGTCCCGGCCTCCACCAACTGCGCGTCCACGCCCCGGATTCCGGCGTACACGTTCAGATACAGATGGAACGCCACCCCGACCGAGATCAACGCGATCTTCGGGGCCTCTCCGATCCCCAGCCAGATGATGAAGAGCGGAATCACCCCCACCCACGGGATCGACCGCAGCATCTGCACCGTCGCGTCGACCAGGTCCTCGCCCAGCCGCGACAGCCCCGACACCAACGCCAACGCGACCCCGGCGACCCCGCCCAACACCAGCCCCACGACGACCCGTTGGAGCGACACGACCATCGCCGACGGCAGCGTCCCGTCCGCAACCATCCCGCCGGCCGTCCGCGCGATGTCCACCGGTGACGCCAACATGTCGGCCGGCAGCACCCCTCCGGAGCTCAACGCCTGCCACAACGCGACCAGTCCGACCGGTCCCACGGCCCGTCGGACCCACCGTGGCACCCGCCACCGCCGCGCGGACACCGGCACCACCCGGGACAACTCGACGACACCGCCCGCCGCCCCCGGCACCCCGACCGGAACCCGCCTGACCACGGCGACCTGCCCATCACCGCTCATCGACAACCCACCCACTCACCCGGGCGCCGGTCCCGCGCCGCACCGTGCCGCGACTCCGCACCCCCCACGCGGCCATCGCGCTCGGCACCAACGCACCCGACACCAAACGAAAGAACCCCAACGGGAGGACCCCCAGGGGGAATCAACCCAACGGAACGCGGCCTGACGGGAACCCCAACGACGGGAACCCCACGACAGGAACCCCAACGACAGGAATCCCACGGCAGGAACCCCAACGTCAGGAACCCCAACGACAGGAATCCCAACGACAGGGACTCCGATGTCAGGAATCCCACCGACAGGAACTCCGCTGAGAAACGAACGTCAGCAACAACAGCGGCCGCGGTGACGACACGCGGCGGACGCCACCCGCAGCAGGTCGATGTGACCGCGCGTGGTGAGCAGGGCTGACGTCAACATGTCGACGAACGTAGCCCGGTCCGCGAAGCAGGGTCAAACCCCCGTCTCGCCTGCTGGACCTTTGTTTCCACGGCATTGCAGGCCCGTTGCCCGCCCCTCCCCACGGTCAACTCCCCCTCGTGACGCGCCTCTTCCGCTTAAGGCCCCGGTGTGCACGGCGAGTGAAGAGACTGGCGATTCGCGCCCCAGGCCCCCCGTGACAGTGCAATCTGGACCATGACGGGGGTCATTCAAGGGGCTCCTGTCGCACCGCGCGCCCTGCGCGGTGCTCTTCGTCACCACAGGAAGAGGATGCTCGCCACCATGAGCAACACCCCCGGCATTGAGACCCGCGAAATCGCCGACGACGACCTCGACAACGTCGCGGGTGGTCTCTCCGTCAGCGGTTCGCTGGACGGCCTGACCGCCAAGTTCGCCCCGGGCCCCAACGGCGTGCCCGTCCTGACCGGCGGCTCCATAAAGTCCGTCAGCATCTCCGTCCAGGACATCCCGCTGGGCCCGATCGGCGGCTGAGACACACCACCACGCGTCGGCCTTCAGCACCCGTCAGCGGTCCTGAAGGCCGACGTTGTCGTATGCCCCAACACCCGTCGCGCCCCTTTCGGGAATCTTGAGAAGATCGCCCCATGCCCGAGAACTTCACGACGCGCGAGCTCGACATCCGAACCGGCTCACGGGAAACCGTCTACGACCTGACCCGCGAGTGTGAGTCCTTCCTGCGGGACGCCGCCCACGGACGGGACGGCCTGCTCAACGTCTTCACCCCGCACGCCACCATGGGCGTGGCCCTCCTGGAAACCGGCGCCGGCAGCGACGAGGACCTCCTGTCCGCCCTCCACGCCCTCCTCCCGGCCGACGACCGCTGGCAACACCGCCACGGCACCCCCGGCCACGGCCGCGACCACGTCCTCCCCGCCCTCGTCCCACCCCACGCCACCCTCCCGGTCCTCGCCGGCCATCTGGCCCTGGGCACTTGGCAATCGATCTGCCTGGTCGACACCAACGTCGACAACCCCCACCGCCGGGTGCGGTTGAGCTTCGTGGGGTGAGCCGAGAGCATCCTGGGATGGTCGCGCATTCTTCGCATCGTTCGCGTGCGGAACTGAGACCGGTACGTTCGCGTCGTGATGGGTGGTACGGGCGATCGCGTCGCGTGCCCGATGATCACGACTTTCGATCGAAGGGGCCTGCCGGCTACGGAAGTTGGCGGGCCCCGCGTCATGATGAACAGCGAAAGAACGAAGGAATGCCCCTCTTGTCCTCTCGGATATGTGTCCCTGTCGGTGGCGTGCGCCGGTCGTTGGCGGTGACGGCTCTCGTTGGAGTGTTCTCGTCGGTCACCGTGGCCGCCGGGCCGGCGAGCGCGGCCCCGGTCTCCGGGAACGGGGCGGCGACGCCCCGGGTTTTATGCACGTCCGCGAAGCCCGGTCTCGCTGACCAACTCGCCGAGGACATCAGCGCCGTGGTGAATTCCCCCGACGCCAAGGGGCACACCTCGGTCGCCTTGTACGACCGCACCACCAAGACCAGTTGCACGTTCGACGCCGACCGGCAACACGACTCGGCCAGTGTCGTCAAGACCATCGTGCTGGGCGCGCTGCTGCGCCAGGTCCAGGACGAGCACCGTGCATTGCGCGAAGCCGAGCGGACCCTTGCCACGAAAATGATCACGGCGTCGGACAACGACTCCACCACCGCTTTGTGGAAGCAGCTCGGCCTCACCCGTATCAAGGAGTTCCTGCGCCTGGCAGGGATGCGGCACACCGTTCCCGATCCCGACGGCTACTGGGGGCTGACCCAGATCAATGCCGCCGACCAGCTCACGCTGATGGAGCTGTTCACTGCCACGAATTCCGTCCTTGAAGATGACTCTCGGGCCTTCGCGCTGGATCTGATGAACCAGGTGATTCCCGCTCAGCGTTGGGGCGTTCCGGCCGGCGCGCCGAGCGGGGCGCGGGTCCATGTGAAGAACGGCTGGCTACAGCGCACCGGTGGCGGCTGGCGGGTGCACAGCGTTGGCGCATTCACCGGAGGCGACTACGACTACGGCCTTGTCGTCCTGACCTCGGACCATGCCAGCATGTCCGCCGGTGTGGGGGTGATAGAGGGCCTCGCGCGTAGGATCCACGCGGATGTCAACAAGACCCCCGCAAGTGCGGGCCACTCCCTGCGCAGCCGGTCTTTGCCCACCACTTCCGACGGTTCGCGCGTCCCTGAGAGTGGCCGGTAAGTGTGCCATGACTGGTCCTTGGCAGGGAATTTGCTTGGATTTCCGGATCTGGCTTAGGTGGGCTTTAGGGAATTCCGACGCGTAAACGGAGAAGGCCCCGACCGTGCTGGAGGATGTGAAAATGCTGGTCGGGGCCGACATCCTGGCAGTTGTGATCGACGGTGGTTGTCGCCGGACCGTCGCGGGCGGTTTTCTTGGGCGGTTGCCTGAACCGCCGGAGGGCCGGATCAGCTTTTCGGGGCGAGGAGCAGGTCCGCTTCGGGGGAGTCGAGGGTTTCGCGGAGGGACTGCGCTTCCTGTCGGCAGGCGTGGGCTCGGTCGTGGTGGCCGAGGTCGGTGAGGGCCGCTCCGAGGAGGGTCAGTGTGTTGGCACGGAGCCAGGTGTTGTCGGTAGGCCGTAGAACGGCCAGTGACTGTTCTGCCAGGCTCGCGGCCTGTGCGGGATGGCCTGCGGCGAGGCGAACCTCGGCCATCTGGCGCAGGGTGAGAGCCTCCCACACGTGTCGTCGGGCGTTGTGGAAGACCCCAAGGGAGCGGGTGAGGTGGTCCGTTGCCGCGTCGCGTTGGCGGGTGCTCGCGAGGGCCGTGCCCAGGGCTAGACGGGCCGTGGCGGCGGGTACGTCGTCGCCCAGGCGGTCGTAGCGGGTGAGGGCGTCCCGGGCCGCGTCGAGCGCGCCGTTCGTGTCTCCCTGGGCCAGGCGCAGTCGGGAGAGACGCGTCAGTGTGGCTGCCGTACCGGACTCGTCTTCCGTCTTGTTGAAGCCTTCGAGGGCGCTGAGGAGCGAGTGTTCGGCGTCGGGCAGGTGGCCTCGGCCGATGGCGGCCGAGCCGAGGATGTCGAGTGCCCAGGGCTGCAGGGCTGCCTCGCCGGTTTCCTGAGCCAGTGCCGCTGCCTGCTCGGCCTCGTCGTGTGCCTGGTCGAAGCGGCCTTGAACGAGGTGCGCGTCGGCCAGCGCCATACGGGCGAGTGCCGCGTCCCGGGGGCTTCGGGCCGCGTCCCGGACCGCCTCCGCCGCGCTGACGTAGGCGCGTCCGCTGACCCCGGACCCCGCGAGGGCTTCCCTCGTCACCCACAACAGGTCGGCGGCGAAACCCACTTGGCCCTCGGCCGCCGCGCCCCGCGCGCACGCGAGGAGGTTGTCCGCCTCCCCGTACAGCCAGTCCCGGGCTCCGTGGAGGTCCTGGAAGGGGTGGTCGGGTGGCTCCGTGGGCCCGGGCGGTCGACCGAGCAGTGGGTGGTGGGCGGGGTGCTCCATCGAGTACACCGCGGTCGAGGCAGACAGGTAGAAGTCCCGTAGGCGTGATTGGGCTGCCTTGCGTGTCTCGGTGGGCTCGTCGTGTTCGGCGCGGGAGTGCGCGTGGAGGCGGACGAGGTTGTGGAAGCGGTAGCGGCCGGGTGATGTGGACTGCAGTAGTGAGAGGTCGACGAGTGATTCGAGGGCTCTCTCGGTCTCGTCAACGGGGTGGTCGAGCAGTGCGGTTGCGGCGGGGAGCGAGATGTCGGGGCCGTGGGCCAGGCCGAGCAGGCGGAAGGCGCGGGCCGCGCTCGGGGGAAGTTGTTCGTAGCCGCGGTCGAAGGCGGCCCGTAGCGAGAGGTCGCCGGCGAGGAGTTCGTCCAGGCGGCGTTGTTCGACGGTGAGTTTGTGGGCGAGTACGGAGACGGTCCAGGTGCGGCGGGACGCCAGGCGGGAGGCGGCGATCCGGAGGGCCAGCGGATGACCACCGCAGGCCGCGACGACGACCTTGGCGGGGTCGAGTTCGGACCGGACCCGGGCCTCGCCCACGATCCTGGTGAAGAGCGTCAGGGCTTCCCTCGGCGACAGGACGTCGAGGTCGTCGACCAGGCGGGCGCCGGCGAGGCCGATCAGGTGGCTGCGTCCGGTGATGAGGGTCGCGCACCCCTCCGTTCCCGGCAGCAACGGGCGGACCTGGGCGGCGTCTCGGGCGTCGTCGAGGAGGACGAGGACGCGGCGTCCGGTGAGCATGGTGCGGTACCAGGCCGCGCGGGCCTCCAGACCGTCCGGGATCTCGCTGACGGGCATGCCCAGTGCGCGGAGGAACACTCCCAGGATGCCCTCCGGAGCGACCGGCTGCGAGGTCGAGCCCCGGAGGTCGGCGTAGAGCTGGCCGTCCGGGAAGTGTTCCCGTACGGCGTGTGCGACGTGGACGGCCAGGGCCGTCTTGCCGATCCCGGCGAGGCCGGCTACCGACCAGACCGCCATCAGGGATCCGCCGTCGAGCTGCGCGGCCTGTAGTTCTTCGGTGAGTTGGTGCACCACGGCCGAGCGGCCGGTGAAGTCGGGTACGGGGGCGGGGAGTTGGCTTGGACGCGGGAGTCCGGCGCGCTCGGTGGTCGGCTCCTGTGGGGCCTGCCTCGACAACTCGGGGTCGGCCCGTAGCATGCGCATGTGCAGTTCGGACAGTTGGGCGCGGGGGTCCACGCCCAACTCGTCAGAGAGCAACCTTCGGACGTCCGCATAGACGGCCAGAGCCTCCGCCTGGCGGCCGCTGCGGTACAGGGCGAGCATCAGCAGTTCGCGCAGGCGCTCGCGCAGGGGGTGCGCGGCGGTCAGCGCGGTGAGTTCGGTGACTGCCTCGGAGTGACGACCGGCCTCCAGGTCCAACTCCAGTCGCTCTTCGGTGAGGTGGAGTCGCCACTCGTACAGTTGCGTCCGCTGGATCTCCGCGAACGGGCCGGGAACCCCCGCCAGCGGCTCGCCCTCCCACAGGTCCAGTGCCGCCGAGATCAGTCGGTGTGCCGACGCCCGGTCGCCGCTGCTCGCCGCCCGCTCCGCCTCCTCCGCCAACCGCTCGGCCTCGCGGAGATCCAACGACGCGTCCGGCACCCGGATGCCGTAGCCGCCCGACTCGCTGACGACCACCTCCGGTCCCAGCGCCTTGCGCAGCCGCGAGGCGTAGGTACGGATGCCGGGCATGGCGCTGTGCGGCGGCTCGTCGCCCCACAGGCAGTCGACCAGCTCCGGAATGGTGGCGATGCCGCCCCGGCGGAGCAACAGTGCGGCCAGCAGCGCGCGTTGCTGTGGGCTGCCGACGGGCAGGGGCTCGTTGCCGCGCCAGGCCCGTACCGGGCCGAGCACGGCGAAGCGGAGTTGCGTCTCCGGCATCGCCGTCACCCCCTCCCGGCAACCGTACATCGCCATCGAGGGTACGTATATGGATCGTATATCTGGTGGTGAGAGGCTTGTCGCTCACACAGTCTCTTCGGCTTGCCCAGCCCGGAGTTGACGAGGGCAGTGGATCCCGGGGCGGCATCCCCGGGCCCTGCTCCTCCTGTGCGTTCTCTCAACTCTGGCCCACCGAGGGCCACTTGGACTACTGTCCCCTCCAACGTCACGTCGCCGCAAGCGATTCGGGCTCACCATGCCACGAGCCGTGTACGGACGCTCCGCCGCGCGTGTCGCTGATCCGGGCTGGGCACGTCCGCACAAGAGAAGAGAGCTGTCATGCACGCATTGGGTCCACCGTGGGTCCTGGCCGGGGTGGTTGTCGCCCTGGCCTATTTCGTTCTCGTGGGCTATCTGGCCAAGACGCTGCGGTCCACCCGCCGACTCCCCGTGGTCATCACGGCCATCACGGGCCTGGTCGGCGCGCTCCCCGCGATTCTGTACGCGCTGTACTACGCGCTCACCGCGGCGAGTTGACGCGTCGCTGAGCGCCGGTAGGCGCGGGGATACGGCCGTGGGCGCGCACTTCCGCCGCCTCCGTCATGCCGGGCGGGCTGGCGGTTGGGGTGTGCGCCCCCGAGCCGGAGGAAATCCGTTTCGGTGGTGCCGTGCCGCCTACTACCGTGTCGCCGTGCTGACTCAGGTGATCGTGCTCAACGGTGGTTCCAGCTCGGGGAAGTCCGGGATCGTGCGGTGCCTGCAGGCGGTGTTGCCGGAACCGTGGCTGGCGCTCGGGACGGACGCGCTGGTGGCCGCGATGCCCGCGTCGATGCGGGCGGCGAGCGGTGGCATCGCGTTCGCGCCGGACGGTGAGGTGGTCGTCGGGTCGGAGTTCCGGGCGGTGGAGGCGGCCTGGGCCGAGGGGGTCGCCGCGATGGCCCGGGCGGGCGCCCGGATCATTCTCGACGAGGTGTTTCTCGCGGGAGCGGATTCCCAACGACGGTGGCAGAAGGTGCTGGGGGAGCTGCGGGTGCTGTGGGTGGGCGTCAGGTGTGACGGTGCGGTTGCCGCCGGCCGCGAGGTGGCGCGGGGTGACCGGATCGTCGGGATGGCCGCGTCCCAGGCCGAGGCGGTGCACCGGGGCATGGTCTACGACCTGGAGGTGGACACCGCGCGCGCCGAGTCCATGGAGTGCGCGCGGATCATCGCCGCGCAGGTGACGTGAGGGTGAGGGGCGTGGGGTGGGGGCGCTCGACTTCCTTCGCGGGTGCGCAACACCCCAGGGGCGCAGGGGAGTTGAGCGGGAGCTGAGCGAGAAGTAATAAAAGAGTAAAACTCCTGGTAGGGTCGGAAATTCACCGAATGAGGTGACCTGAACTGACTTGAACTGCCTGGCTGAAGGAATCCGCATGACCACGCCCGTCTCTCCCGACGGTCCCGCGTCCGGGGAACCGTCGTCGCCGGACCGCGACCCGTGGGCCCCGCCGAGCGCGGAGGGTGTCACCCACGAGCCGCCGCGGGCGCCCTATGTGCGGGCGGTCGGGGTGGCGCAGCCCAGCAACGGCATGGGCGTCGCGGCCCTGGTGCTCGGCCTGGTCGGTTGCGCCCTCGGGGTGTTCATCGTCCTGTTCTGGATGTCCTGGGTGCCGGCGGTGTTGGCCGTGATCTTCGGCGGCGTCGGGCTGAGCCAGGCGCGCTCCGGCCGGGCGACCAACAAGGGTATGGCGATCGCCGGCCTCGTCCTCGGCATCTTCGGTCTCCTCGCGGCGGTGGCGAGCGCGGTGCTCACCGCCGTGCTGGTTGATGACGCCCCTACGCGCATCAAGGAGGTCAAGACCGAGCAGCGGGCCGAGAAGAAGGCGGCCGAGGAGTCGGCGGCCGCCGAGGAGAAGGCCCGGCACCTGTCCTTCGGCGAGCCGTACACCTTCGAGAACGGGCTGAAGGTCACGGTCGCCAAGCCCGAGCCGTTCGAGCCGGACGCGTTCGCCAACGGGCACGCCAAGGGGAACAAGGCCGTCCAGGTCACCGTCACCGTGGTCAACACCAGCAGCAAGCGGATCTCCGTCGAGACCGGGCTGCCCGACGTCAACGACGCGAAGGGTGCGTCGGCGGAGCTGGTGATCGACGGGAGCGGGCGACAGAAGGTCATCACCGGGTACGTCCTCCCCGGCAAGGACGTGGTGGGCAAGTACGCCTTCTCGCTGCCGGCCGACGCGGCCGACCGGATGGAGGTCGAGTTCACCCCGGACGCGTTGGAGTGGGACGACGCGTACTGGAGCGGTCCCACCTCCTGACCGATCACCCCACGCACACGTCACTCCGACCGATGCCAACTCCCCCCTCAAGGGGGTGGCATGACGTCAGACGGGAGCGCGCCCGCCCCGGCCAGGTTGCCGGGGCGGGCGCGCTCTTCTGCGTCCTTCCGCGGGTGCGGTCTACAACTCGGCGCGCACCGTGCGGGCCGCGGTGACGAGGTGTTCGAGGGAGGAGCGGACCTCGGGCCAGTCGCGGGTCTTCAGCCCGCAGTCGGGGTTGACCCAGAGGCGTTCGGCGGGGATGGCCCGCAGGCCGATGCGGAGCAGGTCCGCCGCCTCCTCCGTGCTCGGCACCCGGGGCGAGTGGATGTCGTACACGCCGGGGCCGGCCTCGCGCGGGTAGCCGTGGGCGGTGAGTTCGCGGGCGACCTGCATGTGGGAGCGGGTCGCCTCCAGGCTGATGACGTCGGCGTCGAGGTCGTCGATGGCCTGCACGATGTCGCCGAACTCGGCGTAGCACATATGGGTGTGGATCTGGGTGTCCGGGCGCACCCCGGCGGTGGTGAGGCGGAACGCCTCGGTGGCCCAGTCCAGGTAGGCGGGGCGGTCGGCGGTGCGCAGCGGCAGGGTCTCGCGCAGCGCGGGCTCGTCGACCTGGATGACGGACGTGCCGGCCGCCTCCAGGTCGCGCACCTCGTCGCGCAGGGCGAGGGCGACCTGCCGCGCGGTCTCGCCGAGCGGCTGGTCGTCGCGGACGAAGGACCAGGCGAGCATGGTGACCGGGCCGGTGAGCATGCCCTTGACCGGGCGCTCGGTGAGCGACTGGGCGTAGGTCGTCCAACGGACCGTCATGGGCTCGGGACGGGAGATGTCGCCGGCCAGGATCGGCGGGCGGACGTAGCGGGTGCCGTAGGACTGGACCCAGCCGTGCCGGGTGGCGAGGTAGCCGGTGAGCTGCTCGGCGAAGTACTGGACCATGTCGTTGCGTTCGGGCTCGCCGTGGACCAGCACGTCCAGTCCGGTCTTCTCCTGGAAGGAGATGACCTCGCGGATCTCGTCCCTGATGCGCTCCTCGTAGCCAGCGGTGTCGATGCGGCCGGCGCGCAGGTCGGCGCGAGCGGCCCGCAGTTCGCCGGTCTGCGGGAAGGAGCCGATGGTGGTGGTCGGCAGCAGCGGCAGGCCGAGATGGGCGCGCTGGGCGGCGGTCCGCTCCGCGTACGGCTGGGAGCGGCGCGCGTCGGCCTCGGTGACCGCCGCGGTGCGGCCCCGCACCCCCTGGTCGTGGGTGATCGGGGAGCTGGCCCGGGACGCCAGGTCGGCGCGGTTGGCGGCCAGTTCGCTGGCGATGGCGTCGGTGCCGCGGGTCAGGCCCTTGGCGAGAGTGACGAGCTCGGCGGTCTTCTGGCGGGCGAAGGCGAGCCAGCGCCGGATCTGCGGCTCGATGTCCCGCTCTAGCGACGCGTCGAGCGGGACGTGCAACAGGGAGCAGGAGGCGGCCACGTCGACCCGGTCGGCCAGCCCCAGCAGGGTGCCGAGCACGGACAGCGACCGCTCCAGGTCGTTGACCCAGATGTTGCGGCCGTTGACGACGCCGGCGACCAGGCGCTTGCCGGGCAGGCCGCCGACGGCGGCGAGGGCGTCGAGGTTGCCGGCGGCCGCCTCCGTGAAGTCCAGCGCGAGTCCGTCGACCGGGGCCTTGGCCAGCACCGGGAGGGCGTCGCCGAGCCGGTCGAAGTACGAGGCGACCAGCAGCTTGGGTCGGTCGGCGAGGGCGCCCAGGGAGCGGTAGGCGCGCTCCGCGGCGTTCAGTTGGGCCGGGGTGCGGTCCTGGACGAGGGCGGGCTCGTCGAGCTGCACCCACTCCGCGCCGGCCGCGCGCAGGTCCGCGAGGACCTCGGCGTACACCGGCAGCAGCCGGTCGAGGAGGGTGAGCGGGTCGAAGCCGTCGGCCACGCCGGGGGCCGGCTTGGCGAGCAGGAGGTAGCTGACCGGGCCGACCAGGACCGGCCGGGCGGTCAGGCCCAGGGCGAGGGCCTCCTTGAATTCCGTGACCTGCTTGGTGGAGTCGGCCGAGAAGACGGTGTCCGGGCCCAACTCGGGGACCAGGTAGTGGTAGTTGGTGTCGAACCACTTGGTCATCTCCAGGGGCGCGGCGTCCTGGGTGCCGCGGGCCATGGCGAAGTAGCCGTCCAGGGGGTCGGCGGCGACGGCCGCGCGGTGGCGCTCGGGGACCGCGCCGACCATGACGCTGGCGTCCAGGACGTGGTCGTAGTACGAGAAGTCGCCCGTCGGGACCTCGTCGATGCCGGCCTCGGCCAGCTCCTGCCAGGTGGTGCGGCGCAGTTCGGCGGCGGTGGCGCGCAGTGCGTCCGCGGTGACCCGGCCCTTCCAGTAGCCCTCGATGGCCTTCTTCAGTTCCCGGTGCCGGCCCTGACGCGGGTAGCCGTACACGGTGGCCCGTGCTGCCGCGGCTGCGGACTTGGTGGTCACGGAGATCTCCTTCGCGAGATGAATCCCTGAGATCCCGGGAACGGGACGAGAGCGCGAAGGGTGACGGAACGCACCGGATGCGGCGGCCCGTATGGCGCGGCGCATGGCATGGCGCGCGACACGGGCACCGTCTGGTGCCTGCTCCCCGGGCGGTGTCCGGGGTGCTCCCGACCCGCCCTCGAAGGTCACCGGGAAACCGTGCACGGATCGTCCGCACGCGGGCAGTTGGCAGGTCTTCGGACTCGCGGGCGCGCCTCGTGTCTCACCAGGCACCTAGTGGCCGTCGCTTCCCAGACCCGGGTGGGT
Organism: Streptomyces sp. NPDC090442; assembly: GCF_044769405.1. Lineage (NCBI taxonomy): Bacteria > Bacillati > Actinomycetota > Actinomycetes > Kitasatosporales > Streptomycetaceae > Streptomyces > Streptomyces sp. NPDC090442. The sequence continues at coordinate 23,611 of NZ_JBIVXW010000081.1, forward strand.
CCAGTGCGTATGACGGCGGTCGTTCCCGCTCACCGCTGCGGGGCAGTCCCGGATTCTCACCGGGTTCCCTCTTGCGACGCCTCCCGCCTGGCGGACGGGGCGAACCAGCTGCACCGGTCACCTTACGGTGCGGAGCCGTGACGCGCTGGATGTCGTCCAGCATTCGGATGGTGAGATGGGACAAGTGCCCGTCGGGATTGAACGGGGCGCGGAGGGGTAACGACCCGCGGTCGCGCTTCGCCGCCCTGTGGCGCCGCCGCCGTGATCGCGCTGGTACCGTCTCCGCCGTGGCTGAGGGCGCGTCAACGACGCGCCACATACGGGGAGGACGACGCACCATGATGGGTCATTCGCATGCGGTGAGCGGCGCGCTGCTCTTCGCGGGTACCACGCCGTTCCTGCCACCGCTGCTGATGCACACCCACCTGATGCCCCAGGAGATCCTGATGGGCACCGTGCTGTGCGCCGGCGCCGCGCTCCTGCCCGACCTGGACCACCACGACGGCACCATCGCCAACTTCCTCGGCCCGGTTTCCAAGATCCTGTGCCGGTTCGTGGCCTGGATCTCCGGCGGGCACCGCCACGCCACCCACTCGCTGTTCTTCGTGGCACTGATGACCTTCGGCAGCTGGGCCGGCGTGACGTACCTGGGCCGGCCCTTCACCCTGGGCATGACCTTCTTCCTGCTGGCCCTCGCGGTGCGCGCGCTCAACCTCTGCCCGCCCGGCCACGGCTTCTCCGCCTGGGCGACGATCGTCGCCATGGCCGGGATAGGGACCGGGGTCATCGCCAAGTTCATCCCGTCGGCGCCCGGTTGGCTGCCGTACGCCATCGGGCTCGGCTGTCTGGCCCACCTGCTCGGCGACTCCATCACGAAGATGGGCGCGCCGTGGCTGTGGCCGCTGAAGACGCGCTACGAGATCGTCCTCATCAAGCACAGCGGCAACAAGGTGGAGACGGAGATACTGACCCCGATCATGGGTGTCGCCACCGTCGTCCTGCTCTGGTTCACGGCGCTGTCCCCGCACTCCATCAGCTAGCCGCCGCCCCTGTCGGGCCGCAACGTCCCCGGTCTCAGAGGCGCTTGGCGTTGCGCAGGAGCTGGGCGTAGAAGCCGTTGCCATCGAGCCGGGACACGCCGCCCTTGTCGCCGATGGTCGGGCCGTTGACCTCCTTGCGGCTGGAGAGGAAGACCTTGTGGCCCTCGGTGTCGGGGCCCAGGTACAGGCCGACGTGGTCCAGGCGGTTGCCGGTGTGGTGGTCCATCTTGAAGAAGACCAGGTCTCCCGGCTGGAGCACGTCGATGTTCTGCGGGCGCTCGTACCAGGGGGCCGGACCGGACAACGGGATGATCTCGGCGCCCAGTTGGGAGCGGCCCATCCCGTTGGCGGTGCGGGGCAGGCCGTCGCCCCTGCCGTCGGCGGGGGCCAGCGGGTAGCGGGCCCGGTAGCCGAAGACCAGCCGCATGTAGCCGGAGCAGTCGACGGCGCGGTAGCGGGCCGTCTCCGGGCTCCTGGCGGTGCCGTCGCGGAAGGTGTACGGGATGCCCAAGTAGTCGAAGAAGTCGGACTGTTCGAGCAGCGGCGTGCCGCGGTGCTTGGCCAGGTCGGGGTTGACCGGGCCGAACTTGGCGTCGCCGGCGTACACGACGCCCCGCTCGTCCTTCTTGGCGGGCGCTCCGGTGATGTACTGGAAGGCGACGGCGAAGAGGTCGTCCTCCCGGCTGTCGTGGTACCGCCGGAACCACTCCTGGAACCAGCGTTCCTTCTCCGCGCCGGCGCGCCACGCCTCGGGCATCAGACGCACCCAGTCCTCCGTGACCACCTTGGTCGCGGTGTTCTCGGACTCACTGAAGGTGCGCGAGGGGCCTTTGAGGGTGGCGGTGCGGGACCGGTCGGTGAAGGTGGCCAGGACCTGGCCGCCCGCGCCGCGCAGCACGGTGCGGTCGGGGTTCTTCAGGCGTTCCCAGGTCTGCCCGCGCTGCTCGCCGGAGGCGGAGCCGTTGAGCGGGGTGTCGGTGACGGCCTGGGCCCGGGGCGCCTTGTCCTGTTCGTCCTTGCGCAGCTCCACGGTGAGGTAGGCGCTGCCGGCCAGGAGGGTCAGGACGGTCGCGGTGTGCAGCAGGGGGCGCTTCTTGGGGGGCATGCGGTGGGCTCCGGGGGAGGGGTCAAGCGGACGGCATGACGCCGAGGAGGATTCCGGCGGTGAGGACGACATAGGCCATGAGCGTCACCGAGCCGGTGGCCAGGAGGGTGGGGCCCTTGGGCTGGCGCACCAACTGGTAGGCGATCAGGCCCGGCACGATGAAGCCGAGGGTCTGGTTCGCGTACATCAGCGGGAACTCCATGGACAGCACGATCATCACGGTCGCCTGGAGGGTGACGCCGAGCAGCACGACCGCGGCGAACAGCCGCTTGCCGTAGAGGATCACGTACCGCTGCATCAGGAGCGTGCCGAGGTAGGTGAGGACGGTGACGCCGAGCACCATCGCGGCGCGCTGGAGGTCCTCGACGAGGGTGAGGGCCAGCCAGCCCGGGGTGATCATGCCGCCGGGGGAGAGGTTGGTCGTCAGGTAGCAGACCAGGGAGAAGAGCAGCCCGATCGCGATGCCGATCGCGGCGATCTCGGGGGTGAGGACGGAGGGGATCAACGGTGCTGCTCTCCTGGGGTGTGCCACTGCGGGGCGTCGTCGGTGGGGCGCGCGGGCGGGACCGGGGGCTCGAACGGGCCCCGGACCCGGGCCGGTTCGAGCCCTTCGGGTCCGCCCGGGGCCGGGTGCGAGGGCCGGTGCGGCGCGGCGGCGTACCGCTCCTCGCGCGCCTGGGGGTAGTGCTGGTAGGGGTCGAGGTGCGGGGCGTACCGCGGTCCCGGCTCGTCGGGTGCGGTGGCGCCCCCGTCGGCGCGGTCGGCGGCCTCCTCGTCCGGGGCGAGCTCCGCGAGGTGCTCCAGCAGCACCTCGCCCTGGCCGTGGATGTTGCCGATGGCGACGAGCGAGGAGTCGGGGCCGAGCCGGTCCAGCAACTGGCCCATGAACTCCTCCGGATCGCGCCGGTCCCCGCCGAGATCCACCGCCCGGTCCCGGAAGGCGGCCGGGATCGCGTCGATGGCGGACTTGGCCGGGTGGCCGATGACGAAGACCTGCTCCGGGTCGAGGGCGGGGATCAACTCGCCCATCTGGCCGTTGCGTTCGACCCGGTCCGGGCGGCAGTTGATGACCACGTTGAGCGGGCGGTGGACGGCGCCGAGGTCGAGCAGCTGGTTGATGTTCATCAGCGTCGACTCGGGGTCGTTGGCCGCGAAGACGTTGGCGAAGCGGAGTCTCTTGCCCTCGGGGGTGCGGTACCGCTCCACGGAGAGGACGCCGGGGTCCGGCGGCGCGTCGTACATGCCCTGGAGCGCGGTGCGCCGCTCCACGCCGAGGAGTTCGGCGACGGCGAGCGCGATGGCGACGTTCTCCTTGAAGGTGAACCAGCTGAAGCCGCGCAGTTCCTCGTCGGTGACGGTGTCCGGATCGGCGTAGACCAGTTGGCAGTTCCGCGCGTCGGCCTCCTCCTGGAGGATGGCGAAACGGTCCTTCTCCGCCGTCACACAGATCCCGTTCTCCGGCATGGAACGGCACAGCGAACGCGCCACGTCGTCCAGGGTCGGCCCCATCTCGGCGAGGTGGTCCTCCCGGACGTTGCAGAGCACGCCGATCGTGGAGCGGATCAGCTTGGACTGGTTGATCTCCTGGAGCGCGGGCATCACCGCCATGCACTCGATGACCAGGGCGTCCGGCCGGTAGGCGGCGGCGCGCCGCACGATGCCGATCTGCTCGACGACGTTGGCGATGCCGAACTTGCGGTAGACGGGCTCCTCGGTGGCGTCCGGGTGGATGAAGCGGGCGGCGGTGCCGGTGGTCTTGGCGACGGTGGTCAGCTCCCCGCCGCGCAGGGCGCCCGCGCACAGGCGGGTGATGGAGCTCTTGCCGCGGATGCCGTTGACCAGCACGCGGGACGGGATGCGGTCGAGGTTGGCGAAGTGCCGGCGCTGCTCGATCACTCCGGCGATCAGCAGCACGGCACCGCACACCACGAGCACGGTGTAGAGGAAACGCACGGTGTCAGAGGGTCCTTCCGGCCTCGGCCGAGGCGCGGGGCGCGCCCTCGCGCGGGCGTTGCTGGTTCTGCAACTGCTGGCGGATCAGTTCCAGGCTGCGGGTGACGGCGCCCACCTCGTCGTGGTGACGAGGGAAGAGCACGGTCCTGCGGTCGCCGTCCGCCAGGCGCTCGGCGTGCCCGGCGAGGGCGCGCAGCGGCCGGACCACGACGATGTGCAGCCAACCCAGGCAGGCGGCCGCCGCCGTGACGCCGAGCAGCCCCACCAGGACCGTGCGGTTCTGCCGCGCGTACTCGGGGATGTCCAGCGCGGACGCGGGCTGGACGCTGACCACCGTCCAGTTCAGGTCCTTGGCCGCGCCGCCGCCCGCGAACGGGGCGGCCGCGGCGATCCGGACGTGCCCGCCGTCGCGCTGCACGGCGGCCGACGCCTCCTTCTTGGCGTGCAGCGGGGCGAGGTGGTCAGGGAGCTTCTGGAAGGCCCGGTAGCCGGTGTTGCTGCCGACGACGCGGCCCTGGGCGTCGACCACGCGGACCTCGCCGAGGCCCGGTCGGCCGAGCAGCCCGTTGAGGAAGTCGATGTGGAGCTCGCCCACCACGGCGGTGCCGCGGCGGCCGGGGATCTCGGCGGTGGCGGTGACGACGGGCTTGGTGCCGCCGTGCCCGCTCACCTGGAACGGCGCCTGGGACGGGCCCTTGCCCGGCGTGGTGTGCGGCGCGCGGCCGGCCTGGGCGAGGACCGTGCCGTCCGGGCCGCGCACCACGAGCGACTCGTAGCGCTGGTGGTCGTGGGCGGTGCGGGCCAGGACAGTCCGCATGGTGTCCGGCGAGGTGTCCTCGCCCATCAGGGCGGCGACGGCGGTCAGATCGGCATGGCCCTCGTTGAGGGCCCGGCGCACGCGGTCGCTGAGCGTCGCGGTGCGCGCCTTCTGGTCGCGGACGGTCTGGGTCGGGATGTGGACGCCGTTGTCGGCCCGGTTGAGCAGCAACATCAGCGGCACCGACCAGGCCAGCAGCAGCACGGCGCCGACGGCGAGCAGGGCGCGGGCGCCGAGGCCGGGGCGTCGGGGCGTGGGTTCGGCGGTGGACTCGGCCGGGGCGCCGCGCAGTTGGCGGCGCAGCCGTTCCAGCGCCGCGCCGATCCGCGCGGCCTCGCCGGACCGCGGCACCGTCACCGGGCGCTCCAGGTCGCCCCGGGTGAGCCGGCGGCTCTCCAGGAACAGTCGGATCAGCGGGCGTTGGACGGTCGAGAGCAGCAGGAGCACCGCGAGGGCGCCGATGAGCAGCAGGGCGCCGGCGGCGGCCAGGCCGAAGGCCGGACCGGCGAGTTGGCCGGCCGGCTCGGCGACCCGGACCTGGGTGACGACGGTCAGGCCGAGCCCGGCGGCGCCGGTGGCGTCGTCCGGCGCGCCGGAGGCCAGCGAGGCGTAGCCGGCGACGGCCTGCCGGTCGTCGGGGGCGTCCGCGGTGAGATGGCCGCTGACGCCCGGATAACCGCCCGCGCCGGGCTGCTTGGTCGTGAGCGGGTTCTGCTTCGCCCGCTCCGCCGCGGTCCGGGCGAACGACGTCAGCCGGTCCCGCTCCGCGGCCCCGCCGAGCGCGCCGCGGCTGCTGACCACCCGCCCGTCGGCGGCCACCACGCCGATGGCGCGGTGCGCGCCGAGGCTGACGCCCGGCACGTTCAGGCTGCTGGAACCGATCAGCAGTTGCTGCGGCCGGCCGTCCCAGGACAGCAGCGCGAGGGTGAGCAGCCGGGACTCGCCGTTGGGCAGCCGCACCAGGCGTGGGGCGAGGCCGTCCGGGCCGTCGAGCCGGGTCCGGTCGATGGCGGAGAGCGGGACGTTCTCCCCGCGCGCGCCGAGGAGTTTGCCGGACCTGATCTCGATGACGGCGGTGCCGCGCCACTTCTGGTAGGCGCTGCCGACCTTGTCCAGGACGGTGTCCGGCGAGGCCGGCCGGCCCTGGTTGAACAGGGTGGCGGTGCGGGTGAGGTCGGTGATCGACTCGTCGAGCGAGGCGCGCAGCGCGAGGGCGGCGTCCTCGGCGACGTACTGCTGGGAGGTGCGCACGGCCTCCGGCACCCGGACCTTCTCCGGGGTGCCGAGGGTGAGCGCGGTGATTCCCGCGAGGGTCAACAGCAGTGCCGACAGCACGGCGATCGGTGGACGTATCCCGCCGATGAGGGACATGTCTGCTCGCCGGCGGACCTTGTGTCGTCGCTTCGGACGCGAAGCGGCCACCCCGTGCTCCTTTCACGAATCCGGATTCCGCACGTCCATCCGCCGATTGCGGAGGGAACGCCGGAGGTGCCGTGGGGCATCCGGATACGTGCGACCCGAAGGTTAAAGAAAGAGTTGTGACTTCCTCAAGAAAAGTGAATTTGATCTCCGGATCAATCGGTTGAAGAATGCCAAACCGGGCGGATCCGGGCTGGGGGATGAGCCCCCGTATCGTGGGTCCGCGATGACTGCGCACCGGAAGTCCCCCGCCCGCCTCGCCGCCCTGTCGGCCGTCCTGTTCGCCCTGCTCACCTCGCTCGTCGGCTGCGGTGCGGACCGTTCGGGCGGCCGCGCCCCGCACGACACCGGGACGCCCCGGCCGAGCGCGACGGCGGAGCCGAGCGGCCCCCCGACGGTCCGGCTCGACCGCCGGATCGCCGCCTACGCGGCCGTGTTCTCCGCGCGCACCGGCTATCAGCAGCCCAGCCGCGACGACCGGCGGACGGTGGCCGGGGCCGTCGGACTGGTCCTCGACGGCCGCCGCACGGAGGCCACCCGCGAACTGGCCACCGTCGACTACGCGTTGACCGTCCACGTCGACGCGGCGACGGGCCGTGAGTACGCGGAGATCGCCGACCGCTCGACCCGGAGCCCCGCGCCCCGCGGCTGGGGCCGGGTCTACGTCGACCTCTCCGCGCCGGTGCGCTGGTCGGTCCAGGTGCCGCACCCGGTCGCCGACCAGCACACCGAAGTGCTGGGCGCCCGCGCGCTGTTGAGCTCCCCCGGGGGTGTCCTGGTCATCGCCGGCGCGCACCGCGACGCCGGGCGGGACGGCGCGGCGGACGTCGCCCACCGCCGCGACACCGTCTTCGACGCCGTCTGCGACGAACTGGCCGCCCGCGGCCTCCCCGGCGTCCAGGTGCACGGCTTCGCCGACGACTCCGCCTCCGACTACGACGTCATCGCCTCGCCCGGCGTCGGCAGCGTCGGCCGCGCCGACGGCCGGCTCCTCGCGGGGGCCCTGACCGACCGCTCCTTCCGGGTCTGCCGGGCCTGGGTCCGCTCCTGCCCCCTGGAGGGCGCCACCAACGTCCAGGGGCAGGCGGCCGCCGACCGCCATGTCCCGTTCCTGCACGTCGAGTTCGCCAACTCGGTCCGCACGGACAGCTGGCAGGTCGCCCGGGCGGTGTCCGCCGTGCAGTCCCTCGTCCGGGAGTGGGGGGAGCGACGGACGGTGGGGGACCGGGGCTGACGGCGGAGGGCCCGTTCGATCGGGCGCTGGGCCGTCGGCTCATGGGGCGCCGGCTGGTGGGTTTCCGGCCGCTCGTGGGCGCACCGCGCGCCCTTGTCGGGTGCGCGGTGCGTCTGGCGTGAAGCCCGTCCAGGCGCGCGAATGCGCCCGACGCCCTGCGATGCGCCCGCGACGTGTGTGCTCGACGCGCTGAACTGTGACGCGCTCTGTGCTGAGCTGTGGCGCGATGCGCCGCGTCCTCAACGCCCCTGGCCCGGGCGGCCGTTGGCAGGCAGGGCGCAGGCCGCGGTGCCGCCGGGCATGCGGTGGCGGTTGTTCGCGACGAGGCGGTAGACGCCGTGGGCCAGCCAACGCACCGGCGGGAGGGTGAGGACGGCTCCCGCGACGGACCAGGGGCCGCCCGCGCTCAGCAGCAGCTTGGCGACGGCCTGCGCGCCGCCGTGGACCACGCCCGCCGGGGTGATCCACAACACCTCGTGCACCGCGCGCCGTTCCGTCACCCCGAGCGCGTCGAGGTCCGCGAACTGCCAGGCGGTGATCGTGCAGCGGGGCCGCAGATGCCGCTCGGCGTACCGCACGGAGGTGGTGCAGAAACCGCAGTCGCCGTCGTAGACGAGTACCGGCACGGTCGTGGTGGTCGTCATGCGCCCCTCATCCGGAATGTTGCGGGCCGTGCGGGCCTGCGAACGTCACAGGCCGATGTGACAGGCCGAGACGCACCGATGCCGGCCGGGCCCGCGGGGCGGGCCGCCGCCGGCCGTAACGGCGTGCTCACGCCTCGTCGTGCGCCTGCTTCTTCTCCTTGAGGCGGAGCGCCTCCTTGCGGACGTCGGCCTGGGTGGCGCGCTCCTTCTGGAGCCACTCCGGGTTCTCGTCCTTCAGGGCGTCGATCTGCTCCGTGGTGAGCGCCTCGGTGATCCCGGCGCGGGCCAGGCCGGAGATGGAGACGCCGAGCTTCGACGCGACCACCGGGCGGGGGTGCGGGCCGTTGCGCCGCAGCTCGCGCAGCCACTCGGGCGGATCCGCCTGGAGCGCGTTGAGCTCGGTGCGCGAGACCACACCCTCCTGGAACTCTGCGGGGGTGGCCTGGAGGTACACACCCAGCTTCTTCGCCGCGGTGGCGGGCTTCATCGTCTGGGCGGTCTGGTGCGACTTCATGGTTCCAGGGTATCGAGCGTGGACGCCGCTGCTGACCACGGGCTCCGGCCACGCCGGGTAACCTGGCGGGGTGACAGGCACGGAAGCACCCCTCTCGTTCCGGCTCGCGTATGTACCGGGAGTGACACCCGCCAAGTGGGTGCGGATCTGGAACGAGCGCCTGCCGGAGATCCCCCTCACCCTGGTCCAGGTGTCGGCCGCCGAGGCGACCGGGGCGCTGCGCGAGGGCGCCGCCGACGCCGGTTTCCTGCGCCTGCCGGTCGACCGTACGGACCTGAGCGCCATCCCGCTCTACACCGAGACGACCGTGGTCGTGGTCCCCAAGGACCACCTGGTGGCCGCCTTCGAAGAGGTCTCCGTCGACGACCTCGCCGACGAGCTGGTGCTGCACCCGCTCGACGACGTCCTGGAGTGGGAGCACCCGCCGGGTCGGCCCGCGATCGAGCGCCCCGCCACGACCGCGGACGCCATCGAACTGGTCGCGGCCGGCGTGGGCCTGTTGATCGTCCCGCAGTCGCTGGCCCGGCTGCACCACCGCCGGGACCTCACCTACCGGCCGATCACCGGCACCCCCCAGTCCCGGGTCGCGCTGTCCTGGCCCGAGGAGCGGACCACCGACCAGGTGGAGGACTTCATCGGGATCGTCCGTGGACGGACGGTGAACAGCACGCGCGGTCGCCGGTCCGCGACCGCGGAGTCCACGGACAAGGCCCGATCTGCGGACAAGTCCAAGGCCGCCAGCAAAGCGAAGACCGCGGGCAGGGCCCAGGGGAAGCCGGCCGGCGGCCGTACCGCGCGGCGCGGGACCGGCGGCACCAAGGGCGGTGGCCGGCGCGGTGGCCCGCGCCGGCGGTCGTAGCGGTCCCCTCACGTGACGGGCCCGCGGCTCAACGGCCCTGGGCGGCCTTGGCGTTGTCGCCGAAGGTCCAGCCCTTCGCGCCGTCCCAGTTGAGGGACCAGGTCATCAGGCCCTTGAGACCGTTGTGGTAGGTGTTCCACGCCTGGCTCACCAGGTCCGGGGACAGGTAGCCGCCGCCCGCGCCCGGTTGGGCGGGCAGGCCGGGCACCTGCTTGTCGTAGGGGACCTTGACGGTGGTGCCCTGGACGGTCAGCCCGTTGGCGAGGCAGTCGGTCTGCTTGGTGAAGCCCTCGACCGTGCCGGCCTCGTACGAGTCGCCGGAACACCCGTACATGCTGCCGTTGTAGTACTGCATGTTCAGCCACCACAGGCGGCCGTTGTCGACGTACTTCTTGATGATCGGCAGGTACGCGCCCCAGATGGAGCCGTAGGTGACGGTGCCGCCGGTGACATAGGCGGTCTCGGGGGCCATCGTCAGGCCGAAGCCGGCCGGCATCTGGCCGAGGATGCCGTCGATGATGCGGATCAAGTTGCTCTGCGAGGGCGAGAGTTGGTTGATGTCGCCGCTGCCGGACAGGCCGGTCTCGATGTCGATGTCGATGCCGTCGAAGTTGTACTTCTTCAGGATCGGCACGATCGTCGCCACGAAACGGTCCGCGACCGACGTGGAGTTGAGGTCGATGCCGGCCGTCGCGCCGCCGATGGACATCAGGATCGTGGCGCCCGCGCTCTTGGCCTGGCACATCTCGGCCGGCGTCGCCACCTTCACCGTCGCGTCCATGCCGTCCTCCCAGAGGGCGGTGCCGTCCGAACTGATCACGGGGAACGCGGCGTTGAGGACGTTGTAGCCGTGGGCGCCGATCCGCGGGTCGGTGATCGGCGTCCAACCGAACGGCGGGTGGACGCCGTTCGCCGCGCCGTCCCAGTTCTCCCAGTACCCCTGGAGGACCTTGCCGTCGGGCTTCGGCTTGACGGCGCAGGTGTCGTCGCGGGGCGCGGCCGTGGCGGGGGCCGCGGCACCCAGCATCGGCAGCAGGCACGCGGCCGCCAGGCCGCTTCTCAGCAGACGCGCTATCCGACCGGTCACGCTGGGCTCCCTTCGCGCCCCGACGGCATGCGTCAGCGTCAGTGACGGGGAATCAGGGCGGGGAATCGGGGGATTGGGGGGTGGTGCGCACACCGTAGATTGGTCCATACCTTTCGTCAATGGGTGGGGCGCGTAGTGGAGTTGGGGGAGGCGTTGGTGGACGCCAGGCGCCGGGCCGGGGCGCGGTCGGGCCGGGCCGCGGTGGTGACTCGCCGCCACGGGCGGGGGGCGTCCCCTACTGGCGCGCCAGCCACTCCTCGCGGGTCAGCGCGTACACCACATCGCCCTGGTCGGCGCCCTCGATCGGGTCGGGCCACTCCCCGAAGCAGGTGCGAACGTAGGAGAGTCCGCACTTCTCCATCACCCGGCGGGAGCGCGCGTTGACGAACATGGTGTCCGCGATGATCCGGTCGTACCCCAGCTCGCCGAAACCCTTCCGAACGAGGGCGAGCGCGCCCTCGGTGGCGAACCCCTTGCCCCAGGCGGAGCTGCGCAGCCGGTAGCCCAGATCGGCCGAGTTCACCGGACTGTCCTTGGTCCGGTTGCCCTTGACCCGACCGTCCGCGACCTGACTGCCTTTGACCTGCCGGTCCTCGATCAGGCTGTCCTCGACCGGACTGAGGCAGTGCCAGCCCAGGAATTCGCCGGTGGCGCGCAGTTGAGTGGCCCAGAAGCCGCCCGGCAGCATCCGCTGGAAGGACTCGGCCCGGATCTCCTCCCGCGTCATCGGGCGGCCACCGGTGAGGTATCGCATGACCGCCGGGTCGCTGTCGAGCTCCACATCGCCGGGATCCTGCCGGCGCTCGCGGCGGATGCCGGCCTCTCCCTGCCCACGGCCGGCCTCTTGGTCAGCGCCTTCGCGTCGACCGTGGTCGTCGGCTGGCCGCTGCTGGCGCCGGCCACCACCGGGGCCCGCCGACGGACCCTACTGGCCGTGTGGCTGACGCTGTTCGTGCTGGGCAACGCGGTGTCCGCCGCGACGCCGGCCTTCGCCGTGATCGCGGCCGGCCTGGTCGTGGCCGCGCTGGCGCACGCCGGTCTGATGCCGCTCTTCTTCGGCCTGGCCGCGGACGCGGTGCCCGCGCGCCAACGCGGACCGCGGTGGCCCGCGTCTCCCCGGGCCTCAGCCTGGCCGTGAGCGCCGGCCTGCCGATGGCACGGCCCTCGGCCAGTGGCTCTCCTGGCGCGCCCCCTTCGTAGCGGTGGCGCTCCTCACCGCCGCCGTCACGGGCCCCGCTCGCCCTGGCCCGAGAGGGGCGGCCCGCCGCATCCGACGCGAACGCCGCCCCGGGCATCGCCTCGGATACCGCCCCGGACACCGACGCCGACCGCCCCCGGGCCGGCGAACTGCGGGTGTTGGGGGAGTGCCGCGTGCGGTCCGTGGTGACGGCCACCGCGCTGAGCGCCGCCGCCGCATTCACCGCGTACAGCTAGGTGGCGCCCCTGCTCACCGACACCATCGGCGTCAGCGCCCCGGCCGCCACCGTCCTGCTGCTGCTCTTCGGCGTCGGCGGTACGGTCGGCAACCTGGTCGGCGGGAGGCTGGCGGACCGTTCGGTGACCGGCGCGGTGCGCATCGACATACTGGCGCTCACCGGATCGCTGCTCCTCCTGGGGGCTTCGGTGGACGTCACGCCCGTGGCGGTCGGCTCCCCCTTCCTCTTCGGGGCCGCGTACTACGCCGTCATCCCCGCGGTCAACACCCGGACGCTGACCGTGGCGCCGCAACGGGCCAGGACCCTGGCCCTGACCGTGCAGAGCTCGGCGTTCAACTCGGGTATTGCGGTGGGCGGTTGGCTCGGCGGCCAGGTGATCGCCATGGGGCGGCGCTGCGTTGGGTACCCGTGACCGGCGGGCTGGTGGCCCTGTTCGCCCTGGTGGTCGCCCGTGTCGAAACACCGAGGCGAACGGCGGCACATGACCTCGAACGCGGCCCCGCACGCCCCCGGAGCGTGACCAGCAAGGCGCCCGGGACATCACCTCGAACGCAGCCCGGCACGCCGTCGACGAGGACCACGACGACATGCGGCACCCCAACTCGCCACCCACGGGCACCACATGAAGCCCAAGCCCCACATGCCAAGCGCAGCGCACCGCCCAGAGCCGCCAGCTCGCAGTCGCCAGCCCACCAGCTCCAGCCCTCAACCATCAGCTCTCAGCCCTCAACCATCAACCCACGACCGTCGGACCACAAGCTCCAGCCCACATCCACCGGCGCAAGCAGCCTCAGCCGACGCGACTGGCAGGAGGACAAGGACACCACCATGGACAAGAACCACGACACCGTCACAACGGAACCGCATGGGAAGGGAGTCGGATCGAAGCCGCATGACACCGAGCGGCCGACGCAGGAAACCGGCCGGCAGCCGCATGGCGCCCCGAGGGGGCCGCACGGCAACCCACTCGCCTCGGGTGACAACGAGGTCAACCGTCGCGTCATCGCGGAGTTCCGCGCCAACGGGGGCGCGGTCGGCGGCCCGTTCGCGGGGCGGCCGCTGCTCCTGCTGACCACCTGGGGAGCCAGGACCGGCCGGCCGCGCACCACGCCGGTCTGCCATCTGACCGACGGCCCGGGGCGGCTCGCCGTCTTCGCCTCCAACGGCGGCGCGACCACCCCGCCGGCCTGGTACCGGAACCTGATCGCCCACCCCGAGGTCACCGTGGAGCTCGGCACCCGTGTCTACCGGGCCCGCGCGACCGAGACCACCGGCGCCGACCGGGCCCGCCTCTGGGGCCGACAGGTCGCGGCCGACCCGCAGTTCGCCACCTTCCGGGAGCGCGCTGGACGCCCCATCCCGGTCGTCGTCCTCACCCCGCTCGACGAGCCCCCACTTGACGAGCCCCCACTTGACGACGCCCTGGCTTGACGATGACCCGGCATGACCGCGGCCAGGCATGACCGCGGCCCGGCGTCACCGTCACCGACTTGACCTTCACGTCGGCGGCAAGGTTTACGCTCCCTCTGGACGTCAGCCACCAGGAGAGAGAACACCATGCGCATCGGGGAACTCGCCCGTATCACCGGTACCACCACTCGGGCGCTGCGCTACTACGAGGAGCAGGGCCTGCTCCGCCCCGACCGCTCGACCAACGGCTACCGCAGCTACGGAGAGGGCGCCGTGCGGGTGGTGGCGAACATCCGACTGCTACTGGCCGCCGGCCTGACGACCGACGACCTGCGGCTGCTCGACGGCTGCCTGCGCGACGAGTTGACCGGCTCGCACGCCTGCGCCGACCCCAACCCCAAGATCGAGGTCTTCGAGCAGCGGCTCGCCCTGCTCCAGAGCCGCGTCGACGACCTGGCCGCGGTCCGCGACCAACTCCTGGACCGGCTGTCCGACCTGCGCGGGCAGCCGGCCCGGCCCGGGCGCCCGCACTGCCCGCCGACGACCCCACGAGCCGAACACGCCACCGCGGCGTGAGCCGGACGGTGCCTCTAACCCGACCCGCCGGTCGACTCATGGGGACACCACCCGCACACCTGGATCCGCCCCCGCCCCGGACGCCTTGGTACCAGGGGGCTAGCCCCATACCTGGGGTTGAGTCGACGGGCCCGCCAAGTGCGCACCACGGGTTGACGCGACCGACCGGCCCCGCCGGGCACGGTTGAGTCGTGATCGAAGCCAACCGACTCCTGCCCACACGGCCGAGCAGCCGTACCACCCACCTCAGCCACGACGGCAACCGCGACCGTTTCTGTACCTGTACCTGTACCTGTGCCTGCAGCCACAGCGTCGCCCGTCTCCGCAGCCATGGCCACGGCCATGTCCGGAACCCAGCGGGTGAGCCGCCGACGGCGCCCCGCGCCCCGCGCCGCCCGAACTCCTGGCGCGGCGCACTGAGATGGGTGACGACGGCCGTGGCGCGGATTCTTCGCCACCGCCCCTCGGTGCTGCGGAAGGCATGTGCTGCCGGTCCGATGAGTCCTATGCTGGGCTGCCTAGAGAGTCCGCAGGGACCGTGCGGCAGGGGAACCGCCGTGCGGCTCCATGGGGGTGAGTATCGGCCACCGCCTTCTCGGTCCAACGGGGGCGTCATGCGAGAGCATTCACGGGACCCGGCGAGGGACTCCTCGCGGGACGGTTCACGGGACCGGCTGCTCATCGCGGTGCGGCGAGCCATCGCCGCCGTCCGCGACACCGGCGACCTCGCCGAGCTCCGGTTGCTGGAGCGCCAGGGTTCGATCACCCGGCTGGTGATCACCACGGCCGACACCGACTGGCCGGACCTCGCGGCCCTGCACGCCATCGGTGTGGCCCGCTGGCTCCAGCACGTCGCCGGCGCCGAGGGCGCCTACCACGCCGAACGGGAGGCGTCCCTAAGGCCGTTGGCACACGTCTACGCCCGGGAGCGGGACGCGGTGCCGTCCGAGGCCGCCGCGGTGCTGGAGGCGCTGCGGTCCGGGCGCCGCCTGAACGGCCCCCGGGTGTCCCGGGAGGTGCGCCGCCAGGCGCTGGCCGGCCTGCGGCGGCGCGAGGAACTGTCCCAGGAGTTCGTCACGGTCGCCCGCGGGCTCGATCCACACGGCGGTCGGCCATACCAGGACGCCGAGGCCCTGCGCCCCTTCCTCGACCTGACACCACGCCATCGCCCGGACCGCGTACGGTCCTTGCGCCTGTTGACGGTCACCCTCCAGACGGCATACCGCGAGACGGGCGACGCCGCCGCGCTGGCTGAAGCCGTCCGCCTCGGCCGCGAGTTGCTGCTGCTCATCCCCGCCGGTGGAGCGCACTGGGCCGACGCGGTCGCCCACCACGCCCGGGTGATCGGTGACCACTACCGGCACACCCACGAGCGCCACGACCTCGACGAGGCGATCGACCGCGGTCGGGAAGCCCTCCGGCACACCCCGCCGGACAGCGAGCGGTTGGCGGCCCGACTGGACACCTTCGGCCTGCACCTGTCCCTGCGCCACGACGTCACCGGCGCCATAGCCGATCTCAACGCGGCGATCGACGCCTGCCGCGGCGCCGTCCGGGCCACCCCCGCCGGCTCCCCGGACGTCACGCCCTACCGGGCCCGCCTGGCCGGCCTGTTGGTGAAGCGCCACCGAGCCACCGGCGACGGAGCCGCACTGGACGAAGCCGTGCAACTGGTCCGCGGGGAGCCCCAACCGCTCCCCACCCCGGGCCGCGACGGGGTCCTCGACCAGCACGCGGAGGTGCTGCACGCCCACTACCGGCGCACCGGGCTGGCGGACGTACTGCACGACGCCATCGCGCTGTACCGCCAGGCGGCCGAGGAACGGCGGGCCCGCCGCGGCAACTCCACCGCCCTGGCGAACGCCCTCAGCCGTCTGGGCAACGCCCTGCACGACCACTGCGCCGACTCCCACAACGACGACCACCCCGACCAGGCCGAGCACTTCGACCATCCCAACAGCTCGGACCACCCCGACCCTTCCGATCACGCCGGCCACTTCGATCCACTTGAGCGCCCCGACCACTCCGCCCCCTCCGACCACTCCGTTCCCGCCCCGGCTGACCAACGGCCCGTCGAACCTCCCTTGCTGCGCGAGGCGATCGCGGTCCACCGCGAAGCGGTCGCGGCGAGCGGGGCCGACGACCCGCAGCGGCCCGGCTACCTCCGTGACCTCGCCCGCAGCCTGTGCGAGCGGGCCCGTCGGACCGGCCGCCCGGAAGCCCTCGACGAGGCGATCGCCCTGCTGCGCGAGGCCATTGAGACCGCCATCCCCGCCCACGGTGTCCGCTCGGGCATGCTGGCCCACCTGACCGCCGCCCTCCTGGAACGCCAACGCCACACCGAGGGCGACGCACCGGAGACCAAGCTCCTGGGAGAGGCACACGCCTTCGCCGAGGCCGCCGCCCGCCACGCCACCGGTCCTCCCCACGAACTGATCCGGCTGCACCGGACACTGGCGGAGTTGGCGGCCGCCACCGGCCGCCACCAGGAGGCCGCGGCGGCGTACGCCCGGGCCGTCGCGCCGCTGCCCCAGGTGGTGCCCCACCAACTCCACGGCAGCACCTCGGAGACCCAACCGAACGGACACGCCCGGGGCCTGGCCGCCGACGCAGCGGCGGCCGTCCTCACCGCCGGCGGCCCCGACGCCCCCGCCCGCGCCCTGGAACTCCTCGAACGGGCCCGCGCCACCCTGCTCACCAGCGCCCTCGGATTTCACGGCGAGGACGAGGCCCTCCGGGCCACCGCCCCGCAGCTAGCGGCCCGACTGGCGGAGCTGCGCATCGCCCTCGCCACCGTCCCGGCCGCATCCGACCGCCGTCACCAACTGGGTGAGGAATGGCACGCGTTGCTCGCCGAGGTCCGGCGTCGGCCCGGTCTGGAAGGCTTCCGCAGGCCGCCGCGGCTCGCCACACTCCGCCCGGCGGCCGCCGGCGGCCCGGTGGTGACCGTCAACACCAGCCCGCTGCGCTGCGACGCGCTGATCCTCACCAGCAGCGGAGTGACCGCCGTACCGCTCCCCGCCCTCTCGTACGACGAGGCGGAGACCCGCGCCGCACGCTTCGCCGAGGCGTGGCGCACCGCCGAGAACCCCGACGCCGCGCCGGCCGAGCGCCACGCGGCTCAGGCGTACCTCCGCGCAACCCTGGAATGGCTCTGGGACACCACGGCTGCCCCCGTCCTGAACCACCTCGCCCGCACTCCCGATCACCACACCCCCGACGACCACACCGACGCCCCCCAACTGCCCCGCATCTGGCTCTCCGCCACCGGCCCACTGGCCCTGCTCCCCCTGCACGCCGCCGGCCACCACACCGACCCGGACGGCACCCGTAGCCTCCTCGACCGGACGGTCCCCTCCTACACCCCGTCCGTCGCGGCACTCGCCGCGGCCGTCCGCGTCACCTCCCGTCGAGACGCCCGGCCGCACTGGCTCGCACCCCTGGTGGTGGCACTGCCCCACACCCCCGGCTTCGCCCCCTTGCCGGACGCCCCGACCCAGGCCCAGGACGCCGCCCGTCACTACGGCCCCGACACCGTCCTGCTGGACGACGAAGAATCCACCCACACAAGGCTGTTGGCGGTCCTCCCCCTCACCAACCACCTCCACTTCGTCGGCCATGCGGTCGCCGACCCGACCCACCCCCACATCGACCACCTGGTCCTCCACGACCAGCCGCTCACCCTCTCCGAGATATCCCGACTCCGCCTCACCGACGCCGAGTCCTGCTACCTCTCGACCTGCACCACCACCGGCCCCGACCCCCTCGCCGACGAGGCCGTCCACCTCGGTGCCGCCATGCACCTCGCCGGCTTCACCCAGGTCGTCGCGCCCCTCTGGCCCGTAACGGACACCACCGCCACCCACACCGCTCGCCTCTTCCACACCAGCCCCCACCCCACCCCCGCGCACGCCCTCCACCAGACCGTCCGCACCCTTCGGTCGGCCGCCCCCTCGCACCCGAACCAGTGGGCGGCCCACGCCCATTACGGCCCCTGAGGAAGCACCACGCCCACCGGCCCGGAGCCCAGAGCCCAGCAAGACAGACAAGATCGGTAAAGACGCGCGTGCAACCGGCGGCGACACCGTGCCGCCCCACGGTGGGACCGGGCACCGCCGCCCCTGCCGAGGGGCGGCGGCACCCGGCCCGCGTCCCGGAGACTCAGCCGAGCCGGATCGGGAGCTCGCTCAGCCGCCAGTTGCCCGGCAGGGGTATGCGTCGGAGGTCCTCCGGCTCCACCGCCAGCGACACGTCCGGATAGTGCGCGAGCAGCTTGCCGAAGGCCACCTCGCCCTCCTGCCGGGCCAGGGTGGCGCCCAGGCAGTAGTGCATGCCGTGGCCGAAGCCGACGTGGTCCTCGGCGCGGCCCGCCGGGTGGCGGGTGACGTCGAGTCGGGCGGGGTCGGCGTAGTGGCGGGGGTCGTGGTTCGCCGAGACCAGGATGGGCATGACGGCTTCGCCCTTCGCGATCCGCACGCCCGCCAGTTCGGTGTCCTCGGTGGCGTAGCGCAGTTGCGTCAGGTGCACCGGGCCGCACCAGCGCATCAGCTCGTGCACCGCGCGGGGGAGCAGTCCCGAATCCGCCTTCAGCAGCCGCAACTGGTCGGGGTGAGTGAGCAGGGCGGCCGTGCCGTTGGTGATGAGGTGGGCGGTGGTCTCGTGCCCCGCGATGACCAGGGTCAGTACCAGCGTGACCATTTCGACGTCGCTGAGCCGGCTGCCGTCGTCGTCGTGCGTGCGGATCAGCTCGCTGAGCAGGTCGTCGCTGAGCGCCGCGCGCCGCTCACGGATGAGCTCGTGGATGTGGTCGATCATCGCCGGGAACGAGTACTTGAGCCGATCCGGCCGCAGCGAGGCGAGTTGGGAGCTCCATGCCCGCCACTGCGGCCGGTCCGCCTCCGGGATCCCCACCAGTTCGCAGATGACCGTGATGGGCAACGGATAGGCGAAGTGCGTGATGAGGTCGACGACACCGTCCTCGGTGTGCTCCGGGAGCCGGCTCAGCAGATCGTCCGCGATGTCCTCCACCCGGGGCCGCAGATCGGTGATCTTACGGGCGGTGAAGGCGCGGGAGACCAGCCGCCGGAGCCGGGTGTGGTCGGGGGCGTCCATGGTGAGGATGGAGCCGTCGACATACACCCGGTAGTGCTCGGGCAGCCCCATCATCTCCATCAGTCGGTTGCGCGGGTTTCCCCCGCCCGCGGTGTCCTTGGAGAACGCGGGGTTGTTGGCGAACCGGTGGTCGCGCAGAACCGCGCGAGCCTCATCGAAGCGGGTGATGAACCACACGGGGGTGTCGTCGACGAAGCGGCCGCGGATCACGGGCCCCTGCTCGCGCAACTCGCCGTATCCGGTGAACGGGTCGGTGAGCAGGGCCGGTTCCAGCACGTTCGGCTCGCCGGGGTGTTTGCCGACGTATGCGTTGAAGGGGTTGTCCGCCGATTCGGTCATGTCTTTCTCCCGTGAAATGAGCCTGGGCGAAACGGAGCCGCGATGGGCCGCGGCCGGGGCGGGCCCGCGGCCCGCAGGGGAGGTCACTCGCGCAGTTGCCGGCGCATCTCCCTGGCACTGCATTCCTCCAACTGCTCGTACAGGGCGATGACTTCGGGCGCGGCTGCGGCCGCCGCCTCCTGCATGCTGCTGTGACGCAGCGGCTGGACGAGCGCGTTGGACTCGGTCCGGGCCGCGCGGAATTCCTCCGCCGACGTTTCCAGCATCCTGCGGAGCGTCTCGGCGAGGAGGTCGCCGCGCACCTCCGGATTCTCCGGCGCCCGGTCGTAGAGCATGGCCTCGGCCATGAAGAACCCGGTGGCCGTGGACAGGAGCGCGTATTGCTGGTGCTGCACGTCGAGGTCGGAACGGATCAGCCCGTGGTACCGCAGCACTTCGAGATAGCGCAGCAGGACCTGGTCGTTGAGCGCCATCAGGAGCCTTTTCCATCTGTAGCTCTGGAGGGTTGGGTGTGGCTATGAGGTTGACGCAGGGGAGAACGCGCGGGGCACCTCCGTGGTTGGGCAGG
>NZ_JBIVXW010000082.1:0-40436 GCF_044769405.1 Streptomyces sp. NPDC090442
GATCCGTTTCCGCATCCGGCCCCCTGTTGGAGCGGGGTTCGGCCGCTTCGCTTTCGCTTTTCGACCTTTCCGACTTTATCAGATCTTCTTTCGTTTCCGGCCGCTGAGCGACTGGTTCGAATTTCGTTCTGAATTGCCCGCCGAAGGGGCTTGCCTTTCGGCTTTTCCGACTTTACCAGAAGAAGATCGACCCGAATGATCGAGTGAGACTTCCAGTAAAAGGCCGGTGCGCTCCGCCGATCTGAAAGGTGCGGCCGGAGCGGAGATTGAGACTAACCGTCGCGATCGAACTTGTCCAGTTCGTTGCAACCGTTTGAATCTACCTCCCCCTGCTACCCGTGTCAACGGGTTGCCGGGATGAAAAGGAGATTAGCAGGTCATCAGGGGTATGCACACGTCAGGCGGCGGTGGGGAGGAGGGCGTCGCGGTCGGTGGGGGCGATGTCGCCGGTCTCGCCGGCGCGTACGGCGCGGCCGCCCAGGACGTAGACGTAGGTGAGGAACGCCAGCTCGGCGAGGACGCCAATGCTGATGCGGGCCCAGGTGGGGAGGGCGGAGGGGGTGACGAAGCCTTCGAGGATGCCGGAGACGAAGAGGACGGCGGCGAGGCCGATGGCCACGCCCAGGGCGGAGCGGCCCTCTTCGGACAGGGCCGTGCGGCGGGTGCGGGGGCCCGGGTCGATGACCGTCCAGCCGAGGCGGAGGCCGATTCCGGCGGCGACGAAGACGGCGGTGAGTTCGAGGAGGCCGTGCGGGAGGAGGAGGCCGAGGAAGGTGTCGAGGCGGCCTGCGGAGGACATCAGGCCCAGGCCGGCGCCGAGGTTGAGCATGTTCTGGAGGAGGACCCAGAGGACGGGGAGGCCGAGGAAGGCGCCGAGCACCAGGCAGAGGGCGACGGCCTGGGCGTTGTTCGTCCATACCTGGGCGGCGAAGGCCGCGGCGGGGTGGTTGGAGTAGTACGCCTCGTACTCGCCGCCGGGGCGGGTCATCTCGCGTAGGTCCTGTGGGGCGCCGAGGGTGGCCTGGACCTCCGGGTGGGCCGATATCCACCAGGCCAGAAGGGCGGCGGCGGTGAGGGAGAGCACCGCGGTGGGGATCCACCAGCGGCGCAGGCGGTAGACGGCGGCCGGGAACGAGGTGGTGAAGAAGTGGGCGGCGTCGCGCCAGGACGCCTTGCGGGCGCCGGTGACCTTGCTGCGGGCGCGGGCCACGAGGGAGGTCAGACGGCCGGTCAGGGCGGGGTCGGGGGCGCTGGAGAGGAGGAGCGAGAGGTGAGTGGTGGTGC
The DNA here is from genome assembly GCF_044769405.1 of Streptomyces sp. NPDC090442. Lineage (NCBI taxonomy): Bacteria > Bacillati > Actinomycetota > Actinomycetes > Kitasatosporales > Streptomycetaceae > Streptomyces > Streptomyces sp. NPDC090442. The sequence goes on from NZ_JBIVXW010000082.1 coordinate 1,285, forward strand.
GTTGGTAGAGGGTGACGAGTTCGTCGGCCTCGGCGCCGGTGAGGTGGCGCTTGCGGCGCAACAGGGCTTCCAGTCGGTCCCATTCGGCGCCGTGGGCCGTGACGAAGACATCCAGGTCCATACGGTTCGCTCCTCGCAGCGCGGTGGGTGGGTGCCGGGCCAGCTTGGCAGACTGGCCGGACGCGGGCCCCGGGCCTTCGGGGGTGGGACCGCGTGGGACGAGTGGGCCGCGGGGTGGTGGCCCGTCAAGAAGGAGACGAGAGGGAGTGGGTGCGTGAGTCAGCTGGTGACGGGGGAAGCGGTGGTGCTCGGGCTGCGGCCGGCGCGGTTGGCGAGCCGGGGGCTGGCGATAGCGGTCGATCTCGCGGTGGCCTGGGGGACGTACATCGCGGTGACGCTGGTGATGCTGAGCGCGGCGTCCTCGATGGACAGTGCGGTGCTGGCGGCCGTCCAGGTGGCGACGTTCGTGCTGCTGCAGGTGGGGGTCCCGATCGCGGTCGAAACGCTGAGCCACGGGCGGTCGTTGGGGAAGCTGATCTGTGGGCTGCGGGTGGTCCGGGAGGACGGGGGGCCGATCCGGTTCCGGCACGCGCTGGTGCGGGGTGCCATGGGGGCCGTCGAGATCGTGATGACGATGGGGGTGTTGGCGTCGGTGGCGTCCCTGGTGTCGGCGCGGGGGCGACGCCTGGGCGACGTGTTCGCCGGGACGCTGGTGATACGGGAGCGGGTGCCCGAGGCGGAGGGTGCGGGCGTGCAGTTGCCGGAGCCGCCGCCGTGGCTGGCAGGGGAGGTCGGGGGGCTCGATCTGTCGCGGGTCCCGGACGGGTGGTGGCTGGCCGTGCGGCAATGCCTGGGGCGGCTGGGCGAGTTGGATCCGCAGGCGGGCGCGGCGGTGGCCTGGCGGCTCGCCGGGGATCTGCGGGGCTTCGCGGGGGCGGAGGTGCCGGCGGGGGTGGATCCGGTGGTGTATCTGGCCGCGGTGGTGCGCGAGCGGCAGGGGCGGGAGTCCCGGCGGGCGTTCGGGGGGAGTGACGTTCCGGGGGGAGCGGTTCCGGGGGTGGCTTCGGAGGTCGTGCCTGGGGGCGTGGTCCCCGGGGGCGGGGTGCCGGCGGGTGGCGCTGTGGTGGGGACGTCGTCCGCGGGGGAGACGGATGCGGTGGTGGCCGGTGGGGCGTGGGCTGCGCCCGGGGGTGCCGTGACGACAGGGCAGGCGGTGGCTGGCGGGGTGGCCCGGCCGGCGGGAGAGGGCGTGCCGGGTGACGGGCCGCGGGGGCGGTCGTCGGCGGGCGGCGGGACGGGGTTCGCGCCGCCGGCGTGAGGCGGAAACGCAAAGGCACGGAGGAGGCGGGCGGCCGGTGGGGGCGGCAGGGTACGTGGCAGCCAACTGCCCGTCCGCCGGCTCGTGTTCGTCCGCGGTGGCGCTTCGGCTCGCGGTGTGGTGTGTGCGGTCCCGGTCCCCTCCCCCGCGTCAGGTGAACGTCGAGGGCGGCGAGTCGAGGGATTCGAGTTCGATGCCGGGGGCGGCGAGGACGACGTCGCCGGCGAGGTGGACGGCGTGCTGTTCGCCGGTTTCGAGGTCGGTGACCTGGTACTCGTCGGCGATCAGCGGGGCGTTGTCAGTGGCGTGTGGTGTGCTGGAGAGCAGCGCCCAGGACTGGTCGAGGGTGCGGGGGGCGAGGACGGGGGGTGTGAAGGCGACGAGGCGGACGCGGGTGGCTCCGGCGCCGGCGGTGAGGCGCAGCAGCCGGGCGGTGGCGACGAGGAACGCCGGCGAGGCGCCGGTGAAGGCGTGGGCGGGGACGTTTCCCTCGGTGGCGTGGGTGCCGGTGGGGTCGGTGCGCACCCAGGTGACGCCGTCGAGGGCGGCGCCGCGGACCTGCCAGGCGGCGGCGTGCAGTTCGAGGCGGAGGGGGCGGCCGAGTGCGTCGAGGGTGAGGTCGACGGAGCCGGTGTGTTCGCCGGCGGTGTTGAGGGTCTGGGAGACGTAGCGCCAGCCGGAGGGGCCGGTGGCGCAGTGGAAGTGTTCTTCGCCGAGGGGGGTGTGGTCGTGCGGGTCGTGCAGGGAGTAGTGGCCGCGGGGCATGGGGGTGCAGTCCTTGGGAGCGGGGGGTGGGGCGGTGCGCGGGTGGCGCGGGGGTTTCCGGGGGTTCTGCGGGCCAGGCCCCCGCCCGGAGGGCGAGGGCCTGGTGCCAGCGGCTGCTGGGGGTGCCGGGTGCCGGTCCGCAGGCGGACCGGCGGCGGCTCAGTAGCGGTAGTGGTCGGGCTTGTACGGGCCCTCGACCTCGACGCCGATGTACTCGGCCTGCTCCGGGCGCAGGGTGGTGAGCTTGACGCCCAGCGCGTCCAGGTGCAGCCGGGCGACCTTCTCGTCCAGCTGCTTGGGCAGCACGTACACGTCGGTCGGGTACTGCTCGGGCTTGGTGAACAGTTCGATCTGCGCCAGCGTCTGGTCCGCGAAGGAGTTGGACATCACGAACGACGGGTGACCCGTGGCGTTGCCCAGGTTCAGCAGCCGGCCCTCGGACAGCACGATGAGCACCTTGCCGTCCGGGTGGGTCCAGGTGTGCACCTGCGGCTTGACCTCGTCCTTGACGATGCCCGGGATCTTCGCGAATCCGGCCATGTCGATCTCGTTGTCGAAGTGGCCGATGTTGCCCACGATCGCCTGGTGCTTCATCTTGGCCATGTCCGAGGCCATGATGATGTCCTTGTTGCCCGTCGTGGTGATGAAGATGTCGGCCGTCTCCACCACGTCGTCCAGCGTGGTGACCTGGTAGCCGTCCATCGCCGCCTGCAGCGCGCAGATCGGGTCGATCTCCGTGACGATCACGCGGGCGCCCTGGCCGCGGAGGGACTCGGCGCACCCCTTGCCGACGTCGCCGTAGCCGCAGACGACGGCGGTCTTGCCGCCGATCAGGACGTCGGTGGCGCGGTTGATGCCGTCGATGAGGGAGTGGCGGCAGCCGTACTTGTTGTCGAACTTCGACTTGGTCACCGCGTCGTTGACGTTGATCGCCGGGAACAGCAGGACGCCGTCGCGGTGCATCTCGTAGAGACGGTGGACACCGGTGGTGGTCTCCTCCGTGACGCCACGGATCTCCGACGCCAACTTCGTCCACTTCTGCGGCTGTTCGGCGAGCGTGCGGTTGAGCAGCGCCAGGATCGCGGCGTGCTCCTCGCTCTCCGCGGACTCCACCGCCGGCGCCTGGCCGGCCTTCTCGTACTCCACGCCCTTGTGGACGAGGAGGGTGGCGTCACCGCCGTCGTCCAGGATCATGTTCGGGCCGCCGGTGGGAGCGTCCGCCCAGGTCAACGCCTGCTCGGTGCACCACCAGTACTCCTCCAGCGACTCGCCCTTCCAGGCGAAGACCGGGACGCCCTGGGGGTTCTCAGGCGTGCCGTTCGGGCCCACCGCGATGGCCGCGGCGGCGTGGTCCTGGGTGGAGAAGATGTTGCAGGACGCCCAGCGCACCCGCGCGCCCAGGGCGACCAGGGTCTCGATCAGCACGGCGGTCTGCACGGTCATGTGCAGCGAGCCGGTGACCCGCGCGCCCTTCAGCGGCTGCTGCGCGGCGTACTCCTTGCGGATCGCCATCAGGCCGGGCATCTCGTGCTCGGCGAGGGTGATCTCCTTGCGGCCGAAGGCGGCGAGGGACAGGTCGGCGACCTTGAAGTCCTGGCCGGTGGCTGCTGTGGTCATACGGGCTGCTCCTCGGAGTCGAGGTTGATCGGGCATTTCGGGCAGTCTGCGGCGCGGGTCGGGGCCCCGGGGTTCTCCGGGCGTAGGCGAGCCTACGGGGAGGCGGGTACACCTCTCCCCTTGCCGCAGCGCAGTCCGTCGGAGGCCCTCTCTCCCTCGGTCGGCCCGCGGTGCGGGCCGCCCGACCGCCATCAGCAGCGACGTCTGGCACTGGGGTCGAATTTACACCGATCCGGTCCGTGGCCCCAGACCGCATGGTCTTCTTCGCCGGCTTGGCTTCGTCGGGCGGTTGGTTGGCTTGTTCCGTGTGGCGCGGGAAGGGCGGCCCCTGGGGGGACGGCGCGGGCCCCGCCTCCCTCGGGGGCGGGGCCCGCGGTGGTCAGTTGGTGCCGGGGGGCGCGGTGGCGGCCCGCTCGTCGTAGATGTCGGGTTCGAGGTAGATGACGCGGGCGATGGAGACGGCTTCCCGGATGCGGGCCTCGGCGGCGTTGATGGCGTCGGCGATCTGGGCGGCGGTGTCGTCGTGCTCGACGGCGATCTTGGCGGCGACGAGGAGTTCCTCGGGGCCGAGGTGGAGGGTGCGCATGTGGATGACGCGGGTGACGACGTCGCCGTCGACGAGGGCGGCGCGGATCCTGGCGACCTGGTCCGGGCCGGCCGCCTCGCCGAGCAGCAGGGACTTGGTCTCGGCGGCGAGGACGAGGGCGATCAGCACCAACAGGGCGCCGATCGCCATGGTGCCGACGCCGTCCCAGACGCTGTTGCCGGTGACGAGGGTGAGGACGACGCCGCCGAGGGCGAGGACCAGACCGATCAGGGCGCCGAAGTCCTCCAGCAGCACGACGGGGAGTTCGGGGGCCTTGGCCCGGCGGATGAACTGGGTCCAACTCTGCTGGCCGCGCAGCGTGTTGGACTCCTTGACGGCGGTGCGGAAGGAGTAGCCCTCGGCGATGACGGCGAAGAGCAGGACGCCGACCGGCCAGTACCAGTTGTCCAGGGGGTGCGGGTGCTGGATCTTCTCCCAGCCCTCGTAGAGCGCGAAGACGCCGCCGATGGTGAACAGGACGATGGAGACCAGGAAGCCGTAGATGTAGCGCTCGCGGCCGTAACCGAAGGGGTGTTCCGCGGTGGCGGCGCGCTTGGCCCGCTTGCCGCCGAGCAGCAGCAGGCCCTGGTTGCCGGAGTCCGCGATCGAGTGCACGCCCTCGGCCAGCATCGAGGACGAGCCGCTGAAGGCGAAGGCGACGAACTTGGCTGCGGCGATCGCCAGGTTGGCGCTGAGCGCCGCAACGATCGCCTTGGTACCGCCGGATGCACTCATGGGTGCGCAGGTCCCTTCCGTAGACCGGGCTTTACCGCTCCTTTAACGCGGTTGCGGCGGTCATTGTCGCAGCCGGGTCGGCGGGGGACGACGGGCGGCCGGATGCCGGACGGACCGTCACACGACGACGGTGGCGCGGAAGAGGGTGCCGTCACCGGAGGCGGTGAGGTGTTCGCTGGCGGGGGCGAAGACGGAGCCGCCGGGGGCCAGGATCAGCTCCCGGGTGGTGCCGGTGTCGCTGGTGAGGCGCACGGTGCCGGCGGTGCAGAGCAGGATCTGCGGGGTGCGGGCGGGCAGCGGGCGCGGGGCTCCACCGGGGGCCAGGACGAAGCGCGAGAGGCGGAACTCGTCGATGGGGGTGTCGTAGACCTCCTCGCCGTCGACGTCCTCGGGGCGCAGCACGCCGGCGTCGCGGGGCTCGAAGCGGACCACGCGCAGGAGTTCGGGGACGTCGACGTGCTTGGGGGTGAGGCCGCAGCGGAGCACGTTGTCGGAGTTGGCCATCAACTCGACGCCCAGGCCGCTGAGGTAGGCGTGCGGGATGCCGGCGCCGAGGAACAGCGCCTCGCCGGGCTGGAGTCGGACGTAGTTGAGGAGCATCGCGGCGAGGATGCCGGGGTCGCCGGGGTGGTGGTGGGCGAGGTCGGCGTAGGCGGCGTACGCCTCGGCGTGCGGTCCGCCCTTGGGGGCGAGGTGGGCGGCGGCGGTGGCGGCGCGTTCGACGGTCTCGGCGAGGGCGTGTCCTTCGGCGCCGAGGACGGCGGTGAGCACCTCGCGCAGGGCGGATTCCTCGGGGCTGGCGCGCAGGATGTCGACGTACGGCTTGAGGTCGGCGACGTCGAGGCCCTCCAGGAGGTCGGCGGCCTCGGCCGGGTGCCGGAAGCCGCACAGGCCGTCGAAGGGGGTGAGGGCGCAGATCAGCTCGGGCTTGTGGTGCGGGTCCTTGTAGTTGCGGTGCGGGGCGTCGAGGGGGACGCCGCGGGCCTCCTCGGCGGCGTAGCCGGTCTCGGCCTGGGTGCGGTCGGGGTGGACCTGGAGGGAGAGCGGGGCGCCGGCGGCGAGGATCTTGAACAGGAACGGCAGCCGGGGGCCGAAGGCGCGGACCGTCGCGGCGCCCAGTTCGGCCCCGGGGTCGGCGGCTATCACCTCGGCGAGGGAGACCGGGCCGTCGCCGCGGTCCAGGCGGGAGGGGGCGCCGGGGTGGGCACCGAGCCACAGCTCGGCCTGGGGCTCGCCGGTGGGCGGGACGCCGAGGAGGTCGGGGAGGGCGGTGGTGGAGCCCCAGGCATAGGGGCGCACGGTGTTGACGAGGCGGTCCATGGGGCGACTGCTTCCTGACGTTGCGTGAGTGGTTCGGCGAGGCGCGGGGCCCTGCTCGCTAGGCGCTCGGGGGCGGGCGGTCTCCTGCGGGCCCCGCCGGAGCCATGATCACTCGGTGCCGGCGAGCGCCAGGTAAACGGCGCCGAAATCGGCGATGGCGAGGAGTTCCGCGGCGCGTTCCAGGTCGCTGCCGGCGGTCGGCTCCAGCGCGCTGAGGGGGGTGTCGCGTTCGTCGGCGAGTTCCTGGGCGGCGCGGGTGGCGGAGAGCGGGCCCGGTGCGTCCTCGCGGAGCAGGACGACCCGGGCGTGCAGGGCGGCGGGCTGTTCGACGCGGTCGCGGAAGAAGTCGTCCGGGTCGGCGCCGGCGGCCAACGCGCCGGCGAGCAGCGTGCGGTGGGTGGTGAGCGCCTCGGGGAGGTCGGCGGCGAGGGCGGGGCGGCCGGCCAGTCCGGCGAGTTCGGTGGCGAAGTGGCGGCCGACGGCGCCGGCGATCAGGCCCTCGGTCCAGATGAGCGGGAGCGCGTCGGCGAGGTCGGCGGCGAGGGTCTTGCCGGGGTTGGTGTAGGTGGGGATGGCCGGGCCGCAGCGCTCGGCGACCTCGTCGAGGCGGTCGGCGAGCTTGCCGATGTCGTCCACGGAGGCGCTGATCAGGCCGATCCGGTCGGCGAGCACCAGCAGCGGGATGAGGACGGACCAGAGGGTGCCGGGGGCGGCCGGCGGGGCGCCCTCGACGTCGAACTCGGTGTCGTAGTCGGTGGTGGCCAGCGGGACGGCCAGGCCGCGGGCCTGGACGACGGCGTCGGCGAGTGGGCCGCCGGCGGGGGTGACGGCGACGACCGCGCAGCCGCGGCGGTAGGACTGCTCGACGAGTTCGGCGAGGCCGGGGTCGGCGGCGTCGGGGCCGGCGACCAGGAGGAGGTCGAGGGGGCCGGCCCAGCCGGGGAGGGTCCAGCGCAGCGCGCCGGGGACGGGGGCGACGCCGGTGGGCTGGATGAGGCTGACCGGGCAGCTTCCGCCGCTGAGGGCGCGCAGCAGGTCGGCGACGCCGGCGGCGGCCGGGCCGGGGCCGGCGACCAGGACGGCGCGCGGGCGGCCGTCGGGGGTCAGCTCGGGGATGCCGGACTCGGCGGCGCTGCGGGCCGCGGTGCGGACCCGGGCGCCGGATTCGGCGACGCCGCGCAGCAGGCCGAAGCGGTCGGCGCCGGCCAGCGCCTCGGGAGCGTCGAGGAGTGACTCGTCGAGCATGGTGGCGCGGCCTCCGATCGCCGGTGGGGCGGGTGGTGCCGGATCAGGCGGGGCGGACGGCTTCGTCGACGAGGAGGACGGGGATGCCGTCACGGACCGGGTAGGCGAGGCCGCAGGCGCCGGAGGTGCAGACCAGCTCCGCCGGGTCGGCCGCGCTGCGGTCCTCCAGCGGTGCGTGACAGGCCGGGCAGGCGAGGATCTGGATCAGGCTGGCGTCGACCGGCATCGGGGCTCCTTCGGCGTGGTTGCGGCGTGGCCAGCGTACCGCCGGAGTGGGGCCCGGGGCTTGCCCGGAGGGGGCGGGGCTACCGGGAGGGCCGGGCGGGCGGCCCTCCCGCGGGGCGGCGCGGGGTCAGCCGCGGATGATCGCGAGGGCCTCGTCGCGGATGCGGTCGACGGTGGCCCGGTCGCGGGCCTCGGCGTTGAGGCGGAGCAGCGGCTCGGTGTTGGACGGGCGGACGTTGAACCACCAGTCGGCGGCGGTGACGGTGAGGCCGTCGAGCTCGTCGAGGGTGATGCCGTCGCGGCCTTCGTAGGCGGCCTTGAGGGCGGCCAGGCGGCCGGCCTGGTCGTCGACGGTGCTGTTGATCTCGCCGGAGGCGGCGTAGCGGTCGTACTGGGCGACGAGCTGGGACAGCGGGCCGGCCTGTTCGCCGAGGGCGGCGAGGACGTGGAGGGCGGCGAGCATGCCGGTGTCGGCGTTCCAGAAGTCGCGGAAGTAGTAGTGGGCGGAGTGCTCGCCGCCGAAGATGGCGCCGGTGCGGGCCATTTCGGCCTTGATGAAGGAGTGGCCGACGCGGGTGCGGACGGGGGCGCCGTCGTGCTCCTTGACGACCTCCGGGACGGACCAGGAGGTGATGCAGTTGTGGATGACGATGCCGCCGGGGTGCTTGGCCAGTTCGCGGGCGGCGACCAGGGCGGTGATGGCGGACGGCGAGACCGGGTCGCCGTTCTCGTCGACGACGAAGCAGCGGTCGGCGTCGCCGTCGAAGGCGAGGCCGAGGTCGGCGCCGACGGCGCGGACGCGGGCCTGGAGGTCGGTGATGTTCTTGGGGTCGAGCGGGTTGGCCTCGTGGTTGGGGAAGGAGCCGTCCAACTCGAAGTAGAGGGCGTCGAGGTCGAGGGGCAGGCCCTCGAAGACGGTGGGGACGGTGTGGCCGCCCATGCCGTTGCCGGCGTCCACCACGACCTTCAGGGGGCGGATGGCGGTGAGGTCCACCAGGGAGCGCAGGTGGGCGGCGTAGTCGGCGAGGACGTCGTGCTGGGCGACGGTGCCGGGGCGGGCGGCCGGCTCGGGGGCGCCCTGCTCGGTCCAGCGCTCGACCAGGGCGCGGATCTCGGCGAGGCCGGTGTCCTGGCCGACGGGGGCGGCGCCGGCCCGGCACAGCTTGATGCCGTTGTACTGGGCCGGGTTGTGCGAGGCGGTGAACATCGCGCCGGGCAGGTCCAGGGCACCGCTGGCGTAGTAGAGCTCGTCGGTGGAGCACAGGCCGATCTCGGTGACGTCGGCGCCACGGGCGGCCGCGCCGCGGGCGAAGGCGCGGGACAGGCCGGGCGAGGAGGGCCGCATGTCGTGGCCGATGACGATCGCGTCGGCGTCCGTGACCTGGACGAAGGCCGCACCGAAGAGCTCGGCCAGCGCCTCGTCCCACTGGTCGGGGACCACACCGCGCACGTCGTACGCCTTCACGATCTGCGACAGGTCAGTCACGCCAGCCTCCTGGGGTCGCCTACGGGGGTCACAAACCTACCCGTACGTTCTGTACGGGGGCCGTGAACCAGCCGGGTACGGGGGCGGGCGGGCCGGTGACGGCCCGGTGCTCAGGAGTCGGGCGAGCGCAGGACCCGGAGGTGGCCGCGGCGGGCGACCTCCATGGGGTGGCCGTCGCGGCCCGTGGGGGCGGGGGTGTCGGTGCCGCCGGCGGCGCGCTCCTGGGGGCGGGCCGCCTCGCGGACGGCGTTGGCCAGCGCTTCGAGGTCGTCGCCGCTGGGGCGCGCGGGTCCGGGGTCGATGGCGAGGCGGACGACCTCCCAGCCGCGGGGGGCGGTCAACCGCTCGGAGTGCTCGGCGCACAGGTCGTAGCAGTGCGGTTCGGCGTAGGTGGCGAGCGGTCCGAGCACGGCGGTCGAGTCCGCATAGACGTACGTCAGCGTTGCGACGGCGGGGCGGCCGCACGCAGTGCGCGAACAGCGACGTACAGGGCTCACGACGTTGGACGGTACCGCACTCTTGAGCGGGCCGCGACGACTCTCCCTCGGCTCACCCAACCGTGTCGTCCCGCTTCGTCCGATGCGTCTGACCTGCACCCCCCCGGCCGGGGGGCGGTACGGAGGTGACCGCCGAGGCCGTGCGGTGGGCGGGATCCCGAGGGCATCCCACCACCAGGTAGTGCATTTCGCGTCATTCCGCGTCGGACGGTGGGAGTTGGGTGGTCGAATGCGGTGCGGCAAACGGACCGAACCGGGCCTGGTCCGGTCAGCCGGCGACAAGTGGCGAGTTGTCGCACAACGCCGTGCCGGTCGTCCCGGGAGGGCTACGCTCGATCTGATGGACAGCCCCGTACCTCCCCGTCCTGCGGAGCCCCGGCCCCGGCGCCGCGACCGCCACGGCCGTGGCATGCGCGGCCCGATCGCCCCTCCCCAGGTGCCGCTGTCGGTGAGCCGCGGCGACGCGTTCGCGGACCTGGTCTACGACTCCCGGGACCGGCTGGAGCGGCGCTGGCCGCAGCTCGCACAGGTCGACTTCCTGGTGCTGGAGGTACCGGGGTTCGGGCCGGACGGCGGGGTGGATCCGCTCCTGGAGGACGACGTCGTGCCGCTGGGCCGGGTGCTGCCGGCCGGCGACGAATATCGCGATCGGATCGTGATCTACCGCAGGCCGGTGGAGATCCGCACGAAGGGCCGCGACGAGCGGGCGCTGCTGGTGCACGAGGTCGTCGTCGAGCAGGTCGCCGAGCTGCTGGGGCTCGCGCCGGAGTCGGTGGACCCGCGCTACGGGCAGGAGTGAGCCGGCGGCGCGGGTCCAGCGCGGGTGTCGCCGCCCAGCGGCGCCGTTGGGGCGCGGTGGTCGGCGACGGGTGGGTCAGCGGGCGAGCAGGGACAGGTCCTGGCCGGCGGTCGGGACGAGCACCGAGCCGCGGTCGTCGGGCAGCGGCTGGATGGTGAAGGCGGGCAGCCCGCCCTGCGGGACCTCCAGCATCCGGGCCGCGTAGACCGGGCCGCTGCCGGACTGGGGCTCGACGGTCAGCGCGTAGGAGCCCTTCAGGCCCGTCGGCTGCGGCGGCTGGACGGCGAGGCTGGTGCCGCCCTTGACCGTGTACGTCTTGCTGGTCGGGGTGCCGCCGCCACTGCCGGCCGACGCGGTGACCTTCACCTTGGCGTCCTTGCCCTTCTGGGGGGCGACGAGGGTGAGCGTGCTGCCCTTGGCGCGGTTGTCGACGGCGGTGCCGCGGGCCTCGATCGGCCGGGTCGCCGGGATGAACGCCATCTCCTGGTTGTCGCCCTTGCCGCGGACGACCCGCAGCGCCGCGGTGACCGGTGCCGCGGAACCGTCGCCGCTGGGCGTGAGGACCAGCGAGCCGGCCTCGCCCTTGGTGACGTCCTTGAGGTCGACGGTGGCCGTCATCCCGCTCTTGACGTGCAGGCTGTCGAGGCCGGTCGGGGTGATCAGGCCGGTGGGCGTGGCCAGTTGGACCTTGAGGTCGGCGTCGGAGTTGCCGGGGGCCACGGCGACCAGCTGGACGTCGGTGGCGTCGGACGGGATGCCGGGGAGGACGGCCTCGGGGGCCGGGTCGGCGGCGGGCGGCAGCCAGTCGCCGCCGGTCTTGGCGTCGGCGGCCTGGACGGCGGCGCCGACCCGGCCGGAGCGGGCGGTGACGTGCAGCGCGGCGCCGTCGGCGGGGCCGCCGGTGAGGGTGGAGAGCAGCACCGGGACGGTGGTGTGCGGCGGCACGGTGATGTCCTCACCGCCACCGCTGCCGGTCAACGGGCCGTCCTTGCCGCGCATTTCGAGGTCGACGACGGCCGGCGCGCTGTCGGGGTTGGTGAGGTGGACGTAGTCGGTGCGCCCGGAGGCGGTGCTGACGCCGGGGAACCAGAACTGGGTGTCGGGGGCGGTGCAGCTCAGGCCCTGGAGGCCGCGGCCGGAGCCGGCGGCGATGCTGGTGGTCTGCTGGACGGTCCAGCCGGGGGCCAGCACGCCGTCGGCGGAGCCGGTCAGGGCGGGGGCGTCGGCGCTGTCGGTGCTGGCGGTGACGGGCTTGCCGGCCTCCTGGAGTGGCACCACCGGCTTGCTGTCGGCCGGCGGGACGGTCGTCGGCGCCCCGCCCTGATCCGCGGCGCCGCCCTTGCCCTTGCCCTTGGTGTCCTTGCCGCCCTTGCCGGCCGGGTTGCCGTGGCTGTCGGCGAGCGTCCCGGTGGGCTGGAGTTGGGCGGTGCCCTTCTTGGTGTCCGCACCGGCCGCCGCCCCCGGGGGCGCGAAGGCGGTGTAGGTGGTGTCGGCGACCTCCGAGGAGCTGGGCGCCGGGCACACCAGCGTGGACCGCTGGACGGGCAGCCGGGTGCCGCTGGTGGGGGCCGCGGCGGTGCCGCCGCCGGGGGCCGCGACCGCGGCGACGCCGGTGACCGCGGCCAGCGCGGCGGCCGCGGCGGTCAGGGACAGGATGGTGCGCTTCACTGCTGGTCGCTCCCGTCACGGCGCGGCTCGGGGAAGGCGCCGGGGTACGTCGTGCCGTCGTAGTGCTGCGGGTGCTCGGGGTGCTGGGGCTGCTGGGGGTGCGCCTGTGGGCCGGCGTCGGGGTAGGCCGACTGCTGGCCGCCGTAGCCGTACGGGTCGTAGGCGCCCGCCTGGTACGGGTCGGTCGGGTAGCCGCTCTGGTAACCGCCCGCCTGGTAGGGGTCGGCCGGCGCGGGCTGCTGCTGGCCGTCGTAGTACCCGGGCTGGTACGGGTCGGCCACCGGGGCGTAGGGCTGCTGGTCGGCGGCCGGGTCCGGGGCGGGGGCCCAGCCCTCGTAGGAGGGCTGGGGCGGGACCGCGGCATACGGGTCGGCGACCGGGTCCTGGTCCGGGGCCGGCGCGGCGGCCGGTGGCTCCTCGTCGCTGCGGGCGACCGGGGCGTCGGCGCCGGCGGCCTCGGCCTGGGCGCGCAGCCGGCGGGCCCGGCGCCCCTCCCCCGCGACCGGGGCGGCGACCGCGGCCGCGGCGGCCTCCTCGGGCAGGTCGTCGTCGATCTCCCGCCGGCGTCCCGGCAGCGCCATCACGACCAGCACCAGCGCCAGCAGGCCCTGGGACCACAGCCAGAGGGTGTGGCCGAGGGGGTTGTCGTGGGTGAGGTCCAACCGGCCGCCGTTGGAGGGCAGTTGGAAGCCCTGGGCCCAGCCGTCGACGGTGACGGGCTTGAGCGGGGTGCCGTCGAGGGAGGCGTGCCAGCCGTCGTCGGCGGCGTCCGCGATCCGCAGGATCCGGCCGGCGGGCCCCGCCGGCACCTTGGTGGTGTGCGCGTCGACCGGCCCGGCCGGCACCGGGACGGGGGCGACGGCGTCACCGCTGGCGGTGCCCTCCTTGGTCTGGCCGGGCACGATCGAGATCCGGGAGACGCGCTGGTCGACCCGCCACAGGGCGCTGCCGTCCTCCTGGCTGAGCCGGGTCAGGCCCGGGGTGGCGTCCAGGACGCGGCCCATCTCCCGCGGGGCGCCCTTGCGGACCAGGATGTAGCGGACCGCGTAGCCGCCGAGCCGGTCGGTCTGGTCGGCGCCGGAGCCGGCGACGAGGTGGGCGACGACGGCGTCCAGGCGGGCGTCCGGGCCGGCCTCGGCGGCCAGGTCCGCGTCGCCGAGCTGGGCGCCGGCGCCGCGCACGAGGGAGTACTCGACGTGGCCGGGGGTGCCGTCCAGGACGAGGGTGCGGGCCCGGTCGGTGGTGGTGGCCTCCTCGGCGACGAACGCCGGGACCTGGGTGGCGTCGCGCCGCTGGACCGGGCCGGCGGCCCCGGTGATCATCCAACTGGCCGCCGCGTAGAGCGGGGCGATCAGGCAGGCCAGGGCGACCAGCACGGCGGCCGGCTGCTTCCAGCCGAAGCCGAGCGCGGTCATCCGGGTGCGGATGCCCTCGGCGCCGAGCGCGGCCGCGCACAGCAGCGCCAGGCCGTAGACGAGCAGCGCCGGGCCGGTCCAGCCGGAGCCGTTGCCGAGCGCCGCGCACAGCAGCCCGACGAGGGCGACCGCCCAGGCGGTGCGGATCGCGGTCTGGCGGGCGTCACGCAGGGTCGCGCCGAGGGCGGCCAGCACGACGCCGAGGAGCAGCAGCCCGCCGACGGCCTTGGGGCCGCCGGGGCTGATCCCGACGAGGTCCAGGACGGAGGCGGAGCCGGCGCCGTAGTCGAGGCCGACCTCGCGGAAGAACCGCGACGGGTCGGCGAGCAGCGACAGCGACCAGGGCGCCAGCACCACCAGCGGGGCCAGCGCCACGGCCAGGAACCGCAGCAGGTAGGGCACCAGCAGGCCGCGGTTGCCGTCCAGGAACCGCAGCACCAGCAGGCCCACGCCGAGCAGCACCGCGATCGGCCAGACGATCGGGGTGAAGGCGGTGGTGACGGTGACCAGCAGCGCGTACGCCCAGGCGGCGCGCCAACTGGGCCGGGTGCCGGGAGCCAGCCGCAGCCCGCTGGCGGCGACCGCGGCGCGGGCCATCAGGGGCAGCAGGATGGCCAGGACGGCGGTGCCCAGGCGGCCGCCGGCGAGCGCGCCGGTGGCGGCGGGCAGGAAGGCGTAGGCGATGCTCGCCCAGGCCCGCAGCAGCCGGGAGGCGACCAGGGGGCGGGAGGCGAAGTAGGCGGTGAGGCCGGCCAGCGGCACCGAGCAGACCAGCAGCAGGGTCAGGGTGAAGCCGGTGCTGCCCAGGAAGAGCGTGGAGAGCGCGGCGAGCACGGCGAGGTAGGGCGGTGCCGCGGCGGTGTCGCCGACGCCGACCGGATGCCAGCTGTCGACGTACGAGGACCACAGCGCGCCGAGGCCGCCGGGCGCCGGCAGCAGGGCACCGCCGACCAGCGAACCGCCGCCGAGCAGCCCCCGGCAGGCGATCAGCGAGACGACCAGCAGGACGAGGAAGAGCACCGGCGCGGGGCGGCGGGCGATCCGCTTGAGCCGCGCGAACTGCTCGATCTCCAGGTAGTCGGCGTCGTCGCCGCCGGGCCCGGACTCCACCGCGCCGTGCCGGCCGGCGGAGGCGACGTCGGGGGCGGCGCGGCCGGCGAGGTTGCCGGCGACCTGCTCGACGGTGGCGCGGACGGTCGCGCCGGGCGGCGGGAAGAGCGACCGCAGCTCGCCCGCGTCGACCGTCGGCTTCCCGCGTCGCTTACGGGCCGCGAGGATCTTCCCGGGGCGCAGCAACGTGCCGAAGAGCCCGGCCAGTTCGTCCAGGGCCTGCCCGGGGACCTTGCCGACGAGGTAGGCGACGACCCGCAGCAGCGTGCCGATCAGCAGCCGCAGCAGGGTGTACGGGAGCAGCGCGCCACGGGTGTTGGCGAGCAGGGTGTAGACCGCGCCGGCCTTGTCGACGCGGTGCGGGGTGGAACCACGCAGCGCGAAGCGCTTCGATGAGGGGTGGTGGTCGGGCGACGGGCGGGCCACCGAACGGCCGACGCAGTCGATGGGGCGGCGCTCGCGGGCCGCTGCCTCGGCGTGCCGCAGCGCCGCGTCGGGGGCGATGAGCACCTGGTGGCCGGCGGCCTGGGCGCGCCAGCACAGGTCGACGTCGTCGCGCATCAGCGGCAGTCGGCGGTCGAAGCCGCCCAACTGCTCGTAGACGTCACGGCGGATGAGCATCCCGGCGGTGGAGACGGACAGGACCGGGCGGACCTGGTCGTGCTGGCCCTGGTCCTGCTCGCGGCGGTCCAGCCCGGTCCAACGCCGGCCGCTGCGGGCGATGCTGACGCCCGCCTCAAGCAACTGCCGGCGGTCGTACCAGCTCCGCAGCTTGGGACCGACGACGGCGGTCGACGGGCTGGCGTCGGCGACCCGCAGCAGCTCGGCGAGCGCGTCGGGCGCCGGCGCGCAGTCGTCGTGCAGCAGCCAGAGCCACTGGACCGGCTCCCCGTGCGGGAGTTCCGGCATGTCGTACGCCTCGTCGTGCCAGGTGCGGCTGACGGGGTCCCAGCCGCTGGGGCGGCGCAGGTAGGGCAGGTCGTCGGGGCCGAGGACCGGGGCGCTGCGCACCGCCTCGTCGACGGCGGTGCCGAATCCGGAGCGGCGGGCGAGGTGGAGCACGCGGTCGTCGCCGATCGCCTCGGCGAGCAGTTGGGCGGAGTCGTCCGCGCTACCGGTGTCGGCGCCGATGACGTTCTGCACCGGTCGCTCCTGGCCGAGCAGCCCGGCAAGCGCCTCGGGCAGCCAGCGGCCGCCGTCGTGCGAGACGATCACGGCGGTGACGACGTGCCGCGGGAACTCCGGTGCGGCGGTTGCGTAGGGGGCGGGCTGGGCCGCCGACTGGCTGTGCACGGACATCGAGGTACGGGCCCTCCGGACCCGGGAGTTCGGGGCCCGCGGCGAAGTCGCTCAAGGCCCCCGCCCCCGGAAGACACTGCGACGGACTACGAGGGACACGCGCACCCCGCGCCGGCGGTGCGGGCGTGTCTCGGACGGGGCCCCACACTAATGGTTCGCGACGGGGCACCGATCGGCTCCGTACACAGCAAACCGCCTCCGGCGGACAGGGCGCCGGAGGCGGTGCGTTCGGTATAGGCGGATATGGGGAGTTGGGGAGGTGCGGCTGCGCGGTCGGCACGGCCGCGGGGTGCGGGGTGCTGGGCTGCCACGGTCAGACGGCGGCCTTCTTGAGGCGGCGGCGCTCGCGCTCGGACAGACCGCCCCAAATACCGAAGCGCTCGTCGTTGGCGAGGGCGTATTCGAGGCACTCGGACCGGACTTCACAGGCGAGGCAGACCTTCTTGGCCTCGCGGGTGGAGCCACCCTTTTCCGGGAAGAAGGACTCGGGGTCGGTCTGGGCGCACAGTGCGCGCTCCTGCCAGCCGAGCTCCTCGTCCGCCTCCTCGACCAGCAATTCCTGGAACAGCTCGGTCATGTGCGCCCCTCGTCTGTCTTTACGTCCCCGTGATCAAGCCGTGATCGAAATCGGCTGAACGACACGAGTGAAATTACAAGTGTGCTGATCCGGGCCAGTCAAGCCGAGATCTGCTATTGGGCCTCTTATTCACTCTGCGGAACCAAGCGTATGCGGAAAGTGTTCAAATCATCCAAAACTAGGACACTTCACCGGGCAATCAACCCGTGGCCTCCTTCTCACCGAGTGAGACGCCACCGGACACCTTTTGCGTTGCACTTCGCGCGTCGGAGCGGGGAAGATCACAGCGGGGTCACAGCTCTACAACGGCCGCCCCGGGTGCGGTTGCTGGTCCGCTTCTCCTCACCGGGGGTCGCACAAACCTTTCTCCGAACGGCGTAACCGGATGAGGTGAACGCCGCCGACCCCCGCGGCCTCCGTTTGACATCGCGCTGCCGCCCCGTGTCTCCTTGTCCGCATGCCAGCGACCTCCGCGCACCGACTGACCCGCTCCTACGGGTCCCGCTGCGCCGTGCAGGCCCGCTGTCGCTGTTCGAGCTGTCGTAGCCACTGAGCTCCAGCCGCCGCGCTCGGCACACCCCTCCCCAGCCACCGCTGGGAGGCACCCGCAGCGCACCGCCTCTCCGCGACCACCGCGCCGTGCCCCCACAAGGAAACGGCCCGCGCCGTGCCGCACCCCCTCCCGCCCCGCCCCGCGGGGTTTCGCGCGTACGTCCCGCACTCCCGCCGAGGAACCCGTCCATGAACAGCGACGTCCAGATCGCCGGCGACCCGCTCGCCCTCCCCCACCTGCTGCCGCCCGTCCCCGCCCACCCCAGCACCGTCGCCGGCTTCGCGGGCCTGGCCCGCTCGATCGCCGCCGACCGCGACGCCTGGGCGCCCCTGGTCCGCTACGACGCCACCACCCGCTGGTACCACCGGCTGCGCACCGGCCCCCGGTACGAGGTGTGGCTGCTGAGCTGGTTGCCCGGGCAGGGCAGCGGCCGGCACGACCACGGGCCGTCGTCGGGCGTACTGACCGTCCTGGAGGGCGAGTTGACCGAGCACACCGCGGACGGGCCGCGCGGCCTGACGGCCGGGAACCAGAAGGTCTTCGCCCCCGGTTACGTCCACGAGGTCGTCAACGACGCGCTGGTGCCGGCCGTCAGCCTGCACGTCTACTTCCCGGGCCTGACCGAGATGCCGATGCGTCCGCGCGGTCGGCTCCGCCCGGCCGGGGCGGCCCCCGCCCAGGAGCCCGCGGCCAACTGACGCCCCGCGCCCGGTCCGTAGCCCGTAGCCCGACCACCGCCCCTCATGGAACCGCCCGCGGCTGACATGCTTATGGGCATGCGCATTGTGGTTCTGGCCGGCGGTATCGGCGGCGCCCGCTTTCTGCGGGGACTGAAGGCAGCGGCTCCGGACGCGGACGTCACCGTCATCGGCAACACCGGTGACGACATCCATCTGTTCGGGCTGAAGGTGTGTCCGGACCTCGACACCGTGATGTACACGCTCGGCGGCGGCATCAACGAGGACCAGGGCTGGGGACGGGCCAACGAGACGTTCCGGGTGAAGGAGGAGTTGGCCGCGTACGGCGTCGGGCCGGAGTGGTTCGGGCTGGGCGACCGGGACTTCGCCACCCACATCGTGCGGACCCAGATGCTGGGCGCCGGCTATCCGCTGAGCGCCGTCACCGAGGCGCTCTGCGACCGTTGGCAGCCGGGCGTGCGGCTGCTGCCGATGTCCGACGACCGGGTCGAGACCCATGTGGCCGTCGAGGACGAGAACGGCGAGCGCAAGGCGGTGCACTTCCAGGAGTACTGGGTGCGGATGCGGGCCTCGGTGCCGGCGCTGGCCGTGGTGCCGGTCGGCGCCGAGGAGGCCAAGCCGGCGCCCGGCGTGCTGGAGGCGCTCGCCGAGGCCGACGTGATCCTCTTCCCGCCGTCCAACCCGGTCGTCAGCGTCGGCACGATCCTGGCCGTGCCGGGCGTCCGGGAGGCCGTCGCGGCGTCCGGGGCGCCGGTGGTCGGGCTGTCGCCGATCGTCGGGGACGCGCCGGTGCGCGGGATGGCCGACAAGGTGCTGGAGGCGGTCGGCGTCCGGTCCACCGCGGCGGCGGTGGCCCAGCACTACGGCGCGGGCCTGTTGGACGGCTGGCTCGTGGACGACGTGGACGCCGGCGCGGTGGCCGAGGTCAAGGCGGCGGGGATCCGTTGCCGGGCGGTGCCGTTGATGATGACCGACCTGGACGCGACCGCGGCGATGGCCCGTGAGGCGCTGGCGCTGGCCGCGGAGGTGCGGGCATGACCGGGGCGGGTACGGAGCCCGGCTACCGGGTGTGGGCACTGCCGGGGATCCCCGAGGTGCGGCCGGGCGACGACCTCGTCAAGCTGATCGCGGCCGCCACGACGGCCGAGGGCGCGACCCAACTCGCCGACGGCGACGTGGTGGTGGTCACCTCGAAGATCGTCAGCAAGGCCGAGGGGCGGATCGTCGAGGCCGCCGACCGCGAGGCGGCGATCGACTCCGAGACGGTACGGGTGGTGGCCCGCCGCGGCACCCTGCGGATCGTGGAGAACCCCCAGGGCCTGGTGATGGCCGCGGCCGGCGTGGACGCCTCCAACACCCCTGCCGGCACGGTGCTGTTGCTGCCCGTGGACTCCGACGCCTCGGCCCGTGCGCTGCGCGCCGGGCTGCGCGAGACGCTCGGCGTGGACGTCGGGGTGCTGATCAGCGACACCTTCGGGCGGCCGTGGCGCAGCGGGCTCACCGACGTCGCCATCGGGGCGGCCGGGGTGCGGGTCCTGGACGACCTGCGCGGCGGCACCGACGCGTACGGCAATCCGCTCAGCGCCACCATCGTGGCCACCGCCGACGAACTGACCGCCGCGGGCGACCTGGTGAAGGGCAAGGCGACCGCGCTGCCGGTGGCGGTGGTGCGCGGGCTGCCGCACGTCGTGGGCGAGGAGCCGGAGACCGACGAGGGGGAGGTGCCGGGGGCCCGGGCGCTGGTGCGCAACCCGGCGAACGACATGTTCCGGCTGGGCACCTCCGAGGCCGTGCGGGAGGCGGTGACGCTGCGGCGCACGGTGCGGGAGTTCACCGACGGTCCGGTGGACCCGGGCGCGGTGCGGCGCGCGGTGGCGGCCGCGCTGACCGCGCCGGCGCCGCACCACACCGCGCCGTGGCGGTTCGTCCTGCTGGAGTCGGCGGAATCCCGGACCCGGCTGCTGGACGCGATGCGGGACGCCTGGGTGGCGGACCTGGGCGCGGACGGGAGGTCGGAGGAGGCCATCGCCAGGCGGGTGCGCCGCGGCGACGTGCTGCGCGACGCGCCGTACCTGGCGGTGCCGTGCATGGTGCTGGACGGGTCGCACGTCTACCCGGACGCGCGGCGCGGCGCCGCCGAGCGCGAGATGTTCGTCGTCGCGCAGGGCGCCGGTATCCAGAACTTCCTGGTGGCGCTGGCCGGTGAGCGGCTGGGGTCGGCGTGGATCTCCTCGACGATGTTCTGTCGGGACGTGGTCCGGGAGGTGCTGGAACTGCCCGCGGAGTGGGAGCCGATGGGGGCGGTGGCGATCGGACGGCCGGCGGCGCCGCCCCGGGAGCGGCCGGCGCGGCCGGTGGACGACTTCGTCACCGTCCGCTGACGCGTCACCGTCCGCCGACGCCGCGCGGTGGGCGGCGTCGCCCCGGTCACAGCCGGGCGATGTCGCCCACCGGGAAGCGCGGGGCGCGGCGCGGCGGAACGAGGCCGGAGAGCAGGATCAGCCGGGCCGCGCGGTGCCGTTGGCCCTCGTAGGGCGCGAGGAGGTCGAGCATCTCCTCGTCGGTGGTGCCGCGGCGGCCGGTCAGCGCATAGCCGATGATGTGCGGCAGGTGCAGGTCGCCGACGGTGATCGCGTCGGGGGCGCCCAGGGCGCGCTGGAGGGTCTCGGCGGCCGTCCAGGGGCCGATGCCGGGGATCGCGGTCAGCCGGCGGGTGGCGTCGGCGAGCTCCATGCCCGCGGCCTGTTCCATCCGCGCCGCGGCCCGGACGGCGCGCAGGATCGCCGACGACCGCTTGGCGTCGACGCCCGCGCGGTGCCACTCCCAGGACGGGATCAGCGCCCAGGCGCGCGGGTCGGGCATCACCCGCAGCCGGTCCCAGGGGCCGGGGGCGGGCGTGCCGTGCCGCTGGAGCAGCAACCGCCAGGCGCGGTACGCCTCGTCGCTGGTGACCTTCTGCTCCAGCACCGAGGGGATCAGCGACTCCAGGACCAGGCCGGTGCGGGCGAGCCGGACGCCGGGGTGGCGGCGGCGCGCCTCGTGCACCACCCGGTGCCGGGCGGTCAGTTGCTCCGGCTCGTCGCACTCCCCCAGCAGCTCCGGCACCTTCTCCAGCAGCCACTGCGCGCCCGGGCCAAAGGCCGTCGCCGCGACCGTCCCCTCGGCGGGGCGGGCGACCAAGCGCAGCGTGCCGGGGCCGGCGGGGGTGCGGGAGGCGCGCCAGACCTCGTCGCCGCGGACCGCGAACGCGGGGTCGCCGGGGCCGCGGCGCAGCACCCCGAGGGTGCGGTGCAGGTCGTACGGGCCGGGCGGTACCCAGGTGCGGGCGGGCATGGGGCCAGGTTAGGCGATCGGGCGCGGGCCCGGTCGCGGCTGTGGACGGGCCGCCGGGCGACGGCCCGTCGTCACTGGTCGGAGGAGAAGCGGACCGCGCCGGCCGGGATCTCGGCGCCGCACCAGATGCGGATGCCGCCGCGCAGCTCGTTGTCGGCGCCGACCACCGCGCCGTCGCCGATCACCGCGCCGTCCAGGACGGTACGGGCCCCGATCCGGGCCCCGGCGCCGATCAGCGAGTCGTGGATCCGGGCGCCCTCCTCGATCACCGCGCCGTCCAGGACGGTGCTGCCGTCCACCTGGGCGCCGGCCCCGATCCGGGCGGTGGGGCCGACGGCGGTGCCGCCGGTCAGCTTGGCGTCCGGGGCGACCTCGGCGCCCTCCAGGACCAGGCGGTCGCCGCAGCGGCCGGGGACGGCCGGGGACGGGGCGCGCCCCTGGACCAGGTCGGCGGAGCCGCGGACGAACGCCTGCGGGGTGCCGAGGTCCAGCCAGTAGGTGGAGTCGACCATGCCCTGGAGGTGGGCGCCCTCGGCGAGCAGGCCGGGGAAGGTCTCGCGCTCGACGGAGACCGGGCGGCCGGTGGGGATGGTGTCGATGACCGACCGGTTGAAGACGTAGGCGCCGGCGTTGATCTGGTCGGTGACGATCTCCTCGGGGGTCTGCGGCTTCTCCAGGAAGGCGGTGACCCGGCCGGTGGCGTCGGTGGGGACCAGCCCGAAGGCGCGCGGGTCCTCGACGCGGGTGAGGTGCAGGGAGACGTCGGCGCCGGCGGTGCGGTGGGTGTCGACCAGGGCGCGGATGTCGAGGCCGGTGAGGATGTCGCCGTTGAAGATCAGCACCGGGTCGTCGGGGGCCGAGTGCAGCCGCGAGGCGACGTTGCGGATGGCGCCGCCGGTGCCCAGGGGCTCGACCTCGGTGACGTATTCGAGGTGCAGGCCGAGCGCGGAGCCGTCGCCGAAGTACGGCTCGAAGACCTCGGCGAGGTAGGACGTGGCCATCACGACGTGCTCGACGCCGGCGGCGCGGGCGCGCGCGAGCTGGTGGGTGAGGAAGGGCACGCCGGCGGCCGGGACCATGGGCTTGGGCGTGTGCACCGTCAGCGGGCGCAGCCGGGTGCCCTTGCCGCCGACCAGGAGGATCGCTTCGGTCACTGTGTCCTCAGTTCGCTGTGGGGTGGTCGGCCGGTGGGCGGACCAGTGTAGGCAGACGGTCCGCCGGCCGCCCTCGGCGGGACGCCGGGACGGGAGCCGGGCGACGGGGGCCGGCGGGGCGTTTGCGGTCCCTAGGACGGGCCGGGGCGGCGATCGGTTCAGTGCCGCGGATGACGGCGAAGTGACCAGCGGGTGACGAGTTTCACGGCGAACGGGGCCCGGTGGCGGGGCGTTGTCGACGGTCCGGTGCGCGGTGGTCAGCGGCCCTGGAGGCGGGCCGCGGTCTGGCGGATCGCCGGGAGGTCGGCGTAGAGCAGGGCGCCGGGACATTCGGTCTTGAAGCCGTCCCGGTGGCCGGAGATGACGTGCTGTCGGACGACCGCGCCCTTGCGGTAGAGGTTGCCGCCGGTGGACGTCATCGGGGTGCGGCCGCGCGGATCGGCGTTGTGCAGGCCCAGTTTCCAGGCCGCCAGCCGGCCGAGCGCCTCGACGGCGGGCGGCGGCGGCGCGGTCTTCTGGAAGCTGCCCAGCAGAGCGATACCGGTGCTGTCGTTGTTGAAGCCGAGGGTGTGCGCGCCGAGGACCGGCTTGGCGACGCCGCCGGCGCGGCCCTCGTAGACGGTGCCGCACTTGTCGATCAGGAAGTTGTAGCCGATGTCGCGCCAGTGGCTGCTCTTGACGTGGAAGCGGTACAGCGCGCGGATCACCAAAGGGGCCTGCGCGCAGGTGTAGTTGTTGCCGGTGGCGCTGTGGTGGACGAAGGCGGCGCGGACGGCGTGGGTGTAGACGAAGCGGGCCTCGCGGAGCCGTTCGTCGGCGCCCCAGCCGGCCCGGGTGACGATGCGGGGGCGGGCGCCGATGTGCGCCGGCCCGTTGGGGGCGGGCTCGCCGGCGGCGGCGATGTCGGCCCGGGCGGCGGCCTGGTCGGCGGCCGGGATCTCGGTGGCGCCCGGTGCGGCCAGCGGCGCGTTGGCGGCGGCGCTGGCGGCGGCCTCGGGGCTGACGGGCGGTCCGCCGCGCAGGGCCGAGGTGTTGGGGCCGGGGTCGACGAGTTCGAGCCGCAGGCCGTGCGGCAGGACGACGGGGGCGCGCACGGCGACGGACGCGGCGTCGGCGCCCTTGGCCGGGTCGGTGCCCGCGCCCGGGGTGAGGGTGAGGCGCAGTTGGACCGCGTCGCTGGCGCCGACCCACAGCGGGGCGGTGCTGCCGCGCGCCGCGCTGCCGTCGCGGGCCTTCTCGGCGCCCGGGTCGGGGGCGTCGTCGCTGGCGTTGGTCAGCTCCTGCCAGCCGGACCAGGTGCCGCTGCCGCGGGCCCGGGTGCGGACCTGGGCCCGGCCCCGGAGCGCCACCGAGGCGTCGTCCCAGACGACGCCGACGAGGGAGAACGGGCGTACCGTGCGGGCCGTCAGTTCCCGGACGACGGAGCGCCGTGGGGCGGCGGGGGCGCGCGGGGCGGCCCGGCCGAGGGCGTCCAGCGGGAGTGACTGGGTGGCGCCCGGCAGGTTGCCGACGCGCGCCCTGCCGGGCCCGGCGGCGGGATGCGCGGGGCGCGCGGCGGCCGGGGTGGGGGGCAGGGCGAGGGCGGCCGTGCACGCGGCGCCGAGGCAGGTCGCGAAGAAGGGGCGCATGGGAAATCCTGGGCACGGCCGAGGGCCGCCCGCCAACGCTGGTCTGACGGGGCATCGGCCGAACCGGTGGCCCGGCCGCGCCGCCACCGGACTGACCGTCGGCGGCCGCCGCGCGTACCCTGGCGCCGATGAACGCCACCGATCGCACCCCTGCCGACCTGCTGGGTTCCGCGCTGGCCGCGGACCCGGGCCGCCCGCTGCTGACCTTCTACGACGACGCCACCGGCGAGCGGGTGGAACTGTCCGTCGCGACCTTCGCCAATTGGGTGGCGAAGACCGCCAACTACCTCCAGGGCGATCTGGCCGCCGAGCCCGGCGACCGGCTCGCGCTGCTGCTGCCCGCGCACTGGCAGACCGCCGTGTGGCTGCTGGCCTGCGCCTCGGTGGGGGTGGTCGCGGACGTCGGCGGCGACCCGGGCGCGGCCGACCTGGTCGTCAGCGGCCCCGACACCCTCGATGCGGCGCGGGCCTGTTCCGGGGAGCGGGTGGCGCTGGCGCTGCGCCCGTTGGGCGGCCGGTTCCCGCAGCCGCCGGCGGGCTTCGCGGACTACGCGGTGGAAGTCCCGGGCCAGGGCGACCGGTTCGCCCCGTTCGTGCCGGTGGATCCGGGGGCGCCGGCGCTGGTCGTCGACGGCGGGGAGCTGACCGGTGCCGGGATCGGTCGGCGGGCGCTGGCCGACGCCACGGCGGCCGGGTTGCCGGCGGCGCCCCGGGTGCTGTCGGGGCTGGCGTACGACACCTGGCGGGGGCTGTCGTTCGGGCTGTACGCGCCGCTGGCGACGGGCGGTTCGGTGGTGCTCTGCCGGCACCCGGAGCGGGCGGCCGACGAGGCGCTGGCGGCCCGGGCGGCCACCGAGAAGGTCACCTTCACCGCGCCGCGTTCCTGAAAAGGGCGGCCGGGCCGCCCGCTCCCCCGTCCGGCGCAGGCGGATTCCCGCCGGGCGGGCCGGTCCGCCCGGCGGGGGCCATGCTCGGTGTACGTACGCGCTGTGCGTGCGTCACTCCCCGACGCGGGGTCCGGCGGTCTCCTCCCCGGCGGTGCCCGGCGCGGAGCGTCCCGCCGACTTCCGCGAGGGAGACGCCCACGTGACCGAGAGCCCCGACATCCCGCCCGAACGCCGTCGCCGTCGCGGGGGCGGCGGGCGCGGGGCGCCGGGCGCCGGGCGGCCGGCGCGGTTCCCCGGGTGGCCCGCGCGGCCGGTCGGCCAGCTGGCGACCGACCGGCCGGGACCGCCGCGCACCCCGCCACCGCGGCACCGCCGTTGGCTGCGGGCCGCGGCGCTGGCGCTGGTCGTCGCGGTGCTCGCCTCGGCCGGGTTGGGCTGGGCGATCTGGACCCGCCTCAACAACAACATCCGGGCCGACAGCGCGACCGAACGGGAGTTGCAGAAGTACGAGTCGGAGCGGCCGCCGGCGGGCCCGAAGAACGCGCAGAACATCCTGCTGATCGGCTCCGACAACCGGGGCGGCGGGAACGGCGCGTACGGGGAGGACACCGGCACCCAGCGCTCGGACACCACGATCCTGCTGCACCTGGCGGCGAACCGGCGCAGCGCCACCGCGGTGAGCATCCCGCGCGACCTGATGACCCAGGTGCCGCACTGCCGGCGGTCCGACGGGACGGAGTCGGCGCCCCAAGTGGTGCAGTTCAACTGGGCGTTCGCCTACGGCGGGGCGGCCTGCGCGATCCGCACGGTGGAGCGGATGACGTCGATCCGGATCGACCACCACATCATCGTGGACTTCGTCGGCTTCAAGAACATGGTGGACGCGGTACACGGCGTCCAGGTGTGCTTGGCGCGGCCCGTCCGGGACGAGGAGGCGCACGTGTCGTTGCCGGCCGGTCGGCAGACGTTGGGCGGGGAGGCGGCGCTCGGTTACGTGCGGGCCCGTAAGAGTCTGGGCAACGGCAGCGACACCCAGCGGATGGCGCGGCAACAGCAGTTCCTGGCCGCATTGGTGAAGAAAGTGCAGAGCAATGGCGTGCTGCTCAATCCGATGCGGCTGTATCCGGTGATGGATGCCGCGACGAGTTCGTTGACGACCGACTCCGGACTGGCTTCGCTTCGGGGGATGTACGAATTGGTCCGGAGCGTGCGTTCCATTCCCACCTCGCGGGTGCAGTTTCTGACCGTGCCGCGCACCGTGTACCCCGAGGACCCGAATCGCGATCAACTGGTGCAGCCCGACGCGGACCGGCTGTTCGCGCAATTGCGCAAGGATCGACCGGTGGCGGTGGCGCCGGATCCCGCCCGTGCCGCCGCGGACGACAAGCCGTCCGGGCGCGGCACACGGCCCGCGCCGGAGTCGAGTTCGGTGCCGTCCTTTCCCGGGAGTACCGCGGAACGCGGCGGCTGCGAATAACCGCGCCGGCGGCGAAGGGAATGGGCGGATTGCCCAGTTGTAGGAACGTGGAATGTGTCACGCGCGTCGCCCGACGCTGAACTGGGCGGATAGTGTGAGCGATCCGGTCCGCCCCACCAGCTGGCCGATGACCGAGCACCAAGTACCGAAAAGACCCAAGTACCGAACCACGTATCGCACGATCGACCGAGCGCCTTGAGGGGACGGCGCCGCGTGGTACCGACGGAGGACTCAAGGCACCGTGGACGCGCAAGGCCGTGGGCAGGCGGGCGACAACAACGTCGACCCCGCTGATCAGTGGGTGTTCGACCCGAACACCGGCAACTACGAGTTGCGGCTCGACCCGTCGGGTCGGGGCCCGGCTCGGCCCGACGACCGCAAGGCGCCCGGCAGACGTGCCGAGGCGGATCCCGGCACGGCGGGCGGTGACACCGACACCCGTCCGCTGCCGGTCCAACGCGCCGGCCAGAAGGCCGACGGCGACGACGAGGCCCCGAAGGGCGGACGGGCGGCGCGCCGGGCCGCGGGCCGGTCCGGGAGCGCGGCGGTGGCCGGCGCCGCCGCGGGCCGGCGGCGGCCCAAGCCGAAGAAGTCGGCGAAGCGGAAGGCGCTGTACTGGACGGCCGGGGTGGTGGGGTTCGTCCTCGTCGCCGGCTGCGGCACCGCGTACATCGTCTTCGAGCAACTGGACGGCAACATCAAGAAGGTCGACGTCGGCGAGGAGAACTCGGCGGTCACCGACGGTCCGGTGAACCTCCTGGTCATCGGCACCGACGCGCGCACCGGCAAGGGCGACACCGGTTACGGCGACAGCGGCAGCCTGGGGCACGCGGACACCACGATCCTGATCCACGTCTCCAAGGACCGTTCCAACGCCTCGGCGTTGAGCATCCCGCGCGACCTGATCACCGACATCCCGGACTGCCCGACGAAGCAGCCGGACGGCTCGACCAAGGTCATCCCCGGGCAGCAGCAGGTGCGGTTCAACACCAGCCTGGGTCAGGAGGGTCGGGACCCGGGCTGCACCTGGCGCACCGTGGAGAAGCTGACCGGGCTGCAGGTCAACCACTTCATGATGGCGGACTTCAACGCCGTCAAGGACCTCTCGGACGCGGTGGACGGCGTCGAGGTGTGCGCGGGCAAGGACATAAACGACCCCAAGTCGCACCTGAAGCTGACGGCCGGTCGGCACGTGGTCAAGGGCGAGCAGGCGCTGGCGTTCGTGCGGACCCGGCACGCGGTGGGCACCGGAAGCGACCTGAGCCGCATCGAGTTGCAGCAGCAGTTCGTCGGGTCGCTGATCCGGAAGCTGAAGTCGAGCGCGTTCAGCAGCCCGGGGAAGCTGCTGGACGTGGCGCAGGCGGCGACCAAGGCGTTGACGGTGGACACCGGCATCGGCAGCGCGTCGAAGCTGCTGGACTTCGGCAACGACCTGAAGCGGGTGGACCTGGAGAAGATCACCTTCGCCACCGTCCCGGTGCTGGACAACCCGCGGGACAAGGCGACCGTCGTGCTGGACACCGCCAAGGCCGATCCGCTGTTCAAGATGGTGCAGCAGGACCACCCGTTGGCCAAGGGCGCCGGGAAGGGCGGCGGCGCGAAGAAGGACGCGGCGCCGGTGAAGAAGGCGCCGCCGGAGCTGGTGCGGGTCGATGTGTCCAACGGGGGCGGGCCGTTCGGCGCGGCCCAGGAGACCGTGGACTGGCTGCAGAACTCCAAGGCGGCGCGGCTGTCCACCAACGCCGGCAACGCGCCGGAGAAGTTGGCCGCGACGCGGCTGGAGTACGCGCCCAACCAGGCCGACCAGGCCGCCACGTTGGCGGAGTGGATGGGGCTGCCCAAGAGCGCGTTGAAGAAGACCGCCACGGACGCCGGCCCGCGGGTCCCGATGAAGCTGGTACTGGGCAAGGACTTCACCGCGCCGGGTTCACCGATCGAGGCGCCGACCGAAACCCCGGACGGGGTGCAGCACGTCAGTGCAGGTGACAAGAACATCTGCGCGAAGTAGCCGGGCGGCCCGCCGAGGACCCCCGGGCGCACCGGAAGAACACGGGGGATGCCGCATGCGGCAGAGCGGAGTACGGGACGGGGAACCGGCGCCACAGCGGCTGGGCTGGGCGGACGGCGGCTACGAGGACAAGGGGCTGCCGCCGGACGCGCCCGGGTGGGACCCGGGCAGGGGCGCGGCGCCCCAGAACCCGCCCGGCGGGCACCGCGCCGGGCGCCGCCCGCGTCGCCGGGCACTGCGCTGGACGGCGCTCGCCCTCGGCCTGTTCCTGGTGGCGGGGGCCGTCGGCGGCTACCTCTACTACCAGCACCTGAACGCCAACCTCCGCAAGGAGGCGCTGGACCTCGGCCCGGGCGGGCTGAAGAAGCCCGAGCCCAACGCGTTCGGCCAAACCCCGCTGAACATCCTGCTGTTGGGGTCGGACGGCCGGAACACCGAGAAGAACATCGAGCTGGGCGGGGCCCGTCAGGACGCGGACCGCAAGCCGCTGGCCGACGTCCAGATGCTGCTGCACGTCAGCGCCGACCGCAGCAACATGTCGGTGATCTCCATCCCGCGGGACACCCGGGTGACCATCCCGCAGTGCACCGACCCCAAGGACGGACACGTCTACCCGCAGACCACCGGGGCCATCAACGAGTCGCTCCAACACGGCGGCCCGGGCTGCACCGTGGCCACCTGGAAGGCACTGACCGGCATCTACGTCGACCACTTCATGATGGTCGACTTCTCCGGGGTGGTGGACATGGCCGACGCGGTCGGCGGGGTGCCGGTCTGCGTCGACCGGAACGTCTACTCGCACGACAGCCGGGGCCACGGCAGCGGCCTGCGGCTGACCAAGGGCACCCACGCGGTCAAGGGCGTCCAGGCGCTCCAGTGGCTGCGCACCCGCTACGGCTTCGAGGACAACACCGACATCGGCCGGGCCAGGGCCCAGCACATGTACATGAACTCGATGATCCGCCAGCTCAAGCGGGGCACCAGGCTCACCGACCCGGTGCAACTGCGGGACCTGGCGGAGGCCGCGACCAGCGCGCTCACCGTCGACGAGGGGCTGGGCTCGGTCAAGAAGCTCTACGACCTGGGCGGCGACCTCCAGCGGGTGCCGACCGGGCGCGTCACGATGGTCACCATGCCCTGGCAGTACGGGCGCGGGGAGCGGTACGTGCTGCCCAGGCCCGGCGACGCGGAGGCGACCTTCGCGATGCTGCGGAACGACGCCGCGCTGGACGGCAGGGACGCCGGCGGCCCGAAGCAGCAGCCCGAGCCGGACCCGAAGCCGTCAACTCCCAAGGACAAGCTGGACGTTGTCGTCCAGAACGGCACCGACGGCACCCGCGGCCCGGCCCCCGGCCGCGCCAACGTCGTGCACGGCCGGCTGACCGCGCTCGGCTACGCCGCCGCCCGCACGGACTCCCGGCTGACCAGCCAGGCCGACACCGCCCTGCTCTACAAGGACGCCTCCCAACGCGGCGACGCCCTGGCGCTGGCCAAGGCGCTGGGGCTGCCCAAGGGCGCGGTGCGCCCGTCGTCGTCAACGACCGCGCTGCGCCTGGTGGTCGGCAACGACTGGCGGACCGGCGCGGACCACCCCGCCGCGTCCGGCGGCGCCGGCGGTGACGGCACGGCCGCCGCGCACCGGGCCCCGAAGAGCGCCGACCCGCTGAACGCCGAGAAGGACTCCTCGGCCTGCATGCAGGTCAACACCCGGTACACCTTCTGACGCGACGGGCGCGCGCCCTGTCGGGGCGCGCACCCGTCCCGCGGTCACCGCTCCGCCGTCGCTACTCCGCGGCCGTCACGGGCGCCTGGACGGCCGGCCGCCGGCTGGCGATGACCTTCCTGGCCAGCGCGCGCGGGCTGGTGAGGAAGCCGGTGCCCCAGGACATGTGCATGGTCGCCAGGGCCAGCGGGATCTGCGCCCGGGCCTTCAGCGACAGCCCCTTGCCGGCCGGCAGCGAACCGGCGGCGATCGCGGCCAGGTAGCCGGCCGGGACGACGAGGCCCCAGGGCGTGACGGCCACGCCGACCACCACGCCGGCCGCGATGGCGCAGACCGCGGTCGGCGGGGCGAGGTAGCGCAGGTTGATCGACCCGGAGTGGTAACGGGCCACGACGTGCCGCCACTTCCCGTAGTCCTTGTACTGCTTGGCCAGCGCCCGGACGCTGGGCCGCGGCCGGTACTGGACCTTCAACTCCGGCGAGAACCAGACCTTCCCGCCGGCCTCGCGGATCCGGAAGTTCAGCTCCCAGTCCTGGGCGCGGATGAACTCCTCGTTGTAGCCGCCCTGTTGCTCCAGCACGTCGCGCCGGAAGACGCCGAGGTAGACCGTGTCGGCGGGGCCGGCCGCGCCGCCGGTGTGGAAGGCGGCGTTGCCCACCCCGATCCGGGAGGTCATCGCGGCGGCCACGGCCTCCTCCCAGGCGTTCTCGCCCTCGGCGTGCATGATGCCGCCGACGTTGGCGGCACCGGTCTCCTCCAACAGCCGCACCGCGGTGGCGATGTAGTTCGGCGAGAGCATGCCGTGACCGTCGACGCGGACGACGACGGGGTGCCGGGACGCCTTGATCGCGGCGTTCAGCGCGGCGGGGGTGCGGCCCGTGGGGTTGGGCACGGTGTGCACCCGGGGGTCCTCGGCGACCAGTTCCGCGGCGATCTCGTCGGTGCGGTCCGCGGACGGGCCGAGGGCGATCACCACCTCCATCTCGCCGGCGTACTCCTGAGCCAGGATGTGCCGGACCGCATTGCGCAGGTGACGTTCCTCGTTGAGCACCGGCATGATCACGGAGACGGCCGGAAGCTGCTGCTGGGGCATGGTTCCTCGGGGGTACGGCCCGCGGTGAACCGCCTTGAAGAGGGCGGCGGCGCCCGCCGGGAGACTGCGGTATTCCGCTTCACGGTACCGCGAACGGGCGACCGGCTCGGACGGCAACCGGGTGGCCGCACGACGCCCGCCCGGTGTGTGGCGTTTTGCAGCAGATCGTACCGGCTTACGGTGGCCCGGCCCCGCTGCCCTCGTCCCCGTCCACCGCGGAGGTGGCCCGTGACCGCGCCGTCCCCCACCACCCGCACCGTGCCGGGCCGGCGTCCCCGGCGGCGGCGCGGGCGTCGGCGTTCCCCAGGCCGGCCCCGTTGGGGGCTGCGGGTCAGCGCCGCGGCGACCGCGCTGCTGCTGTCCGCGAGCGGGGTGGGGCACGCCATGGTCACCGGGGTGGAGACCGGCATCGGCCGGGTCGACGCCTTCCAGGGGATGAGCGACCGGCCCGGCGCCGGCGCGGGGCTGACGTTCCTGGTCGTCGGCACCGACGGCCGGGACAAGCTGACCGACGAGGAGAAGCGGAAGTACCACCTGGGCGGCGACCCCTGCCACTGCACCGACACCCTGATGCTGGTGCACCTGGCCGCCGACCGGCGCCGCGCCAGCGTCGTCAGCCTCCCCCGCGACTCCTACGCCGAGGTGCCCGCCCACGAGGACGCCGAGGGGCGGCGCCGCCCCCGGCACGCGCTCAAGCTGAACGCCGCCTACGCCGAGGGCGGCCCGAGCCTGACCGTGCGCACCGTCGAGCACATGACGGGGGTGCACATCGACCACTACCTGGAGGTCGACTTCACCAGCTTCATGCGGACCGTGGACGCGGTCGGCGGGGTGGACCTGTGCACCGTGCGCCCCCTGAAGGACCCGTACTCAGGGCTGGACCTACCGGCCGGGACGTCACGGCTCAACGGCGGCCAGGCGTTGCAGTACGTCCGCACCCGGCACGTCGACGCCTCGGCCGACCTGGGCCGGATGCAGCGCCAACAGCGCTTCCTGGCCGCGCTGTTGCACCGGATCGCCTCGTCCGGGGTGCTGATGAACCCGGTCCGCTTCAAGGAGGTCGCGGACGCCGTGCTGACCTCCGTACGGGCCGACGCGGGCTTCGGCGCGGGCGACCTGACCGACCTGGCGCAGGCGATGCGCGGCTTCGGTCCGGCGTCCTCGGAGTTCGCCTCGGTGCCGCTGCGCGGCGAGGCGGAGAACGTGCCGGGGCTGGGGTCGACGGTGCGCTGGGACCCGGTGCGGGCGCCGCGGCTGTTCCGGGCGCTGCGCGAGGACCGGCCGATCGCCGTCCATCCGGACCGCGCGACGCCGGCCACCGTCGTGGAGGTGCCGCCCGAGCGGGTCCGGGTGCGGGTCGACAACGGCACCGGGCGGCGCGGGCTGGCCGCCCGGGTCACCCGGGAGCTGCACGCCACCGGCTTCGCCACCGCCGACGCCCCCGGCGACTCCGCGCTCGGCGCCGCGCCACGCACGGTGGTCTCCTACGACCCGCGCTGGGACCGCTCGGCGCGGTCGCTGGCGGCCGCGCTGCCGGGCGCCGCGCTGCGCCCGGCGAACGGGCAGGGGCCGGTGCTGCGGGTGACCGTCGGGACGGACTTCCGTGGGGTGCGGGCGGTGCGGGCCGAGGAGCCGACGCCGGCCCCCGGCGCCCTCGGGGCGATCACCGGCGACCAGGCGGTGTGCCGATGACCGTGCCCGCACCCCGTCGCACCGCCGCGGGGCCGTCGCCGGCCGGGCCGGACCGGCGACGGCACCTGGCCCGGGCCGCCGCCGCGGCCGCGGTGCTGGCGCTGCTCGCGGCCACCGCGGCGGCGGCCCCGGCGGCGCCGGCCGAGCCGGCCGGCTGCGGGGTGCTGGTCCGCGGCCGGCTGTGCCTGCGCGGCCCGGTCGGCACCACCGGCGTCTACACCGCCGTCTACCAGCGGGACGTCCCGGTACCCGGCGAGATCACCGTCCGGCTCGGCTACCAGCGCAAGAACGCCCAGATCACCGCGTTCCCCGGCTGGTTCGGCAGCGGGCGGACGCGGGGCGGGGCGCTGCGGCTGAGCGGGCGGGTGGAGATGCTGCCCGACGAGTGCATCCGCGGCGTCATGGAGCACACCGCGACGGTCTTCGTCACCAAGTGGAGCTGCGGCTGACGCCGGCGGGTCCGGCGCCCGGAAAGGTGTGTGCGAACCATGTGGCAGGTCGTGCTGGCCGTCACCCCCACCACGGTGACACTCTTCCTGCTCGGGGCGTTGGCCCTGGCCCTGGGGCTGGCGCTGTGGTCGGCGCGGGCCCCGCACCGGCCCGCCCCGCGGACCACGGCCCGCGCCCTGCTGGCAGCCTGGCTGCTGCTGATCCTGGTGGTCACGCTCGTCCCCACCCAGCCGGTCGGCAGCTCCGACGCGACGTTCTGGTGGCGCCCCGGGGAGGGGATGTTCGAGCTGGGCGCCCAGTTGGAGCCGGGCGAGGTGGCGATGGTGGTGCGGCGGCAGATCGCCGGCACCGCGCTGTTCGTCCCGGTGTCGCTGCTGCTGCGGTTCGCCGCGCCCCGGTGGTCGGTGGCCGGCACGTTCCTGTTCGGGGTGGGGCTGAGCCTCGTCATCGAGCTGGCGCAGTTGCTGATGCGGGCGGGCCGGGTGGCCGACATCGACGACGTGCTGTGCGCGGCGGCGGGGACGGTGGCCGGCGCGCTGCTGGCCCTCCTGGCGAAGCTGGCGGCGGCGGTGTGCCGTCGGGCGCTGCCCCCGCGGGCGGTCGGTGCCGCGCCGGCACCCGCGCCCGAGGAGGCGTAGGGCCGGTCCCGGGCCGTGGCGCGGGGGGCCGGTCAGGCGTCGTCGAGGCCCTCGGCGGCGCGCCGCTCGCGCAGCTCCTTGATGGCGCGGCGGCGGGCCAGCCGGTGCGTCCGGCGGATCTGGGCCTCCTGGTAGCGCCGCTTGTCGCGCTCGGTCTCGGGGAGCACCGGCGGCACCGGGCGGGGCTTGCCGTGCTCGTCGACGGCGGCGAAGACGAGGTAGGCGGAGCCGACCTGCTGGGCGGGGGTGGACTCGTTCCAGCGCTCGGCCAGGACCCGGACGCCGACCTCCATGGAGGACCGGCCGGTCCAGTTCACCTGGGCCTTCACATGCACGAGGTCCCCGACCCGCACCGGCTCCAGGAAGGCCATCTCGTCCATGGAGGCCGTCACCGCCGGGCCGCCGGAGTGCCGGCCCGCGACCGCGCCGGCGGCGTCGTCGACCAGTTTCATGATCACCCCGCCGTGCACCGTCCCCAGGAGGTTGGTGTCGGCCGCGGTCATGATGTGCGACAGCGTGGTGCGGGAGACGGAGGTGGCCTTGCCCGCAGGGCCGTCCTCCGGGCTGGTGGTGACGAGGTCGGTCATGGAGAACAGCGTAAGCCGGCGCCGTACGGGACCGTACGGCGCGGCGGCGGGGCGGGCCCACGGCGGCGTGACCCCGGTCTCACCGGCGGTGTGAGCGGGGTCTCCCCGCGGTGCCGGAAACCATCCGGAATGGCTGATTCCGCTGGTCGCGCCGGAATCGTCGGGCCCCGTGCGGTATGGCCCGGTAGCACGCGGCCGCTTTGCATCAGCTCTGCAACAGCCCCGGCCCGATCCCGTACCCGCCCTATGGGGCGGACCCCACGGGGATGCACACTTCCCCGTATGAATGAGTGGCCCCAAGGACGGTCCGGCGAGCCGGGCGGCAACCGGTACGGCAGCGGCAGTGGCAGCGCCGAGCCGGAGGGTGCGCGCGCCATGCCCCACGTGCGGCGCGACGCAGGCCCCGGCCACCCCCGGAACGAGCCCCCGCTCCCGCCCTCGCTCTCGCCGCGCGGCCGCGCGAGCGTCCCGCCGCAGCAGTCCCAGGGCCAGCACGACTACGACGGCTACAACACCGGCCAGGTCTACGGCGGGGGCGGCGGCCGCGGCCGGGGCGGTGACGGGTACGGCGACGGGCCGGGCGCCCGACCGCGCCCGCGCTGGGGCCGCCGCATCAAGTGGACGCTGATCACCGTGGTCGTGGTGGTGCTGGTCGCCTCGGTCGGCACCTACTTCTGGGCGGACGGCAAGCTGCGCCGCGAGGTCGACCTGAGCAAGGTCATCGACCGGCCCGCGACCGGCGACGGCACCAACTACCTCATCGTCGGCACGGACAGCCGCGAGGGCATGACCGACGAGATGAAGCAGAAGCTGCACACCGGCGGCCCCACCGACGGCGGGCGCACCGACTCGATGCTGATCCTGCACGACGGCAGCAACGGCCCGACGCTGATCTCCCTGCCGCGCGACTCCAACGTCGAGATCCCCTCGTACGTCGGCTCGACCTCCGGCAAGAAGTTCCCGGCGACCGGGCGGCACACCAAGCTGAACGCGACCTACGCCGAGGACGGTCCCAGCCTGCTGGTGCGCACCATCGAGTACAACACCCACCTGCACATCGACCACTACGTCGAGATCGGGTTCGCCGGCTTCGCCAACATCGTCGACGCGCTCGGCGGCGTGGAGATGGACATCCCCCAGGCGTTCAAGGACAAGGACTCCGGCGCCGACTTCAAGGCCGGCACCCAGACCCTCACCGGCGCGCAGGCGCTCGCCTTCGTCCGGACCCGGCACGCGTTCGCCTCCCAGGACCTCCAACGCACCAAGAACCAGCAGAAGTTCCTGGCCGCCGTCGCCAAGCAGGCCGCCACGCCGGGCACCCTGCTCAACCCCTTCACGTTCTATCCGACGCTCGGCGCCGGCCTGGACACCCTGAAGGTGGACAAGGACATGAGCCTGTGGGACCTGGGCCAGATGTTCTTCGCGATGAAGGGCGTCACCGGCGGCGACGGCAAGTCGATGAACATGCCGATCTCCGGCAGCGTGGGCGGCAACCTGGTCTGGGACCAGGCCAAGCTCAAGCAGCTCGTCCAGCAGCTCAACAACGACGAGCCGGTCACCGTCACCGGCAACTGACCGGACGGACGACGAAAGACGGGCCCCGACCGCAACTGCGGCCGGGGCCCGTCCCGTTGGGCGGCGACGACTCCGCTACGGGAGGTTGCGCGCCATCACGATCCGCTGCACCTGGTTCGTGCCTTCATAAATCTGCGTGATCTTGGCGTCCCGCATCATCCGCTCCAGCGGGTAGTCGCGGGTGTAGCCGTAGCCGCCGAGCAACTGGACGGCGTCGGTGGTGATCTCCATGGCGGCGTCGGAGGCGTAGCACTTGGCGGCGGCGCCGAAGAACGTCAGGTCCTCGCCCTTGGCGCCGGCCGAGACGCGCTCGGAGCGGGCCGCCGCGGCGTAGGTGAGCTGCCGGGCCGCCTCCAGCTTCATCGCCATGTCGGCGAGCATGAACTGGACGCCCTGGAAGTCGCCGATCGGCTTGCCGAACTGCTTGCGCTCCTGGACGTAGCCCTTGGCGTAGTCCAGCGCGCCCTGGGCGATGCCGAGCGCCTGGGCCGCGATGGTGATGCGGGTGTGGTCCAGGGTCTTCATCGCGGTGGCGAAGCCGGTGCCCTCCTCGCCGATCATGCGGTCGGCGGGGATCCGGACGTTGTCGAGGTAGACCTCGCGGGTCGGGGAGCCCTTGATGCCCAGCTTCTTCTCCGGGGCGCCGAAGGAGACGCCCTCGTCGCCCTTCTCGACGACGAACGCCGATATGCCCTTGGACCGCTTCTCGGGGTCGGTCACCGCCATGACGGTGTAGAACTCCGACTCCCCGGCGTTGGTGATCCAGCGCTTGACGCCGTTGAGGACGTAGAAGTCGCCGTCCCGCACCGCCTTGGTCTTCATCCCCGCCGCGTCGGAACCGGCGTCCGGCTCGCTCAGGCAGTACGAGAACATCGCGTCGCCCTGGGCGAGCGGCGCCAGGTACTTCTTCTTCAACTCCTCGCCGCCGGAGAGGATCACCGGGAGCGAACCGAGCTTGTTGACGGCCGGGATCAACGACGAGGAGGCGCAGACCCGGGCGACCTCCTCGATGACGATCACGGTCGCCAGCGCGTCGGCACCGGCACCGCCGTACGCCTCCGGCACGTGCACCGCGTGCAGGTCGTTGGCGACCAGCGCGTCCAGCGCCTCCTGTGGGAAGCGCGCCTCCTCGTCCACCGCGGCGGCGAACGGTGCGATCTTCGCCTCGGCGAGCGAGCGCACCGACTCGCGGAGCATGTCGTGCTCCTCGGACGGCCGGTACAGATCGAAATCAGCGGCTGCGTTCTTTCCCACTGACGCCAAGGTCTCTCACTCCCCTGTGAGCTGTCGGCAGCGCTAACTACCGTTAAGTAACCCTTACTGAGAAGGGATTCTAGGGCCGATGCCGGGCCGCGGATAGGTGAGGTTGCCGACAGTCCGCCCTGGTGCGCACGGCTGGCGGGAAGGGGGCGCGCGGTGCGCGGATATGCTCGGTCGGCAGCTTTTTCCGCCCGACGTCTGGAGCCCCACATGGCCCTCAAGATCACCGTGATCGGCACCGGCTACCTCGGCGCCACCCACGCCGCCGCCATGGCCGAGTTGGGCTTCGAGGTGCTCGGCCTGGACGTGCAGCCGGAGAAGATCGAGATGCTCCGCCGCGGCGAGGTCCCGATGTACGAGCCGGGCCTGGAAGAGCTGCTCCGCCGCCACGTCGCCGGCATCGAGGGCTCCACCGGCCGGCTGCGCTTCACCACCTCCTACGAGGAGGTCGGCGCCTTCGGCGACGTCCACTTCGTCTGCGTCAACACCCCGCAGAAGCACGGCGAGTACGCCTGCGACATGTCCTACGTCGAGGCCGCCTTCGACGCGCTGGCACCGCGGTTGACCCGGCCCGCGCTGGTGGTCGGCAAGTCGACGGTGCCGGTGGGCAGCGCGGCCCGGCTCGCGCGGCGCCTGAAGGACGCCGCGCCCGCCGGCTCGGACGTCGAACTGGCCTGGAACCCGGAGTTCCTGCGCGAGGGCTTCGCCGTCAAGGACACCCTGCACCCCGACCGCATCGTCGCCGGCGTCACCAGCGAGCGCGCCGAGGCGCTGCTGCGCGAGGTCTACGCCACCCCGCTCGCCGAGGGCTCGCCCTTCGTCGTCATGGACTACCCGACCGCCGAGCTGGTGAAGACCTCCGCCAACTCCTTCCTCGCCACCAAGATCTCGTTCATCAACGCGATGGCCGAGGTCTGCGAGGCGGCCGGCGGCGACGTGGTGAAGCTGGCCGAGGCCATCGGCCACGACGAGCGGATCGGCAAGAAGTTCCTGCGCGCCGGCATCGGCTTCGGCGGCGGCTGCCTGCCCAAGGACATCCGGGCCTTCATGGCCCGCGCCGGCGAGCTCGGCGCCGA
This sequence comes from Streptomyces sp. NPDC090442, assembly GCF_044769405.1. Lineage (NCBI taxonomy): Bacteria > Bacillati > Actinomycetota > Actinomycetes > Kitasatosporales > Streptomycetaceae > Streptomyces > Streptomyces sp. NPDC090442. The sequence goes on from NZ_JBIVXW010000082.1 coordinate 39,779, forward strand.
CCAGGCGCTGACCTTCCTCCGCGAGGTCGACTCGATCAACATGCGGCGCCGCGCCCACATGGTCGAGCTGGCCCGCGAAGCGGTCGGCGGCAGCTTCCTCGGCACCCGGGTCGCCGTCCTCGGCGCCACCTTCAAGCCCGACTCCGACGACGTCCGCGACTCCCCCGCGCTCAACGTCGCCGGCCAGATCCACCTCCAGGGCGGCCAGGTCACCGTCTACGACCCGAAGGGCATGGCCAACGCGCAGCGGGTCTTCCCGACCCTCGGCTACGCGGACAGCGCCCTGGAAGCGGTGCGCGGCGCGCACGTCGTCCTCCACCTCACCGAGTGGCGCGAGTTCCGGGAACTCGACCCCGCGGTACTCGGCGAGGTCGTCGCCGAACGGAGCATCCTGGACGGACGCAACGCCCTCGATCCGACCTTGTGGCGCAAGGCGGGATGGACGTATCGGGCGCTTGGGCGCCCGTCCGCGTAGCGGATTGCTTCCCACGTTGTCGGCTTTCCCGCCGTGGGGGTTGCTGTCTTTGCGCCCGCGGCGCGGGCTGGCTTGGTCCGCTGCGCGGTGCGGAGCCGCTGCGCGGGGCTGTCGGGGTGCGGTGACGGGCCTGCGGGGTGGGGGTGCCAGACTGCTTCGCTTTACGTCTGGCACCCCCACCCC
>NZ_JBIVXW010000083.1:0-40166 GCF_044769405.1 Streptomyces sp. NPDC090442
GTGGTAGGCCAGACGTAAAGCGCAGCAGTCTGGCCTACCACCCCCGGAGACCCGTCACCGCACCCAACAGCCCCGCGCAGCGGACAACTCGACCCGCCCAGCGCAGCGGACCGGCCCCGCGCAGCGGACCAGACAACTCGGCCCGCCCCGCGCAGCGGCACCGCCCCGCGGAGCGGACGGGCAGCGGACCGGCGCCGCAAGGCGCAAAGACGGCAACCCCCACGGCGGGACACCCGACAACGTGGGAAGCAGCCCGCCGCAGGCCTACGCTGAGCGCCATGGCATATGACGCACAGCGACGAGCAGCGGCGACACAGGCGGAGCCATCCGCCCGGGCCGGCCACGTGGGTGGGACCGCGACCGCGCCCCGGCCGACGCTCCCGGCGCCCTCCTCACCGGGCCGCACCCCGCTGACGGCCCCGGCTCCCCAGGAGGTCCGGGAGGGCGGCGCGGCGGGTCGGAGGGTGGCCGTGGTCACCGGGGCCGGTTCGGGCATCGGGCGGGCGGTCGCGCTGGCGCTGGCCGCCGACCACTGGGCGGTGGTGCTGGCCGGCCGGCGCGTCCAGGCCCTGGAGGAGACCGCCCGTCAGGTGGGTTACGCGGGCGTCGAGGGTCCCGCGGTGCTGCCCGTCCCGACCGACGTCACCCGCCCCGACCAGGTTGACGCCCTCTTCGCCACGGCCCGCGACCGCTTCGGCCGGGTGGACCTGCTCTTCAACAACGCGGGTGCCTTCGGCCCGCCGGTCCCGTTGGAGGAGCTCTCCTACGACGACTGGCGGGCGGTGGTCGACGTCAACCTCAACGGCGCGTTCCTGTGCGCCCGGGCCGCGTTCAGGGCGATGAAGGAGCAGGAGCCGCAGGGCGGCCGGATCATCAACAACGGCTCCGTCTCCGCCCACGTCCCGCGGCCGCACTCGATCGCGTACACCGCCACCAAGCACGCGATGACCGGGCTGACCAAGTCGCTGTCGCTGGACGGCCGTCCGTACCGGATCGCCTGCGGGCAGATCGACATCGGCAACGCGGCCACCGAGATGACCGGCCGGATGCGGACCGGGACCCTCCAGGCCAGTGGCCGTACCGAGGTCGAACCGGTGATGGACGCCGCCGACGTGGCCCGTACGGTGGCGCACATGGCGGCGCTCCCCTTGGAGGCCAATGTGCAGTTCGCGACGGTGATGGCGACCACCATGCCGTACATCGGGCGGGGTTGAGGGGCGGGCCGGACCACCGCGGGCCCGCCCGGGAATAGCCGGGCGGCGGCGGGTGGTTCGCACGGCCATGACACTCGACACCACCGCCGGGGCGCCCGCCCGCACCCCCGAGGTCCTGCGCTACACCGCGTTCTCGGCCGACCCCGCGGGCGGCAATCCGGCCGGCGTCGTCCTGGACGCCGGCGGGCTGGACGACGCGGCGCAGTTGGCGATCGCCGCCGAACTGGGCTACTCGGAGACGGCGTTCCTGACCGTGCCGCCCGAGGGGCTGGGCGAGCCCGGCCGGGCGTTCACCATCCGGTACTTCAGCCCGCTCGCCGAGGTCGCGTTCTGCGGCCACGCCACGGTCGCCACCGCGGTCGCGCTGGCCGAGCGGCACGGCCCCGGCGATCTGGTCTTCGCCACCCAGGCGGGCCCGGTCCCGGTCACCGTCGCCCGGCAGGGCGGCGCCCTGCGCGCCACCCTGAGCAGCGTCGAGCCGCGCGTCGAGCCGGTGGCCCCGGCCGATGTCGCCGAGGCGCTGGCCGCGTTGGACTGGCCGGCCGCCGACCTGAACCCGGCGCTGCCGCCCCGGATCGCCTACGCCGGCGCGCGCCATCTGGTCCTCGGCGCGGCCACCCGCGAGCGACTGGCCGCGCTCGCCTACGACTTCGACCGGCTGGCCGCCCTGATGCGCCGACTGGACCTGACGACGCTCCAGTTGGTGTGGCAGGAGAGCGAGACGGTCTTCCACGTCCGCGACCCCTTCCCGGTGGGCGGCGTGGTGGAGGACCCGGCGACGGGCGCCGCGGCCGCCGCGTTCGGCGCCTACACCCGCGCCCTGGGCCTGGTCACGGCCCCGGCGACGCTCACCCTCCACCAGGGGCACGACCTGGGCCGCCCGGGCCTGTTGACGGTCGACCTGCGCCCCGGCGACCCGCGTTCCCACGTCAGCGGCACCGCCGCCCGGATCCCCGCGGGGGCCTAGGGCGCGTGCCGAAAGTGGATCTTGAGCGTGTGATGATCTTGGTCTGTGGCGCGTGGAGATCTGACGGACGAGCAGCGGGCGGTCTTGGAGCCGTTGTTGCCGGTGGGCAAAAAGCCCGGCCGACCGCCGATATGGACCAGGCGGCAGCTGACCGACGGCATACGGTTCCGGGTCCGTACCGGGATCTCCTGGCGGGACGCGCCCGAGCAGTACGGGCCGTGGGGCCGGGTGTACGACCTGTTCCGGCGCTGGCAGTTCGACGCCGTGCTGGCCGCGGTCGGACCACGACTGCGCGAGCTGCGCCGCCGCCGCGGCGCCACACTGACCGCCCTTTCGAAGACCACCGGTATTCCGGTCAGCACGCTGTCCCGGCTGGAGTCCGGACACCGCAAGCCGGGCCTGGAACTGCTGTTGCCCCTGGTCAGGGCCTACCAAATGCCGCTCGACGAACTCGTCGGCGCCCCGGCCGACGTCGCCCCTCGGGTGTATCCACAACCGATCACCCGCAACGGCATGACCGTCATCCCCCTCACCCGCAAACCCGGCGGGCTGCCTAGCGGCCGTTGCCGGGTACTCCCCCGTCCCCGGCCCCGCACCCGCGCCCGCCCTGCGGCTCACAGGACACCGACACCGTGACCACCCGGCGTCCCGCCCCACCGGAAGACCGGTCGTCGGGCGCCCCGCCGCCGGGCGTCCGGTCCTCGGACGGATCTCCCGCGGACGGGCCTCCCACGGACGGCTGGGCGATCGACGGCCGCACCGTCAACGTGCCCCCGCCCCCCTCGTGGCGCCCGGCCCCGAAGGTGTCGTCGCGCCAGCCGAGCAGCGCCGACGCCACCACCACGATCAGCACCAGCACCGCGAACAGCAGCAACGGCCGCGCCCGCACAAGCCGTTGGCGCAGCCGCGCGGACCGCCGCCCGTTCCCGCGGTACCCGGCCCGTGCCCCCGCACCCGTGCCCGGCGTCGCCCCTGGTCGACGGTTCCGGCCCCACGCCCGCGCGATCCGTCTCTTCCAATACACCAGCCGGTAGTAGTGCTTCAGCACCGCGGCGCCCCCTCATGTGACTGCCCGGGAAAGCACGAGGGTACTGCCCGCCGGCCTCCGTGCCGCCGGGCAGTACCCCTCGTCGGCGGCCCGGGGCGGCGGACGCACCGGACTTCCGCTCCGCGGCCGCCGCGCGCCCCGCGACGGCCGCCACCGCCGACCCGCGCACGGCAACGGCCCCGTTCCGGCCCCTGAGCAGGCGGGGCGGAACGGGGCCGGCGGCCCGACACGGTCAGCTCAGGCCGGACAGGCCCTGGACCGGAGACTGACCGGTGGACGACAGCGCCTTCGTCGGCAGCGCGCCCGTCAGCGTCTTGCCGCCGAGCGTGTCCGTCACCGTCTTCCCCGGCAGGGCGTCGGTCACGCCCTTCCCGTCCAGCGCGCCGGCCGGCAGGCCGCCGACGAGCCCGCCGTCGGCCGTCGCCGCCCGCGCCGTCCGGCCCAGGAGCTCGCCGCCCGCCTCGGCGGTCGCCCCCACCGTCTGCGCCGCCGGCGGCGTCACCTTCGCGGCGGCGTCACCCAGGGCCCCGGCCCCCGCGGGCACCACGTGGTCCACGACCTTGTGCTGGACCCCGCCCGCGACCCCCGTCACCTGCTGCGCGGCGCCGCCCACCGTGCCGCCCAGACCACTGGGGTCCGCGTGGCTCAGCCCGCCCCCGTCGGGCAGCTTCGGTACGTCGGCGGCGTGGGCCCCGGCAGCCGATCCCAGCGTCATCGCGGCCGCGGCCATGCCCACTGCCGTCAGAACTCGTCGCATCAAGGCTCCTCGTGAATGGAGATGTGCTTGTGTGATGAGAACGATGAGCTGCGCACCCGGACACGCGGGGGCGTCAGCGCCCGGCGCGGGGGGTGTGAGGGGGGCGGGTGCGATACCGACTGCGCCGGGTCAGGCAACGGCGACCCGTACCAGGGGCGTTGGCCCCGGGCCGGGCCGCACGTCACAGCGTCAGCCGAGCGTCGGCACCATCGGGCTGCCGAAGGTCAGCTTCCCGTTGCCGTCGCCCTTGTAGAACTGGAACTCGCCGCCGCCGGAGACCCGGACGACATCCGACTTGCCGTCGCCGTCGAAGTCACCACCGGTGATCCTCAGCGACGTGCCCCACGAGGTGTCGTGCCACATGGCGCGGGCGGAATCGAGGGTTCCCTTGTCGTTGCCCGGGTACCAGCGGAACTCGCCGTTGCCCCAAATGGCGACGACGTCGTCCTTGCCGTCCCCGTTGAAGTCGCCGGTGGTGAACTGGGGGATCGTCTTCCAGGAATCGTTGTTCCACATCGCCCAGTGCCGGCCGTTCAGCGTGCCGTCGGCGTTGGTGGGGTAGGCGTGCAGATAGCCGGAGCCCCACGCCATGAGCAGTCCGTCGCGGCCCGAGTTGTCGACCTTGTAGCGGGCGATACGCATGTTGGCGACGGAGTCGTCGGGCCACATCTTCTTGTAGTCCTCGGCCAGTTCACCACGGTTGTCGCCCAGGTAGAGGCGCAGGGTGCCGTCCTGCCAGATGGCGGCGACGTCACCCTTGCCGTCGCCGTTGAAGTCGCCGGCGGCAATCTGCTTGGCCCGCTTCCAGCTGTCGTCGTGCCACAGCGCCCGACCGTACTCCAGCTTGCCGTCCGCTCCGCCGTAGAGGACGTGCAGAGTGCCGTCCTTGAACCGGACGACGACGTCATCCCGGCCGTCGCCGTTGAAGTCGGCGCCACCGGCAACGGTCTCGGTCAACTGGTTGGCGCGGTCGGCCAGTCGAGCGCGGTTCACCCAGCTTCCGAGCCCGTCGGTGCGGGTCGCCGTGGCTTGCGCGGGCCCCGTGACCTCCGAGCCGAAGCAGCCCGCGCCGTTGGACCCGCCGCTCAGCGCGACCAGTTCCGCCCGGCCGCCGCGCTCGCGGACGACCGGCCCGCCGGCGTCGCCCTTGCAGATGCCCCCGATCGCGCCCTTGGCCAACAGGCGCCCCGCATACAACGCTTCGTAATCCGAGGTCGTTCTCCTTGGCTCTCAGAACAAGAGGCTCGGCAGGAAGAGGACTGGGAATGAGGCCCGTCACCTCGGCACCATCCCGCCCGCGAACTGGAGGCGATACTAATTTCCTGCCCGCTGGCCCGCGAAGTCCGCGGCCGCCGTCACCAGCACCAGAGCGTTACGGATCCCGATTCGGCTGAGGGCAGGAGCCACGGCGCCGTGGTAGATGCCTCGCCCCGCGGGCGGCAGAAGCTGACGGACCGCGGTGACGGCCGGATGCGTTGTGCGCACCCAGGAGAGTTCGCTGCGGTTGATTCCCCACGGCATGGGCGGCGCCGTAAAGCCTTGTTTGTTGCGCACGGCGCCGGTCAGCGTACGGCGGCTGAACGAGCGCGGCACGGTGTCGAAGACGAGGGAGCCCCCGGGAAACGCTTCGGCGCATCCAGCGATCAAGTCCCGCACCTGGAAAGGATGTAGATACATCAGGAGCCCCTGAGCGGTGATGAGCACTCCTCGTGACCGGTCGACCTCGTCGCACCAGGACAGATCGAGTGCCGAACAGGCAATGGTGCGTCGGCGATCACCATTCGGGAGCAAGGACCAACGTAGCTCGGCAGTCTCAGGGAGCTCGACACCAAGCCATTGGGCATGGCCGTTGTCGCAACGCCAGAACTGAGTTTCCAGCCCCTCTGCGAGTTGAACAACGGTGCCGTAAGGGTGGGCGGTCAGGAATTCCCTCACTGCGTCGTCGAACGTGCGGACTCGCAACGCATGGCCTTGAGCGACGAGGTTGGCCGGTCTCCCGAAGTTCTCTTCGAAGGGGTAGTCGAGCCTGTCAACCAGTTCCACGGCTTTGGGGTCATGAAGTACTGGTCGCGAACGGCCTGCCTCCCACGCACGCTGATACAGATTCCACAGCAACATCTCTGGGACACCGCTCAGGGTGACGGCACACGCAGTACCGGAGCCACGATTCATCGAACTACTCCCGCCTCGGCACAACCGACCCACAATGGATGGCGTGGCTTAAGGTAGGTTGCCTGGTGAGTTCGCGCGGAGCGGCTCGCCGATGTTCGGCGTATGTCCGAACTCCCACCGCGAATCGGCCCGACACGCTCGTGGTTCTCTGTATGGCGTACCGGACGTCGAAGTAGCCGTGGAAGAGGCGGAATTGACGCTGGTCGGATCAATTCCGCCGACCAACGTCTCGTGGTCCGCAACGGCCACCACCAGCCCCAGACCGTGGTCGCCGCAACTGGCTCGGCCGAAGTCGGGGTACCGCGGCGAACGACCGACGAGCGGACAAGGCGACCGGCCAGCGGAAGCGGTTCCCCTCGGAGATCCTGCACCGTGATGCCGCAATTCCGGCTGGCAGACCTTCACTTGTCCTCAGCCGGATCAACATGGAGCGCCGGGAGCTTGGTGTGATTGGGCTACCGCGCCCAACGCCCCATGGCCGGCCCGGTGCCGATAAAGCACTCAGTGAAGGTTTGTTGGGCACGCCGAACGCCCGTAATCCCGCCTTGATGCGTGCGGCCGCGTCGATCGGTCGACGGCTGCCACCGGACAGTTCGCCCCAGTAGGAATAGTCGAGGTAGCGCAGGCTGGCTGCCTCGTCGGCGGTCAGGAGTGCCCTGGTCCATGTGACTTGGGCGGGGAAGTTCTCGACAGGTCACGGTTCGCCGTACCCGCGGACCGCAGCGAGCAGAGCACGACGTGCGCAGTTCGCTCCAGCGTCGGAGAGGTCCGGATGCGTCAGCAAGCGCCCGACCTGCCCGGCTGCCGCCAGGTGGGACCGGAGACTCTGGCCGAACCTCCGGCTGGACAGCTCGCCGCCCAAGCAGCAGGCGACCACCTCGTCCTCACTGCTCATGCCCAGTATCTGCACGACCGTCAACATAGGGTCGACCGCGTGGGGCTCCGCGGCCATACATCTGGCCTCGGAGGTCGAACCCCCATGACTCCGCGGCCGTGTTCGCAGGCCCGACGCAGGGTCGAGCTCTGCACACGGGCGTCGGCGACGGTCCATCCCAGTCCCTCGCCGTCGGCTACTGCGCGCCTGGCCAACTCGTCGTGCGACGACGGGACATGTGCAGCGTCGGGCGGAACGCTGCAGACGCCGTCAAGGATCAAGGACGATGATGCTGCCAGACGCCGCTCAAAAGCTGCCGCGCGCGGCGCCAGACAGCCGCCGAGACGGAAGCTGGGCAGCGGCACTGCGGGCTGGAACGAGCCCTCCGGCAGAGTCGAGCTACGGCATGAACGGCGGGCCTGAGGGGCGCACCAGGGACGCGAGAAGCCCGATCCTCACCCCTCCCCGCCCCGGCCGTAGAAGGGGCAACGCCCAGCACTGCCACCGGACGCTTCGCCGGAAGGTGCTGAAGGAGGGCCCCGCCGCCCATCGGCCGTGTCCACGGCATGTCCTGGACCGAACCAACGTGACCCAAGCCCTGGCCCGCCCCAAAGCACCACTGGCGGCGTCGACGAAGGGAGACCGGCCCCGAGGAGGAACCAAAAAAGCTCCGGCGCCGGGTCCGAGACCCGACGCCGGAGCGGGCGCTACCTACGCGCCTACTTGCTGAATGCGCTGTTGGTGCAGCCCATGGTCGAACCCATGTGGGTGTTCTGCGCGCCCGGCGCGCCCTCGCCGCCCAGCAGGTTGCCACCCAGGCCGTTCCCGATACCGACCTCGCCGAGGACATCGAGGTTGGTGTCGTGCGACCGGCACGATGCACTCTGCCTGATGTCGAAGCGGGCGCGGCCGCCCCCCATATCGCCGTCGGCGTAGGCGGTGCTGGCGCCGAGGATGCTGATGCTGCCGAGGGCGGCGGCAACGACAGCGGCCTTGTGAAGCATGCGCATTTTTTCTCCGGTGGATCGAGCGAATGAGGCCGATGCGTACGGACTTCGTACAGCTGGGAGGCTAATGCGAATCGTGCACGAAGTCGCCGAACGACGCGCCGGATTGTATGATGTCGGTTTTTGATTTGTCATGGGTTGTGTTTTGCGCGCCCTAAAGACTCCGGCAAGTACAACAACTGCACAATGATCAACCATTCGGCCGCATGAAACACGGGACGTTCGGGCGCACGGTACGTCGCTCACACCCTGCGCGCTTCGGGCCGTCTTCCTATTAACGGAGCAGAGCTTTGAGGAGCATTAGGACCACGCGTTTCTTCGTCACCGCGGCGGCATCTTGTTTCACGCTTTCCGCGCTCGCGCGATCAGGTGATTGCTTGGCGTGGACCGGGGACTCCACCTCGCCTGAGGTGCCAGGGTGACCCGTGCCGGCAACACATCAAGGCCACGCAATGAAGCAGGAGCCGCTATGCGTCGTGCACTCGCCGCCTTCCTGGGGGCTGTCGCTCTCATGGGGATCCTCTCCGTACCCGCCCATGCGGATTCCGGTACGGGCCTCGAAGGGGCACTTGGCGCCCCCCTGAAGGTCGTCACCAACCTCGGCCCCCTGCACATCGGTCAACTGCCGCTGCTCGATCGACGCTGAGTTCCACGTCCTGGCTCAGTCGACCGAGGTCGAGCGGGGCAGGCGCAGCGTGTCCGGCGAAGTCCTGCCACTCTCGCCGGGCACGTTGTCGCGTTCGACCGCGGCCAGCAGGTGCGTTGCCTGAGCGTTCGATCCGCCGACTGGAAGATTCACCCACTTCGCTCCCACTCGGGGCGGATCAAATTCCTGTGAATTAAATATCAGTTGCGATGTGCCGATATTTTTCAGACGGAGCGGCCTCCTGGCGCGCGACCGGGTCCCGCGCCCCCTGTTTCCAATTTCCCCGAGGGCAACCGTCCCGTCGAACTTGCACACCGAGCCGCAACCTCGGAATTTTCGCCCCGACATCACCCGAGTAAGAGCGAATTTCCTTGAGAGCCGTTCGCGAGCCGATCACCTTCAAGTATGAATCTTCATAGAATCAGAACTACGGACATTCCGCGGGTGGGTGAGCGTGCACATCGAGCTGAAAGAGTGACGGAAAAGGCATATTCAGAGCTTTTGGCCCACCTCCTCGTTGTGTGTTGTGCGGTCCGTGGATGTGGCCGCACCGTCAAGGAGGAGTCACGTGATCAAAAAGGTCATTGCCACTTCTGTTGCCACGAGTGGCCTGCTGCTCGCCGGCGCTGGTATGGCCGTCGCCGACGCCGGAGCCGAGGGGGCGGCTGCCGGGTCTCCCGGCGTCCTGTCCGGGAATCAGCTCCAAGTGCCTGTTCACATCCCGGTCAACGCGTGCGGCAACACCGTGGACGTCGTCGGAGCGCTCAATCCCGCATTCGGTAACCACTGCGCCAACACATCGAAGAAGCACGCGCACACCCACCACCGTGTGCAGGAGAACCTGCCGCCCGTGTCGCACGACAGACATCCGGCTCAGCACCGGTCGACGGCCCCCCGGGTACACCACCATCACCACGCCAATGTGCCTGCTGCACACCCACAGTTGGCCAAGACAGGTGGAGACGAACAGCTTCGCCTGGCGGCCGTGATGAGTGCCGGACTGTTGACGGGCGGCTTCCTCCTCTACCGCCGAGGGCGCCGTCTTCGCGTCAACTGAGCGCGCGGAACGGTCACTTCACGTGAGTGTCCCGCGCGGTACGCCCGGGAGCACGTTCCCGGGAAGATCAGACAGCCTGGTGGCGGTTTGTTGACTGATTCCACCAGGCAGGTCGATGAGCCCGGACTTCACAGCCCGGGTCGCTAGGCGGTCGCTGCTGGCAGTTCATCGCAATCGTCGGTGAACTGCCGTCCAGCAGGCACTTCGATCCTCAGCGGAGATGTCACTGCTCCAAGCCGGGCCAGTGGGCGGTCTCGCTGGCAGGGCCGTCGCCAGGGAGGGGTCGTGCCCCTGTCGCGTACCGCGCCGGCACGTGGGTCTCCGATCGACTGGCCGGCGCGCTGGCCCCTCTCGCACTCGCCACGGTCGGCCTGTTACCGCTGGCGTTCCGGTCCGTGGTCGTGCCGTTGAAGGCCGGCCTCGGCTTCCTGGCTCAGGCCGATCGTCTTCGCTCCCGCCTTCGGCGTCATCATGGCCGCCTCCTGGTCCGGATTGCTTCTCGTCGACGCGGTCCTCGCACTCGCCGACCGGGCAGGTTGGAGGGCGAGAATGACTCGACTGGCTGCCACCCGACCTCGACCTCAGAGGCGAACGGCTGCCGGCAGATCCACAGCAGAACGGCACGGACGGGCACCGTCTTCCCGGTCTGCCTGTCGTCGGCGGGGCCGCCTTCGCCGTCACAGAACGACTGTCGTTCGTGATCCACCACAGGTCGGGGCAGGAGACGTGGCCGGTGAATCGGAGGGTGCGGCTGGGAAGCGGACCCGGCTCGGTAGCCGTCAGGCACGCCGCCGGCAATTGTGTCGGCCGCTTCCCCCGGGACCACCTGCCAGTCCCCCACTGCCCCTCCGCAGCGCGGCGTCGCGCCGAGCCAGACCCCCTCGCGGTGCCGTAGCGCCGAAACCTCCGCGGGCGGCTTCGACACCGAACCGTCGTTCTGCATCTGCCAGTTGCACTCACGTCATACCGGAGGGTCACCGCCGAATGCCCTCCACGCGCTGGCGATCGCGCCGCCGCCCCATCGGTAGAGCGGCGTGAGGGCGGGCTCGGGATTGCCCGGCCCGGCCATGCGGTCTGGGGAATCCAGAAGCGGATGCGAACGCCGGAAGGGGCTGTGGTGTCCGGCCCGTAGACCGGACACCACAGCCCCTTCCTGTTGCTTGCGAAGCGCGATGTTGTCGTGCCCCCTACGCTTGCGCCGGTGAGTGCGCTGCGCGCCGGCGGAGCGCTCACCGTTGAGCACATTGCCCAACGCGCTTTCAGCACCCCGGCCTGGACTGGGAAGTTGACGTTCGGGTCGTGCGACCGAAGTCTCTCCGAGGAAGCCTGCGGAGCCGGGGCAAGAGCAGCAATCTACGAGGCCGAGGCTTGCTGAACAGGCGCTTGCTGGACGGGAGTCTGCGGGGCGACCTGCTGAGCCGGAGCCTGCGCCTGCGGGGCCGGGACCTGTCCCTGCGGGGCGATCTGCGGCACGGATGCCTGAGGAGCAACCTGCGGCACGGATGCCTGAGGAGCGGCCTGCTGGGCCGGCGCCTGGAGGATCACCTGCCGAGCCGGGGCCTGCGGCTGCGGGGCAACCTGCGGCGCCGCGGCCTGAGGAGCAACCTGCGGCGCCAGCGCCTGAGGAGCGATCTGCGGCGCGGAGGGCTGGAGGGCGACCTGCTGAGCCGGCGCCTGCGCCTGGGGGGCCATCTGCTGGACCGGGGCCTGCGGCTGCGGGGCAACCTGCGGCGCCGCGGTCTGGGGAACGAACTGCGGCGCCATGGCCTGAGGTGCGAACTGCGGGGCAGCCTGCCGGCCGCCGTGCCCCTCACGACCGTGCGACTCGCCGCCACGCGAGGTGGCACCGGCAGCGGATGCCGAGACGGCCCAGGCACCCGCCTCCGGACCGGAGCCGTACCCGTCAGCAACGCTGACGCCGGCACCGGCGATGGACAGGCAGCCGACCGCTGCGACGACAATGGCAACACTCTGAAGTCTGCGCATGGAACCTTTGATCCTCGGGTTTCGTGTGGTTGGAGGTGACACCCCTCGACTACTTAATGTGAGTATAGGGAACACACACAGTAGTCAACCATTTCCGCCTCATACACAATTCGTGTCGTACCCGCAACCGGAAGCCCGGTCCTGCGCGATCGGCCCTGAGACCGCCCCCTTCGCCCCAATTAGGGAGCGAGCAAAGGGAGCCAGCCGGGACCCGATCTCTGCTCGATGCACTGAGGGCCGAACCGCAAACCCCCGCCCGACAGGGCCGCGAGAGCACGGGCCGGCGTGCTCGGCCGACGTAGGCGCGCTCAGACTCCGGCCCGCTCCTTGAACGGAGTGCCGTCACAGGTGCGAGGGCGACCACCCCGGACTTCGGGAGCCGAAGCGCCCAGAAGCCCACGCCGGTTGGTGGAAACCCTCGACGGGTCAGTGGCCGGGCGGGCCATCCGTGAACCACGACCAGGAGATACGCACACGCGAGACGCGCACGCATCACCTATCCCCGCGGCGTTCGACGGTGTCGCCTCAACAACTACCTCCACCACCAGGCGAACTGCGCAAACAGACCCGACCAGACTGGCACGTCGAGTCAAGGAGCAAGCCCACCAACACAGGTCCTGTCAGCCAGGCACCCGACACCCGACAGGAGCTTCCCCAACGGGCACGAGATGCGGATCGGACAGCCCGGACAGCCCGGACAGCCCGGACAGCCCGGACAGCGAAGGCAAACACGAATGGCCGGGCCCGGATTACCCGGCCCGGCCATCGGTCGTGGGAGGTCAGAAGTGCGACCGCTTGAGCCCCTTGGGGAGCGAGAACCTGTTGGAGCAGTCCATACGAGGACCAGCCTCCTCGAACCTCCTGCCACCCAGGAGACCGCCATCAGGGAGTACCACACGGTGCCGGGACGAGGTATGGCACCGCTGATACTGACTGACGATGACGCGCTTCCCGTCCTTGGTGGTGAAGCTGGCCTCTTTCTTGTGGACACAGGTCCTGCCGTCCGCGTCGCCACGGGTGCAACCGCCCCCGCCTGCAGCGTAAGCCTGGGGGCCGACGGCACAGGTAGCGGCGAGGCCACCCAGCAACGCTGAAATGACCGCGAACTTCTTCCCACTGACCATGTACTGGGATCCTTTGTGATTGAGGCTCGGGTGCGGACCCGCGAGCGGGACCGCACCCGAGCTTTAGGGACACCGGAAGAGTGCCCAGCGTCCGGCCCGTGGACCAGACACCACAGCCTCTTCGGGTTACTTGCGGAGAGCGACGTTGTCGCAGCCCATGCGCGAGCCCTGGTGAGTGCGCTGCGCGCCCCCGGCGCCTTCGCCGTTGAGCGCGTTGCCCAACACACCGTTCAGCAGCCCGGCTTGGCCGAGGACGTTGAGGTTCAGGTCGTGCGACCGGCACATGGTGTGCTGGTCGATGTCGACGTTCGTGCGCTTCTCCGAAGCCGTTTGCTGGGCCGGGGCCTGCGGAACGTACTGCGGGGCCGGGGCCTGCTGCACCGGAGCCTGCTGGATGGGCGCTTGCTGGACCGGAGCCGGGGGAGCGTACTGCGGGGCAGGAGCCTGGGGGGCGGCCTGCGGAGCGGGGGCCTGCGCCTGCGGAGCAGCCTGCGGACCGCCATCCGACTCGCCGCCACGCGAGGTGGCACCGGCAGCGGATGCCGAGACGGCCCAGGCACCCGCCTCCGGACCGGAGCCGTACCCGTCAGCAACGCTGACGCCGGTACCGACAGTGGACAGGCAGCCGATCGCTGCGATGACGATGGCGACACTCTGAAGTCTGCGCATGGAACCTTTGATCCTCGGGTTTCGTGTGGTTGGAGGTGACACCCCTCGACTACTTAGTGTGAGTATATTTAACACCCAGAGTAGTCAACGCTTTTCGTCCATACACAATTCGTGTCGGGCCCGCAACTTGAAGCCTCCCGCTCGACCCTCGGCGAAGAATCACCACGCCGCACGCCAGCCCTCCACTCCCCGGACGGCGAGCCCAAAGCGATTCCTCCGGCTCACGCACGATGCAGCCAACAAGCCGGCACAAGAAGCGAGTTGTTCGAAAAACGCGCCCCTCGGCTACCACGTGCGACGGCCCGTCAGACGCCACCGCCACAGGCCGCCCTGCCCTGTCGGGATAGAAACGAGCCTCCCCCCCGACGGGGGCACGGGGCGCCACCGACAGTCACCCGTTTGCCCGCGGCACTCGGTCGCCGCTTCCGACGAAGAAGCACAGACGTCTACGGATTTCCCTCGACGGGCGTCGCGACAAGCCCCCCTGCGGCGACGAACAGCTGCAGGGCACGTCAACCGTCGCCGGAAAGCCGCACACTTCGACCCTGGAGTTGCCCACACATCACGACCAAGGCGACCCTGCGCACCAAAACGCATATCCAGAGCGCGAGTTCGATATTGCGACATTCACTCAACGACTGTCGATCAAGACAGGATGTAGGGCTGGTGAACAGTTGGCCCGAGCCGACCGTTTCACTCACCGGACAGTTCATCACCGCACACCCGGGCCCCCTCACCTCACGTTGCGCAGCCAGCGAATGTGGTTCACCCGGCGAACTCGGAGCTCCACCCTCCCAGACAAGGTCGAACGCAAGCTTCGCTCACGAACCCCGAGACTTCACCCCGGAGTTCGACACAAAACGCGAAGCGGAGTAGAACCCCACTTTGACTACTGCTAGTGTTCGCGCAGCCACAAACAGCAATTGGGCTGCAGAATAGATAACGAAGGGCCGAGGGGTTCCATGCGCAAGATTCAGAAGGTCATGCTCGTCGCTGCGGCGGCCAGCGGCCTGACCGCCATCGGTGCCGGAGCCGGCACCGCCTACGCTCACGGCGGCGCCAGGCAGCACGTCGACCTCTTCCGTCCGTACCAGGAGTGCAGCCCGCAGACGGTGGCCGACGCCAACCTTCCGCTCGGTTTGCTTGCCGTACCCGAAACGTGGGGCACCACCTGCGGCCAGTTCAACCACGCCTTCCGCAAGTAAGGCACCGGGTCAGCCGCACCCGACACCAAAAGCGGGCCCTTCGGGAATGTTCCCCGAAGGGCCCCCTTTGTTTGGGGCGGGCAAAAGGATCACACACAGTGCGGCTGAATGGGTGATTCGCCCAGCATCACCTGCCCCACTTCCGGTTCGTTGAGGACCCAACTCACCCAGGACATGGGAATGTTCAAGGGCTGAAGCCTGCCCATCGCACCCGTAGCATTCGGCGCGTCGCACGGCAACCGCGGATCTTTTGTATTAACTAACCGTAACTGCATGAAGTGATCACCCATAGATCACTTCGGACCAATCTATGGAGAAGAAATGCGTAAGATCCACAAGGCTGCTGTCGTGACCGCTGCCATCGGCAGCCTCGGGTTCCTGGGTGCCGGCACGTCGTATGCGTACGGCGGTGCGGGCGACGGCCACGTAGCCATCAGCCAGGGATCCCAGTGCCGGTCGCACGACCTGAACCTCGACGTCCTCGGCGAGGTCGGCATCCTCAACGGCCTGGCAAGCAACCTGATCAACGGCGAGGGCGCCGCGGGCGCGCAGGCGTCCCCGGTCGGCTCGGGCATGGGCTGCAACAACAGCGCACTCAGCAGGTAACGGGAAGGGGGGCCGGTGCCCGGAATGCGGACCCGGGGGACCGGACCCCCTTCCGACTCTCCGAGTTCGGGTGCGGACCGGAATCGGCCCGCCGCCCCGAGCATCAATCACAAAGGAACACGGTCATGTTCAGTGGGAAGAAGATCGCAGCCGCCTCAGCATTGCTGGGCGGTCTCGCATCCGCCAGCGTCATCGCCACGCCGGCGAACGCCGTAGCCGCCAACGGCCTCTGCACACGCGACATCCAGGGCAATGTCACCTGCCTTCAGAGGAGCAACGGCACGAACCAGGACGGCGGGTACACCCTGAATCAGTCGCAGACCTGCCAACCGACGTCGCCCGTGACGCTTCCGACGCACGGCATTCTCAACCCCGGGAGCGCGCAGATCGGGCCCGCCATCACGTGTTCCAACACCGCGCCGATTCCCGGGGATCAAACGAACGGCATGGACTGAGGCTCCGCAACAAGGGCGGGCACTCGGCAGACTGTCGAGGCTGCAGCGCGGCGACCAGGGCGCCTCCCACGCCCTGGTCGTACTACGAGTCGGGGTCAAGCCCTCGTGGTGCAATCCAGTACACGGTCGACGCCTCCTGATATCTCGTGCAGGTTGGGAATCCCAGCTCGTCCTACGGATCGGCACTCGCTTGGAAGCAGGAGTGCGGGCCACTGGACGGCTTCACAAACCAGCGATGGCCGGACCGATTGCAACTCGGTCTGGCCATCGCTGGTTTACGCCCTGGAGTGTGACTCCGTCATTCCACGGGACATCCCGCGGAAGCCCATAGGGCCGGCATCATCCCGGAATCCCGGAACGAGTAAGTCCCAGCCCCGAGTTCATTGTTCGGAGCCGGGACTTCTGTCGGCTACTACGCGTTTGACGTCCGCTCAGAAGGCAGCGTTGTCGCAGCGCATGTTCGAGCCCAGACGCGAGCTCTGCGCGCCCGCTGCGCCCTCACCGTTGAGCGCGTTGCCCAGCACACCGTTGAGGACACCGACAGCACCGAGTACGTCGATGTTCATGTCGTGCGACCGGCACTCCGTGCCCTGCTTGATGTCGAAGTCGTGGCCCGGCTCGCCATGAGCGAAGGCGGTGCCAGTCCCCAGTGCACCGACGCTACCGAGGGCGGCGACGGCCACGACAGCGGCCTTGTGGAACTTGTGCATTGCTTCTCCGGTGGTTGAGTTGGTTGGGATGCGTACCCGATCGGGGCTTGCCACTGCACGCACCTCACGCCGAGTGCCCCACGGCAGGACATGGCATCGGCTCGTGCAGGGAAAAGGGTTGTTCTGGTCCAGCGGAACGCCTCAGGGAACCGGCGGCAGGTACGCATCCGTTGAGGGATATCGCCGGTTCCACCAGACGTTCGACGGTGAGGGGAACGGCACCGTCTCCGTTGCTCCGAACCTCAAGGACGGCACTGCAGGCGTCCTTGGGTAATGGGTCAGATGTGGGGCATATCCAGTTGGCCCACCGGAGGTGCTGCCAGTCGTCCCAGTCCGAGCGGATTGACCTGCGGGACGTTCGGTGAGACCAACGGGTTGACCAGCGGGCTGACTTGAGGACTGATCTGTGGGTTCACCTGGGGTGCGGGTTGCGGAGAAAAGACCTCCGGAACCGCGACCTCAGGCGCCACGCGCGGCGTAACCTGCGGGGCTGCCTGAGGAGCGACCTGCGAGCCAGATGCTGGAGCGGCGACTTGCGGACCATTGGCCGAGGAGGTGGTGGACTGCGCGACGCTGTGTGCAGCAGCCCATGCGCTGGCGTGTGGGCTTTCCTGCTGCGGCCCGTACTGCTGCTGCGGGGCGAGCTGTTGGGCGTACTGCGGAGCAGGCGGGGCGTACTGCTGCTGAACAGGCTGCTGCACATACTGCTGCGGGGCAGGCTGCTGCGCGTACTGCTGCGGAGCAGGCGGGGCGTACTGCTGCTGCGCATACGACTGCGGGGCAGGTTGCTGCGCGTATTGCTGCGGAGCAGGCGGGGTGTACTGCTGCTGAACAGGCTGCTGCACATACTGCTGCGGGGCAGGCTGCTGCGCGTACTGCTGCGGAGCGGGCTGCTGTTGCGGAGGAGGCGGAGCGTACTGCTGCTGAGTGGGAGCTTGGGGAGCCGAGGGCTGCTGAGCGAACCCCGGCGCCGTCGACTGCGGGGCAGGGGGCGTGGCGGCGCCGTTGTATCCGACAGGAGCATCGGCGTAGCTCACGCCGGCCCCGATACTGGACAGACCGCCGGCCGCTGCCACGACCAGCGCGATCTGCTGAAGCTTACGCATGGAACCCTCAGCCCTTCATTACCTACATGGAAACCGATTACTTATCGCTGTCTTGTCCACAAGCAGAGGCAGCTCGGGGCTCCACACCCTGTGCACCTCGGGAAAACCACGCCGGAAGCATCCTGCCGGGCCGCGACCATGCCGAACGCAAAACCCCGCAGCGCTCGTTGGAGCTGACGACACGGTCATCGCCTGGCCCTCCGAACTACACCGGGTTGCACGCCGACATCGTCGCCGGGAACCGCCCGACACCAGAATCAAGTCGTCCCTGCCGATGCCCCACAGCCCCACTCGCTGTCCTCTCCGGGGAACGGAACACCCCCCGGCCTGGTAACGGGAACCCGAGTGCACTCACCCATTTGCCCACGACCAAGAGTCATTTGAAGTGCTGGGGATGACCTTGCGAGTGTCGCGGTCGGCTCGCGCGCCCTACGAGAGCCGGCCACAAGAAGTACAGCCACAAGCGAAGGGGATTTCATGACGCCGTGAAATCCGTCGGGACGGACCTGGGGGCGCCGTAAAGATTCCGAGTAATTCGGATAATCCGATTTAAGCTATCCAGGGAAAGTCGACACAGCGGTGGGGGAAGTTCGCGTTCAAGTGCACTTACACCAAGGCAAAAAGGGGTCCCGACACCCAGCCTTGCGGCTGGGTGTCGGGACCCCTTCGGGTGACCTACGCGATGAGCGTCGATCAGAAGGCGGTGTTGTTGCACCCCATGGTCGAACCCAGGTGAGTGGACTGCGCACCCGGCGCACCTTCGCCGTTGAGCGCGTTACCCAGCACGCCGTTGAGAATCCCAACCTCACCGAGGACGTCGAGGTTCAGGTCGTGCGACCGGCACTGTGAGCTCTGCCTGATGTCGAACTGCCCTCCACCGACACCACCGCGACCGTCTGCGTTGGCGGTGCCGGCGCCGAGGAAGCCGACGCTACCGAGGGCGGCGGCCACGACGGCAGCCTTGTAAAGCATGCGCATTGTTTCTCCGGAAAGATTGAGCCGATGCGGTCTGTGATGTACCGACTTCGTACAGACAGGGAGGCTAATAGGAAATATCCGTCAACTCTGCGCGACGCGCCGCATTATGAGATGAGGCAGTTGGAAATTACGTCGCCGTTTCCTTAGTTCGAGGTCCTGACCTGGCAGTATCGGGGACCTGCAGTGCGGAGATACACCTGTTCGGCGGCGTAATCCAGAAGCTCCGCGGCGGCGAGCTGCAATCGGGCCCTTCGGGGCGTACCGCGAAGGGCCATGACGATCGCGGCGCGCCGCCGCAGCCGACCTACCTCGCGGTGGCCAAGGCGTTGGCCTGGGAATTGGTCTGGGCGCAGGTGAATCCGCGCGTCTCAGGGGTGGCGAGCACGCCGATCGGGACGTTGGCGTCGAGCAGCGACTGCGGGCTGCACTCCTGGGCCGGCCGGAACAGGTTGTTCTGATCAGACGGGGAGGACTGCGGCAGGACCTGGGCGACCTGAGGCGAAAGGTGAGGGTTGATCTGGGGGTTGACCTGTGGGGACACCTGCGCACCTTGCGGCTGAGCGGCGGCCTGTGGGGCAGCATGCTGCGGTCCGCCACGCGAGCCGTAAGCGTGTGACGTGGCGCCCGAGGCGGTCCAGGCGGCGGCCTGATTGCCGTCCGGCCCCGGCGCGTTCTGCGGTGTGGGGCCGTATCCGACAGGAGCGTCGGCGGCACTCACACCGGCACCGATACTGGACAGACCGCCGGCCGCTGCGACGACCAGCGCGATCTGTTGAAGCTTACGCATGGAACCCTCAGCCCTTCATTACCTACATGGAAACCGATTACTTGTCGCTGTCTTGTGCACGAGCAGAGGCAACCCGGAGCTCCACACCCCGCACACCTGGAGACAGCGCACCGACACCACCGCCGCGCCCCACCTGGCTCAGGAACAAGACGCCCAAGTCGACGGGTCGCAGGCCCAACCGCTGCCCTCTCCCAGCGAGGAACGGGGAACCATGTGTCGCGGTAACGGCAGCCTCTGCGCACTCACCCATTTGCCCGCCCTCAAGAATCATTTGGAGTGCCGGTAGTCGCCGCCCTTCGCCAGTAGTCCCGATCTACGCCTGAACTCACGCGAGTTGCCATGTGTCGCTTGACACCCAAGCACTTGTCATCAGGCCAGCTCGACGCAGGGTGCGCAAGGTTTGTGGCGATCCATGCCCGCCCACCAATACCCACGGAAAGGTGAACGGGAGGGATTCAGAAGGGTCGTTGACGTTGCAGCCCATCACAGCGACCGCATCCCTGCTTCGTATGAAGAAGCTATCTTCCGAGCGACCAAGGGAAACCAAAACCTGCTGAGGGCCCTGCACACAGGCAGGAGAACGGCGGTCAGCGCGGAAGGGCTATTAACACGCTGACCGCCAACGTCCTCCCATCGGAAAGAACCCTGCCATGCTACGCCCTTCGCACGCCTTACTGATCTCGAATCAGGAACCTTTTGCCAACTCACACCCGATGGCTGCACAGATGCCTGGATCTTCGCTGTCGATTACGACCTCCGCGCAGCCACGGTCAATGACTGCGGCGAGTCAAGTACCGGTCACTTGTATGGACTTACGTTCCGATCAAATCGCAGGCAACTCGGTCGGCGGCGATCGGACGTCGCCCGCTGTGCGAGTGACTCGCTTCCCCTCTCCTCTTCCACTCCAACAGTCCCAATTTCGCGCCAGATTCATCTGCCAGAACACCTTGGGGAACTGGGAAGCACCGGCCTGCCTGTTCCCATTCGCGTTCCAGATTCCTGTTTGGGAAGGAATCTGGAACAGACAACACCTCCTCCGTAGTCGGTACTTGGCATCGCGGCGGGGCGGCGCCCGGACCGGAACGTACAGATACCCGGACGCGCGGCGGCACCGTTCTGAAGCGGCATCCGAAGTGATGCGGCCCCACGAGATCCTTCGGAATCAGATCAACCCACACCGGGCCACGTCGGCATCGAGATCGGTACCCGCACGAAGCACAGCTCAACTCCCGTGCAGCGAGCGCCTATTCGCCTGTCGCAGCCGATCACATTGTTGGACCAGGATGACCTCCTTCGTGAAGTACGGCCCTCTCTCAAGGGGCAGTTGCGCCTGCGGAGCCGGAGCTTCAGCGGGGCAGGCGCCGACAGTAAGCACGGCGTCGAGACCGTGACCGCTAGCGCAGGCCCCGCCCACGGCTGCACCGATACCGCTGAACGCGTCTTCGTGAATGAAGCGGGGCGGCTTAATGGGCGTTGTCGATCCGAGAGAAAAGAGGTCAAGCGAACACGCACTGGGCCGCCTCCGCAGTGCCCGCGCCTGACGGTCTTGTGCGGTCACGACAGTCCGCTGGCCATGGGGCGCGTGCAGCGTCTTCGTCACGGGCAGGACCTTTGAGTCGAAACAGGCGTAGTCGTCGCACCACAGGGAGCCCGACCTCGCGAGGGAATGTTGCCGGGTCTTCTCCATGCGCGTCCCGAGCCGTTGGAGCGGCACTGCTGTCTGAAGGAACCGCATCCGTCTTGCCGGCACATCGAGTGAGGTGGCTCAGGCGATCCGACCATCTCCGGATGTCTGCCTGCGTAGTTCTGACGGTCCGCAAGATCCCCGAACCCGGGTGCCATACCCCGGATGCCGGTCTCGATGAGCGGCGTGGAACTTATCGCATTAGCCTCCGAGAGCAGCCCGAAGTGGATCTTTGACGTTCGCTGTACTCGACTCAAGGAGAATCAATGCGCAATCTTCAGAAAGCTGCTGTCGTGGCGGCAGTTCTTGGTAGCGTCGGCCTGCTCGGTACCGGCACCGCCTCCGCCCAACCCACGGAGCGAGCCGGCAGCAACGGCGGAGGGAGATGTCACGACTTGAACGTCGACATCCTCGGCCAGGTCGGGCTCCTCAACGGCTTGCTGGGGAACGCGCTCAACGGCGAGGGCTCACCGGGCGGGCAGGCCACTGACATGGGCTGCCGCATCTGGTGAGTGTTATTTCACCACGGTCATCGGAATGGGTTCGGTGTTCGGGCTACAAGCCCGACGCCAAGCCCGTTTCGGCTTTCGTCAGGAAACCCGCCCGGGAGTAAGGAGAACGCCAGCTCGGAAACGTACATCCGATGACTGGTGAGACGCTCCGCCTGACGGTGTGAGGTGCCCAGCAGACAACCCTCTCGCCGCACTGCGGCAACGGGCAACTACCGTGCGGGTAACGGCCAGACGATCGGCAGGGCTCACCCGAAGACGGGGACAATCCTTCTGCATGGGGCATCAAGCGTTGCGATTGCGGGCCATTCCGTGCAGCGGACATCAGACGCCCGTCCTGACCGGGCGCGTGGCTCCTGTGCCGGGATGGCTTGCGCACGACGCCACTTGACGGATCGTTCCCCTACGAGGTCCCGCGGGATGTGCAGTTGCTGAGTGCGACGGCCCCAACGTCGATCACAAGGTCGTGGAGTCAGGTCTGACCCTGTAAGCATGAGCGGCCTGTGTCTGGTTCGGCTGCGGCTGACCAGGTCCGCCCAGCGACGGCGCTGTGCGATCGGGTGAACAATGAGGTGGCGCTGGATCGGCCCGGCGGGCCTGCCACTTGAGGGTCCGTGACGTTGTCACACTGCCCGACATGCACAAAGTCGTCCCGCTCCAGGTCCGGGAGGCTGCTCGGCAACGGACCTGCGTGGACTGCCGGGCCGCCCCTGGCGAACAGTGCGTCCCTGGGCCGGACGGCCGCTCCACCCTGCACACGGCCAGACTCCACTCCGCCGAAATGGCACTGACACCACTGCCGCCGCGTCATCCCCTGCCCCCCGACGGGGACCGTATCTACCCGAAGCTAACCGTCGAGGACCCGGGTTCGCTGATCTTGTCAGTGCACGCCGAGGTGGTGCGCACCCTCACTCTCCATACGGAAGAGCTTGGCACCCTCTACATCAGCGCTTTGGAGCAGGCCGGGTTGCTGGACCCCCGCGTGTTGACCAACTCGTTGCTGCTGATGTTGATCGGTCCGCCTGCGTGCCTGACGGAGGAGGAGCGAGTGGGCCTCGGGCGACGCTTGGTCGCTCGCGGCTTCCTTGAAGCCCCTCACTCCGGTGTTCTCCGGCCCGCTCCCCTGGCGGTCCGCATCGTGGAGCGTCGGGCATTGGACCTGCAGTTCATGGCCGAGTGGAAATCCGCCACGCTGCCTGGCCCAGTAGGATCGCGGCCTGGTTCTGCAGAACATCCAGATCGTCATCGCCCGGACAGTGGCCACGGTATGGCCAGTCACCGTCGTCGGCCGCCCTCGTCCGGCGACGCCAACCGCCCCATCTGGAAGGCGAGTCCAGCCCATCCAGGCGATGCCGTTGCCTCCGGTCCGGGGAACCCTGGTACGTCTGCCGGGCCACCCCGCCCCCGGGACGGCAACGACCGTTGACCTCCTGGCCGCCACCCACGTCAGCGAGAAGTACGTCCGCCCGTGGGGCGGCGCCGAAGGCCACCCGGCGGGCCCAGGGCAGACTGACTGCCTTGTCAGTCCCGGTCTTCACGTTCCTCACCGGTCGCCACACGGACGTTGTCGTCGCTGACAGGGAGGCTGCTTCGGGCCGTTCCGGACCATAAGTGCCCACCGCAGGTGCCGGTGGCGCGTCGGACACCAGGTGCGGCACCGTGGGAAGCGTCATCGATCGTGGGTTCACGTTCGTCCCGGATCCCATCTGGCCTTCACGCCCAACGGATCGTCTGGAACGGCCGTTTACGAACTCCTCGACAGCATGGAGCCGGCCCCGGCGTGTGACTTGCCGGGGCCGGCCCAGAGCGGCCTGGCACGAACAGGCGGAGCTCCGCCACTTATTGTTGCCTACCGCCCTTCACGGCGGCTGGCAACGCGGCCGTCAGATGAGCCAGCCGAGCAGCCCGTAGCGCTGGAAACGGTCGCCGTAGAACCGGTCGAAGCCCCGACCACAACCACACTCACGGCGCTCCTCGTGACGGTTGTTGTGACGGTCGGAGAACGAGGAGGCGGACGACGTGGCGGACGCTCCGGAGGCGGTGGCCGGTGCAGGCGCCGCGGAGGCCGTTCCCGTACCTACCACCACGGTGGCAGCCGTCAGAACAGTGGCTGCCGCCCCGAGAACCGCGCGCTGCATCAGACGAATACGCATGGGAGAAGCTCCTTCAGACTGGGGCGGCCCGTGCCGCCCTCGAGTCAAGAAGTACGCCGATTTCCCGATCTTCTCCCGCCCAGCGATCCGTACGGGTGATCAGATAGTCCGTCAGGGGCCGAAGGGTCCTCGGGGCACTGGTCGGCTCGACTTAGATGCAGGCCAACTTGCCCATTTCACGGGGCAACTGACGGTCCGTGTCGCAGGTTCTGGAAGGCGGCATCCTTCGGCACCATGACTGCCTGGTCCCGGGCACGTTGCTTGGCCGGGGCGAGTCTCGGCACAGCGTGCACTCGCGTACTGGTGCCCCGAATCGGGGCAGGATGACCAGGTCGTTGCGTTACTCCGGGATGGGGCGTAGGTCCCGTCGTTCCCGCTTGCGGAGGGCCGCGTCGGAGAGTGGGGCGCACCAGCGTTCCCTGGCATCTCTGGGAAGGACTGTTCCCAACGCCGACCCGCGCAGCCCCTTCATGGGCTCCTGCGGCGGCTCCGAGTTGGAAGGGTTAGCCCAATCCATCTACCGCAACCGACGGCGGCAACGGCAACGATGCTGTTCGACGTACACGACGGCTGCTACGCCGATCAGCAAGGCGGCCCATTCCACTCCCGCGAACGCTTCGGTTGGTTTGTGGTCGGCTGGTCTGCCCACCCGGGATTCGCTTGCGTCGTCGGCTGCGGCGACGGCGAACCCGCCGGCTTCACCCATGACGCCCCGAGTGCCGAGGGACACGGGTGGTGCCGCGATTCCCTCGACCCTGCGCCGGCCGATCCGCGGGCGTTCGCCCTGTCTGAGCCGATGGTTCGCTCAAGGCGGCGGAAGACCGGCACGGCCCAGCGGTTCCATGAAGCGCTGCTGACGGATCGTCCCCAAGCCTTGGCTGCACTCCTCGCGCACCGCGGCGGCCTGGCTCCGGCCTCTACGAGTGCAGGACCGAACACTCTTCAACCTCGCTGGCCTTGCTCAACCCCTGGTTGGCTGCCGACGAGTAGCCTCAAGATCCTTTCGGACTGGGCACTGTTGGTGCACCGTCAGTTGTCCGCCGAGGTGTGGTCGCTGGAATGCCCTCGGCGCTCAGGGTCGGCTCCGTCAACCCTGACCTGGTGCCCATGGGGTTCCGCAAACCCCTGGAGAACATCGACGTCGAAGACGCAGACGGCGGCGACGAATCAACCCCACACGCGGAAGACCACGGGGCCGAGGAGAGCACCGAGGGCGCCACGGTGGTCTCGCTGCAAACTCGGCGCCGGCCGCCCGATCTGCTTCCTGGGTTTCCCAGCACGACCAAGCACGACTGCCTTCGTGCCCGGTGACTCACGCCGCGACGCGGCGGAAGGGCACGAGCGCGCAACGACATGGCCACCGTTGCTCAGGAACCTCAAGGAGAGCACTCCAAGCGCCCTTAAGTGGGAGGTCAGAAGGTGCCGGGCAGGTCCACCTGGCCCACGAGGGGCGCAGCGAGATGCCCCAACCCGAACGGGTTGACCTGCGGGACGTTGGGTGAAATCAACGGATTGATCAGCGGGTCAACCTGAGGATTGAACTGCGGGTTGACCTGAGGCGCGGGCTGCGGGGCGAAGACCTGCGGCACTTCGACCTCGGGCGCGACCCGCGGTGCCGCTTGGGGCGCGACCTGCGGGCCAGGGGCCGGTGCCGGAGCGGCTGCTTGCGGAGCAGGCCCCGGAGACGTCGGCAGCGGAGCGCTGGACGGCACGACGCCGTTGTATCCGGCAGGAGCGTCGGCGATGCTCACCCCAGCACCGATAGTGGACAAACCGCCGGCCGCCGCGACGATCAGCGCGAGCTGCTGAATCTTGCGCATGGAACCCCAGACCTTCATTGCCTTCATGGAAACCGATTACTTATGACTGCCTTCCTCATGGAACGGAACACTCCCTGACCTGGTAACGGGAGCCGGAGCACAATCACCCGTTCATCTACCGTCAGGAACTCTTTGACCGGCAGTGGACTTCCTTCGTACGCGTGACCGATCTTCGCCGATCCGTGAAGAATCGCACCTACGACTGAAATCAAGAAAGTCGCGCATTGGTCGACGAGTCGCGATCGGTCGCATCCCGGCCCGCTCTTCCGATCACTTGTAACAACATGAATAAATATGCCCACCAGTGGCGATAGAGGTACTCGCCTGCAAGTTCTCGCGTGTTACGCGCATGTTTTCGTGGACACAAAGGAGCACCTGAGCCACGATGCCAAGACTCCTCGGTTCGGGCTCGCGAACTACGGGCAACCGGGAGGCCAGGAATTCCCGGTGGGGTTCTCACCCAAGAGGAGCTTCCGTGTCCATCGACACCAGCAAGGCATGCACGGATTTTCACATCACCGAACACCTCTTCTCGTTCCAGGGGTTCGAGTATTGCGTTCGAGTGGTTCCCTCTCGGGAGCCTGTGACCGTTCCCATCGTGATGCTGGGCGGATCCTCGCAAGATCGCCACACATGGCCGCGGCACGAAGAGAGACTCACCCTCGCTGGCACCGTAATCACCGTGGATTTGCCTGGGTATGGAACTTCAGACTTCCTCCCGTCGGAATTCGGTCTGGATTTCCTCGCCGATGCCCTGCATCACGCCCTGGATTCTCTCGGGCATCCCTCGGTGAACCTCATGGGGGCGTGTTACGGAGGCGCCGTAGCGCTGCGATTCACCCAGCGCTACGCAACAGCGGTACGACGCCTGTGTCTGGCTGGAATGATTTTGGAAGTGCCCGAGTACTACGTAAAAGCCGTTTCTCGGTGGACGGATATGCTGGGAAGGGGCGACAGAGCCGCGGTCGCACACGACCTGGTTGACCTCTTCACCTCCCCGCCGACGACCGGGCCGGTACGCAAGCACAAAGTCATGTCCAGGATCCTCTTCAAACAATTCATGGACCGCACGGATCAGGGTGTGCGTATGGACCTGGAACATAGCGCTCGGCTGTTGCGTCACGGAATGTACGTGGAAGGGTCATTGCCGGACATCCCCTGCCTGGTCTTCACCGGGGAGCACGACGTTCTCACGCCCCCTCATCAGGGGCGGAAAGTTGCCGCTTTGTTCCCGCGAGCTCAATTCACCACAATCAAAGAAACTGACCACCTGTGCGGCCTGGAGCGCGTAGAAGAGACCGCAGAGCTATGGGCGCGATTCTTCAGCGGCCAGCCGTACGACGACCTGGATTTCTTCCATCCGCTCGAAGGGTGAGGGGGCGAGAGAGGCGAGATTTACGCCCCGCGCCGACCTCTTGGGAATTCTGCAGCAGAGTAGCGATGAACGACGGGAACAGTCGTTGACCAGTCACCCCTCCGCGTTCACCCTACGAGGCACCGCCGCGCAGAATGCACAGAATTAGCCGAATAGGCCCAGCACCTGATTCAGGTGCGAGTCGGACAGCGAGTCGAAGGCTGGACTCAATTCGTCGTGAGGCATGACGTCTCTCAACTTGAAGTGGCCTCGGTCTGGCTGGCCGGTGGCTCCGTGCGGACCCCCGACAGCGCTGGCCTGTCCGGCAACTCCGAGGGCTGCAGCTCCGGCGATCACCGTAGCGGCAACGACCTTGTGGATACGCATAGTTCCTCCTGGAAATCACGATGGCGTTTCCCCGCAATTTGCCTTGACCGCAACTTCCCCTTTCATGTCCTAGGTGCTGGCGTTTCAGCCAAACAGACGACCACCCGCGTCTCAGGGGCGTTGTGAGATCGAGTTTGGTCCAGGGCCGCAGCAATTTTGAGGGCCGCGCAGGCGGCTGCCCTGCCTACTTACCCGGGATTCCCTGCGTCGTTCACTGTGACAACCTCGAACCCGTCGGGCTTCGTTGCATGGTGTCGACAACGTGCTTGATCGCCGCAAGATGGGCCTGACGTCGGCTGCATGACGGCGTGGCCGATGGATTCGCACGGGGCGTGATGCGATGGTCGCGTGTGTCGTCGTTGGCTGCGGCCGTTCCGCTCCCCCGTGCTGGCTGTAGTCGGGCGACAGCCGCCTGGCCTCAGGCGGTCGGTTGGCCCGGTCTAGCGCCGCGACCGGGCCAACCGTAATACGGCTCGCGAGGCGGGGAACGGCACCAGTCAGAAGAAGCGGTCAAAGGCCTCGTGTGCTTTTGGCGCGTTGCGCACGCAGCCCCTGGGAGGGCAACGCCCTTGGCGGAATGGACGTGGGTGAACTCGGCGGTTTCTGAGCTCTGATCACCCGGCACGGCGGGTGGGCGTACGTCTTCGACGGCACGGTTACCCGCGTCGCGATCCGGCTGCGAGGGTAGCCATCGGCCAGCTCAGCGCGGAAATGTCCGCGCTGAGCTTCGTGCGCAGCTCGCTTGCCACCACAAGCTGGGTGCTGCCGGTCTCAGCCGACGTCCCAGGCGAGGGTGGCCGTCGTGAGGGCGCGAACGGCATCGGAATTGCGGTACCGAAACATCCCATTGTGTGGGGAGGCGTTGGGCGCGCAGAGCGCCGTCGGGCGGGTTGGTCTCCTCCCAGGCTGCCAGGCGGCACTGGAGGTCGTGCGTGAGGTGATGGGCGCGAAGGCACTTGGCTAGGAAGGGGCAGTGCCGTTGAACACGCTACCGACGTAGGCTCCGAAGAAACTGGCCACCCGGTCTACTGCAGAGTCCAGACTCCCCATGCCGATCGTGTCCCCGTGCATCCGGATCAGCGGGACGTCCGGCATGAATCCTCCTCTGACGCAACACTGTTGAGACCGGCTTTGGAGCTGACGATGGACGAGGGAACGTCTCGAACCTGCGCCGTCACCTGGCCGCGAGACACTTCAGCATCCTGGCTGTCTCCGACCCGTCGGAACAGCCCCTGCTAATCCCGGGCGCGCGCGGGTAGTTGGCGGCGGCGTACCGAGCGATATGCGCGCCGCCAGCATAGAAGCCACTGTGCACAGCGCTGAGTGCAGCCGGCATACTGCAGCCCAATTGCCTTATGACGTAAGAGTGTTATGTGCGGATGTACGGGCCTCTGAATTGAGAGCCCCTCGGTTATCCGGTCTTTCTGGATGGTGTGACGCGCCGCGTCAGGCGAGAAGGCAGTTTCCTTGGCCGCGGGTGACGGCGGGGAGCGTGAGCCGCTCGGGCCACGGGCCCTCTCTGCCGTCGACGGTCATCGGTGCTCAGTGGGGACACTCACCGACGACGCTCCGGAGCGGGCCCGTTCGTCTGCGTCCGCGGTGCCCCTACTCACGCCGTGGCCGGCGCGGTTTCGCGGGTCAGGGGAGTAATGGCGGACGAGTCGGCCTGTACGCCGGGTTTTGTCTCCGGGCGACCTTGCGGTCGGCCGGGAGGCGGCCATCCATCTAGGACTGCCGTTGCCGACAGTCTCGTGCGGTCTACCCGCGGACTCGGGCGGGCAGCCCTCGATCATCCGCGCAGGGCCATCAAGCGATGGCCCCTCTTGACCTTGCTCCGGGTGGGGTTTACCTAGCTGCCCAGGTCACCCTGGGCACTGGTGGTCTCTTACACCACCGTTTCACCCTTACCTGGCCGTGAAGCCAGGCGGTTTGCTTTCTGTGGCACTGTCCCGCGGGTCACCCCGGGTGGGCGTTACCCACCACCCTGCCGTGTGGAGCCCGGACGTTCCTCGGGGGGATCGGTGATCCCCACGCGGCCGCCCGGCCGGCTCGTCCGCCGTGCCGACCATGCTACCTGGCGGACGACGGCCGCTTGACCTTGCCGTTGCGTCAACGTTTCTACTGGCCCCATGCGGATCGGGGAACTCGCCGGGTTGGCCGGCGTCAGCACACGGACGGTACGCCACTACCACCAGCTCGGGCTGCTGCCGGAGCCGGTGCGACGGGCCAACGGCTACCGGGAGTACGGGCTGCGCGATGCGGTGGCGTTGGCGCGGGTGCGGCGGCTGACGGAGCTGGGGCTCGGGCTGGAGGAGGTCCGGGACGTGTTGGCGGACGACGCCGGAAAGGAGCTGCGGGAGGTGTTGACGGAGCTGGACGCGGATCTGGCGCGGCAGGAGGAGGCGCTGCGGGTCCGGCGGGTGCGGCTGGCGGAGCTGCTGCGGCGGGCCGAGGAGCCGGGCGGGTGGCCGGAGGAGGGGCCGGTGTCGGAGCAACTGACCGAGTTGTTCGGGGAGATGGCGCGGACGTCGGCGCGGCTGCCGGGGCCGGAGCCGGCGATGGCGGCGCGGGAGCGGGAGATCCTGGCGCTGCTGGAGGCGTCGGGGGACGGACGGGTGCAGGGGGCGATGGCGGCGGCGCTGCGGGAGGCGTTGGCGGCGCCGGAGGCGATGGAGCGGGCGTACGCGGTGTATGGGCTGTTGGACGGGTTGGTGGGGGCGGCGGTGGACGATCCGCGGGTGGAAGGGGCGGCGCGGGCGCTGGTGGAGTGCGTACCGCAGGGGACGGTGGCGGCGGTCGCGGCCGGGGCCGGGGGCGCGACGGCCTCCGGGCCGGGGGCGGAGTTCTGGGCCGAGCTGCTGGTGGCGGAGTTGGCGCCGGCGCAGGTGGCGGCGGTGCGGCGGGCGATGCGGATGATCGAGGAGCGGGCGCGGTGAGCGGGGCCGGGGTGGGGTTCGGGGAGCGGGTGGGGCGGCTGGCCCGGCACGAGGGGCGGTGGTTGGTGAGCCTGGTGTGGTGGGTGGTGCGGCGCCGGATCGGGGTGCCGGCGGGCGCGCGGGCGCTGCCGTATGCGGGGGCGCAGGCGGCGCTGATGTACGGGCTGACGTTCGTGTGCGGGGTGGAGACGGTCGGGGCGAGCCTGCTGGTGCGGGACCTGCCGGTGGTGCACGCGGTGACGTTGGTGGCCGACGTCTACACCGTGCTGATGGTGCCGGGGAACCAGGCCGCGGCGGTGACCAGGCCGCATGTGGTGGGGCCGGACGAGCTGGTGGTGCGCGACGGGGCCCGGATGGCGGTGCGGATCCCGTTGGAGCGGATCGCGTCGGTGCGGTACGACCTGCGGTTCGGGCTGGCTGCGCGGGACGGCGGGGTGCTGGAGCTGGCCGTGGGCGGGCAGACGTCGGTGACGTTGGAGCTGACCGAGCCGGTGGTGGCGGTGCGGCTGCTGGGGCGGCGGGAGGTGGTGCGGACGGTGCGGTTCCACGCGGACGATGCGCGGGGCGCGGTGGCGGCGGTGCGCGGGGCGGTGGCCGAGGCGCGGACGGCCGGGCGGGCGGCGGAGCCCGGCGAGTCGGTGGCGCCGGCGTGAGGGGGCCGGGCGGGGAGGAGCGGCCCGGTGCGCGACGCGACCGGGCCCTCACACGGGGGTGAACTGCACCGGTTCCCGGCCAGGTTCGGCCGTGGAGAGGCGGACCCGGATGCGGTCGCCCAGGGGGAGGGCGGGGCCGCCGGGGGCGGCGTGGACGGGGCCGATGACGGCGGGTTCGTAGAGCTGGACGGTGCCCTGGGTGGGGTCGTCCCGGTGGCGGTCGACGACCAGGGCCTCGAAGGTGTCGCCGACCCGGTCGCGCAGCAGGGCCGCCTCGACGAGGTCCACGCAGGCCCGCTCGACCTGGTTGGCGCGCTGGGTGCCGAGCTCCATCTCGTGCGGCAGGGCGGGCAGGGCGGCGCGGACCCAGCCGGGCGGGGTGCGGCCGGCCGCGGCGGCCAGGCAGAGCTCGGAGGTGTAGCGGTCGACGAGCCGGCGCAGCGGGGCGGTGGCGTGCGCGTAGGGGGCGGCGACCGCCGCGTGCACGGCGGTGGTGGCGGGCGGGGCGGTGCCGTCGAAGGTGGTGTAGCCGGCGCCGCGGAGCAGGGCGGTGCACTCCTGGAGGAACGCGGCGTGCCGGGCGCGCCGGGGGTCGAGGGTGCGGATCAGCGCCGCGTACGAGGTGTGGTGCGGCCAGTCGACGCCGAGGGCCTGGGCGGTCAGGCGGAGCCGGGCGACCGAGCCGTCGGGGGCGGAGGGCAGGGTGCGCAGGATGCCGGTGCCGGAGGCGAGCATCAGCTCGGCCGCGGCCATGCCGGTGAGCAGGGAGACCTGGGCGTTCCAGGCGGCGGCCGGCAGGGGGGCGCGGTAGGCGAGCGTGTAGCGGCCGTCGCGTTCGACGATCTCCTGCTCGGGGACGTTGAGGGAGATCGCGCCACGGACGGTCTCCCACTCCTCGCGGCGCAGCCCGATCTCGCGGAGCAGGGCGAGCGGTTCCTCGGCGGTGCCGTCGTCGAGGACGCGCTGGACGCCGGCGTAGTGCAGGCGGGCGCGGGAGCGGACCAGGGCGCGGCGGACGGCGGTGCCGGTCAGCGCACCGTCGGGGGCGAGGTCGAGCTGCCACAGCACGGCCGGGCGGTCCTGGTCGGGCAGCAGGCTGGCGGC
Organism: Streptomyces sp. NPDC090442; assembly: GCF_044769405.1. Taxonomy (NCBI): domain Bacteria; kingdom Bacillati; phylum Actinomycetota; class Actinomycetes; order Kitasatosporales; family Streptomycetaceae; genus Streptomyces; species Streptomyces sp. NPDC090442. The sequence continues at coordinate 31,969 of NZ_JBIVXW010000083.1, forward strand.
GCCCTCGCTGAGCACGGTGGGGTGCAGCGGGACGTGCTCGTCGGGGAAGTAGAGGGTGGCCACCCGGTGGTGCGCCTCGGCGTCCAGGGCGCCGCCGGGGGTGACGAAGGAGGCGACGTCGGCGATGGCGTAGTGGACGCGGTAGCCGCCGCCCCGGCGGCGGGCCAGGTACATCGCCTGGTCCAGGTCGCGGGAGCCGGGCGGGTCGAGGGTGAAGAGGGGCAGGTCGGTGGCGTCGTGCAGGGTGTGCTCGGTGGCGACCTCGCCGTCGCCGGCCGGGATGCGGGGCGCGCGGGCGGCGCTGTCGGCCTCGGCCTGGGCGGTGGGCGGGAAGTGGTCGGGGATCTCCATCCGCACGCGCAGGTCGTGCAGGGCGGCCCGGAGCGGGGCCTCCGCTGCGTCGGTCACATGCATGTGGCGACGGGGCATGGCATCGAGCGTATGACCGACGGGCGCTCCCGGCGCGCCGTACGGACACCGGGCGGGGATCACGGCCGGGCGGCCCGGCTCTTAAGCTCTTGTGCCGGGGGCCGCACCCCCTGCCCGTACCGCCCGTGAAGGAGAAACACCGTGCTCGTGCTGTTGCCGCCGTCGGAAGGTAAGGCCGCGGGAGGGACCGGGAAGCCGCTGGAGCCGGGGGCGTTGTCGCTGCCGGGGTTGGCCGCGGCGCGCGCGGAGGTGCTGGACGAGCTGGTCGGGCTGTGCACCGCGGATGCCGCCAAGGCCCAGGAGGTGCTGGGGCTCAGCGAGGGCCTGAAGGGCGAGGTCGCCAAGAACGCCGGGCTGCGCACCGCGGGCACCCGCCCGGCCGGCGAGATCTACACCGGCGTGCTCTACGACGCCCTGGGGCTCGCGTCCCTGGACAAGGCGGCGCAAAAGCGGGCCGGGCGCGCACTGCTGGTGTTCTCGGGGCTGTGGGGCGCCGTGCGGATCGACGACCGGATCCCGTCGTACCGCTGCTCGATGGGGGTGAAGCTGCCGGGGTTGGGGGCGCTGGGCGCGTACTGGCGCGGCCCGATGGCGGAGGTGCTGCCGGAGGCGGCCGGGGACGGCCTGGTGCTGGACCTGCGGTCGGCGGCGTACGCCACGGCCTGGAAGCCCAAGGGCGAGGTCGCCGGGCGGACCGCGACGGTGCGGGTGCTCCAGTCGAAGATCGTGGACGGGGTCGAGAAGCGGTCGGTGGTCAGCCACTTCAACAAGGCGACCAAGGGCCGGCTGGTGCGGGACCTGCTGGTGGCCGGCGCCGAACCGGCGGACCCGGCCGAGCTGGTGGAGGCGCTGCGCGGGCTCGGCTACGCGGTCGAGGCGACGGCCCCGGCGAAGGCCGGCAAACCGTGGGCGCTGGACGTGATCGTCACGGAGTTGTAGGCGCACACCGCGCGCTCGTTGCAACATACGCAACGCTCGTTGCGGAGAATGGCTGGCCCACCGCAGTATGGGCGGCGTGACTGACGCCGCCCCGCTTCCCGCGCCCTCCTCCCCCGCCCTCTCCTCGGTGCTCGGCCTCGCGCCGGTGATCCCCGTGGTCGTCCTCCAGGACGCCGCGGACGCCGTGCCGCTCGCCCGGGCGCTGGTCGCCGGCGGGCTGCCGGCGATCGAGGTGACGCTGCGCACGCCCGCCGCGCTGGACGCGATCCGGGCCATCGCCGACGAGGTCCCGGACGCGGTGGTCGGCGCCGGCACCCTGCTGACCCCGGAGCACGTCGCGGCCGCCACCGCGGCCGGGGCGCGCTTCCTGGTGAGCCCCGGCTGGTCGCCGCGGCTGCTGGGCGCGCTGCGGGACGCGGAACTCCCGTTCCTGCCGGGCGTCTCGACGGCCTCGGAGGTGGTGACCCTGCTGGACGAGGGCGTCACCGAGATGAAGTTCTTCCCGGCGGAGGCGGCGGGCGGCACCCCCTACCTGAAGTCGCTGGCCGCCCCCCTCCCCCGGGCCCGCTTCTGCCCGACCGGCGGCATCGGCCTGGCGTCCGCCCCCTCCTACCTCGCGCTCCCCAACGTCGCCTGCGTGGGCGGCACATGGATGCTGCCCGCCGACGCCCTGGCCACCAAGGACTGGTCCCGGATCGAGCAACTGGCCCGCGAGGCAGCGACGTTGGCCGGCTGACCCCGCCACGACACACCGCAACACCACGCGGCCCGGCACACCACAACGGTGCGCCGGGCCGAAAACGTCCACGAACAACCCGCCCGGGAGCCGCCGGAGCCGGCAGCACGGACGAACAGGGGCCGCTCCACCGGGACTTACCGCCCCGGCTCCGCCGGCCCCTACCGCAAGTGCGACGTCTCGTTGAACAGCCGCACCGAGGCGTTGCCGTCCGCGTAGTACGCCACCGCGGAGAGCGAGGCCGCGGAGAGCTCCATCCGGAACAGCGAGTCCGGCGGGGCGCCGAGGGCCAGCCGGACCAGCGTCTTGATCGGGGTGACATGGGTGACGACCAGGACGGTCTTCCCGGCGTAGCGGGCGAGCAGCTTGTCGCGGGCGGCCGCGACCCGACGGGCGACCGCGGCGAACGACTCGCCGCCTCCCGTGGGCGCCGCCTTGGCGGAGCCGAGCCAGGCGTCGAGGTCGTCGGGGTACCGCTCGCGGACCTCGGCGAAGGTCAGCCCCTCCCAGGCGCCGAAGTCGGTCTCGCGGAGCCCCTCTTCGACCCGGACGTCGAGGCCGAGCCGGTCGGCGATGGTCCCGGCGGTCTCCCGGCAGCGGCGCAGCGGCGAGCTGACCACGGCCTGGACGGTGCCGCGGGCGGCGAGCGCGGCGGCGCTCGCCTCGGCCTGGCGGCGGCCGGCGGCGGAGAGTTCGGGGTCGGTGCCGCCGCTGCCGGAGAAGCGCTTCTGAGGCGTCAGCGCGGTCTCGCCGTGCCGGAGCAGGACGAGGGTGGCGGGGACGCCGAGGTCGGGCGCGGCCCAGCCGGCCGGCGGCGCGGCGGGCGCGGCGTCCGCCGGCTCGACGGCCTTGGTGTCGGCCGCGGCGAGCGCCGCGCGGGAGTCGCGCGGCTCCCACTGCCGGCCGTCCCGGCCCGCGTCCATCGCCTCGTTGGCGAGCCGGTCGGCGTGCTTGTTGCGGGCGCGGGGGATCCACTCGTAGCTGACCCGGCCGGACGGGAAGACCGCCGCGGCCTCGGCGGCCAGCGGCTTCATGTCCGGGTGCTTGATCTGCCAACGGCCGGACATCTGCTCCACGACCAGCTTGGAGTCCATCCGGACGTGGACGGTGGCCTCCGGGTCCAGGGCCCTGGCGGCGCGCAGCCCCGCCAACAGGCCCTTGTACTCGGCGACGTTGTTGGTGGCCGTCCCGATGTACTCGGCGGCCTCCGCCAACGCCTCACCGCTCGCCGGGTCGAGGACGACCGCGCCGTAGCCGGCCGGCCCCGGGTTGCCCCGGGACCCGCCGTCGGCCTCCACGATCAGCTCGCGGGGCACGGCCTACAGTCCCGAGTCGGGCGTGCGGACCAGGATGCGGCTGCAGTTCTCGCACCGGACGACGGCGTCGGCGGCGGCCGCGCGCACGTCGTTGAGCTCGGTGATGTCCAGCTCCAGCCGGCAGCCCTCGCAGCGGCGCTGGTAGAGGCGGGCGGCGCCGATGCCGCCCTGCTTCGTGCGGATCCGGTCGTAGAGCGTGATCAGCGCCGCGGGGATGTCCGCGACGGTGAGCTCGCGCTCCTTGTTGACCGTGGCGACCTCGGCGTCGATCTCGGCGTTGGCGGCGTCCCGGCGGGCGGTGGCGTCGTCGACCTTGGACTGGATGGCGGCGACCCGGTCGGTCAGCTCGCGGACCCGCTCCTGGGTGGCCTCGCGGCGCTCCATGACGTCCAGGACGACGTCCTCCAGGTCGCCCTGGCGCTTGGCCAGCGAGGCCAGTTCGCGCTGGAGGTTCTCCAGGTCCTTGGGGGAGCTGACGGCGCCGGAGTCGAGGCGCTTCTGGTCGCGGGCGGCGCGCTGGCGGACCTGGTCGACGTCCCCTTCCGCCTTGGTCTGCTCGCGGCTGGTGTCGCTCTCCTCGGTCTGGGCGGCGACGAGCAGATCGCGCTGCTGGGTGAGGTCGCCCTCCAGGGTCGCGAGCTCGGCCAGCTCGGGGAGGTTCTTGCGCCGGTGCGCGAGCTGGGTGAGCCGGACGTCGAGGTTCTGGACGTCGAGGAGGCGGATCTGGTCGGCGGGCGCGGCGTTCAGCGGGGGGCTCCTGTGGTGTGCGAATTTTCCGGGTGGCTGGTGAGCGGGGCGGACGCCGCGTGGGCGGTCCAGGGGTCGGTGACCGTGCGGGAGACGTGCGTGCGCAGTCCCCATCCGTGTCGGTCGGAGACCGCGTCGAGTTGGGCCGCGGCCTGCTCGCACCACGGCCACTCGGTGGCCCAGTGGGCCGCGTCCAGCAGGGCCAACGGGCGGTTGTGCCCGGTGGTCTGCGTGGCCTCGGAGGCCGGGTGGTGGCGCAGGTCGGCGGTGAGGAAGGCGTCCACACCGGCCGCCCGCACGTCGTCGAAGAGGCTGTCGCCGGAACCGCCGGAGACCGCGAGGGTGCGGATCTCGCCGTCCACGTCGCCGGCCGCCCGGATGCCCTGCGCGGTGGCGGGCAGGCGGGCGGCGGCGTACGCGGTCAGCTCGGCCAGTGTCATCGGGTGCGGGAGTTCGCAGATCCGGCCCAGGCCGCGGCGGCCGGCCGGATCGCTCGGGTCCGGCACCAGGGGGCGCAGGATCCGCAGGTCCAGCGCGCCGGCCAGGGCGTCGGAGACGCCGGGGTCGGCGGTGTCGGCGTTGGTGTGCGCGACGTGCAGGGCGATGTCGTGCTTGATGAGGGTGTGCACGGCCTTGCCCTTGAAGGTCGAGGCCGCGACCGTCGTCGTCCCGCGCAGGTAGAGCGGGTGGTGGGTGACGAGCAGGTCGGCGCCTAGCTGCACCGCCTCGTCGACGATCTCCTGGACCGGGTCGACGGCGAACAGCACCCGGCGGACCTCGGCGTCGGGGTCTCCGCAGACGGTGCCGACGGCGTCCCAGCCTTCGGCCCGCTCGGGGGGCCAGAGGGCGTCGAGCGCGGCGAGGACTTCAGACAGTGCGGGCACGGGGGAAGGTTACCCTCCCCCCGCGCCCGCGCGCCGGGCCCCGGTCGGCCGAAGCAGCCGGCCGCCGCTCCGGGGCGCGGCGGGGCGCCAGTTGACCCGGCGGTCGCCTACCGGGACGGCTGCCGTCGCCGAGGCCGCTACTTCACGAGCAGGGCGCGCAGATCGTCCAAGACGCTGTCGGCCGCGGTGACGCCGAGGCCGAGGTACCAGGTCTCGTCCTTGACGTTCTTGGCGTGGCCGTCCTTGACCGCCTTGAGGTTCTTCCACAGCGGGTTCTGCTCGGCGGTGTCCCGCTTGGTGGACTTGGGGTCGCCGTAGACGCCGGTGAAGATCCAGTCGGCGTCGGCCTGGTTGATGTTCTCCGGGCTGACCTCGACGGCGAGGTCGTCGGCCTGCTGGTTCTTCGGGCGGGGCAGACCGACGTCCTTCAGCACGGTGCCGATGAAGGAGCGCTGGGCGTAGAGGCGGGTGAACTGCGGCATGTAGCGCAGCATCGACACGGTCGGCTTGTCCGGGCCGATGTCGTCGCCCAGCTTCCTGGCCTTGGCCTCGTAGGCGGCCAGCGCGGTCTTGGCCTGTGCCGTCTTGTCGAGGGCGGCGGCGTTGAGCAGGTAGTTCTGCTTCCAGGTGAAGCCGGGGCGGATCGAGAAGACGGTCGGGGCGATCTTGCTGAGCTGCTGGTACTGCTTCTCGGCGCGCAGCTTGCTGCCCAGGATGAGGTCGGGCTTGAGGGCGTTGATGGCCTCCAGGTTGAGGCCGTTGATGGTGCCGACGCTCTTGGGGTGGCCGGCGTCCTTGGCGAGGTAGTCCGGGAGTGCGGCGTCGCCCTCGGTGGGCGCGTAGCCGACCGGCTTGATGCCGAGCGAGACGACGTTGTCGAGCTCGCCGACGTCGAGGACGACCACGCGCTGGGGGGCGGCGGGCAGCGTGGTGGTGCCCATGGCGTGCCGGACGGTGCGCGGGAACTGGCCCGGCTTGGCGTCGGTGCCCATCTTCGCGGTCTCGTCGGCGGCCTTGCCGAAGTCCTTGCCGCCCTGGGCCACGGACTTCGAGCCCGCGCCGCGGTCGCTCCCGCCGTCCGCGCCGGAGGAGCCGCAGCCGGCGAGCGCGAGGGCGCCGGCGGCGACGAGGGCTAGGGCGGCGGCACCGCGGCGGCGAAGGGGCATCGCGTCACTCCAGATCGAGGGGGCGCCGGGCGGGCAGGGCGGAACCGCCCGGCCGCCGACGGCAACTTAGGTCGCCCTAACTTTAAGCATCCTTGAACCGCCGAGCACACCCACCCCTCTCCTTACCGGCGAACCGGACAAGGGCCACCCTTATGCGTGAAGAGCGGCAACTCTCGTTGATCGGCCGGAAGTGCGAAAACTAACGTCCCGACGGGAGGTGGCACCGATGACGATCCGTGCCAGTGAGAACACCACGGCGCCCGGCGGCCCGCCCCGCGCGGCGCTGACCGTCGCGGCGGACGGCTCGTACGCCGCCCGGCTCGCCCGGCACGACGACGCCGCCGGGAGCTGGTTCCCGGAGCGCTGGACGCTCGGCGGCCCGGAGCCGTACGCGGTCCCGCTGGCGGGCAGTCAGCCCGAGGAACCGGACAGCGGGCTGCTGCCGCTCGCGGACGGCCGGGTGGTGATCGTCCGCCGGGTCGCCGACCGTTTCACCGTCTCGGTGCTCTCCCCCACCGGGCCCGGCACCCACGAGGTCCTGGTCGGCGCGGTGGCGGCCGGGGCGCTCGCGCTGCTGCCGCCCGCCCCCGGCGGGCGGCTGGGCTATGCGCTGGCGCCCGGCGCGGAGCACACCGCGGTGTGGCGGGTGCACGGCGGGGCGGCGGGCCCGGAGCGGGTCGCCGTGGTGCCGGGCCGCTGCACCGGCGGCGCCTGGCTGGATCACGACGGTCGACTGCTGGCCGTGGACCGGGAGTTGGCCGGCCGCACCAAGACGGTGGTGGTCGACCTGGCGCGCGACGGGGAGGTCAGCCCGCTGCTCCAGATCACCGAGGAGAGCGACGACCGGCTCCTGCTCGCCGACCCGGACAGCGGGCTGCTGCTGGTCCGCTCCGACGCCCCCGGCCACGAGCGGGTGGGCTGGGGCGTGTTGGGCAGCAGCCGGCCGGTGCGGTTCCCGGAGTGCCTGCGGGTGCCGGGGGCGTCGGTGACGCCGTTCGCCGTCCAACCGGGGCGGACGCTGCGCCCGGAGAGCTGCGCGGTGGCCTTCCGGCTCGACGCCCCGGGCCGTCGCGACGAGCCCGGCGGCCCCGACGCCCCCGAGGGGCCCCGGCTGGGCGTATGGCGGCCCGCGCAGCGGCAGTTGCGGCAGTTCCCGGCCCCGGACGGCTGGTTGGCGGGCAGCGGCCGGTGGACGCCGGAGGGTGCGCTGCTGCTCCCGTACGCGACGGGGGCGGTGCCGTGCGGGGTGGCCCGGATGGCCATACCGCTGGGGCCAGTTGTGGAGCGGACGGATCCGGCCGAGGCGTCGGAGGCCGGGGCGGTCGGCGCACCGCCCGGCGGAGGCTCGACCGACGCCGCCGCGTGCGACACCCTCCTCCCCGACGCCACCGCCCCCAACGCCATTGCGGACGCAAAGATTCCGGCGGTTCCGGAGGGTGTCGGCGGTGCGGAAATTGTCCCGGATACGGGCGATAACGGCGTCAACTCCACAGCATCTCCACAATCGAAGCCCCGAAGCGCGGAACCGCACGACGGGCCCGCGCATCCCCGCCTGTGCAGGCCAGTTCCGCTGCAACAGGCGCCTCTCCCGTCCCGTGAGTCCCAGTGGAGCGCTGATTCCCGCCCCGTTAGTATTCCGGCGGGGGCTGTGCAGCCGGTTGACCCGGCCACCGACGGCACCGCACGGGACGCGTCCCGGCGGGAGCCGGGGGAGGTCCCGACGCGTACAGCTACAAGCGATCCGACGGAGTGACTCTTCTCATGTCCGAAGCCCGAACCGACACGACCCAGGCGCGCCCCCAGGAGGCAGCCGCCCAGGCCGCCGAGGCCGCAGGCTCCGGCAGGCACCGCGGCCCGGCCGCCACCTCGGAAGAGGGGGAGGCCGCGCAGGGGCGGCACCGCCGCGACCACCAGGCGCAGACCTGGTGAGCGGACCGAGAGCTCGACGGCCGTGGCCGCCGCCCGCGTCATGCGGGCGGCG
>NZ_JBIVXW010000084.1:0-4287 GCF_044769405.1 Streptomyces sp. NPDC090442
CTCGCAATCCACACCAGGCCAGCAGGCCCTCACCCATTTCAAGGTCTTTCGACCGAGACCCCTGTCACCAACCTCCGTGGACAGAACACCTAGGGGATGACCCGTACATGGGTGTCGCCAAGAAGATCACCCTGCGCGACATGTCCACCGGGTCGTCCGCCGTCATAGACCTCGCCACGTACGGCTACTCGTACGCGGGCACCGTCGGCACGTCGGTGATCGCGGTGAAGCAGACCGGGAAGACCGTGGAAGCCCACATCCTGGAGAGCGTGGACGGAAAGGTGACCGATCGGGTGGTCATCGGCATGCGCTTCAAGGCCCGGGACATCGACGCGGTGGCGGGCGGCCCGGGCTCGGTCGCCTTGCGCTACAAGCCGGTTGACCCCATCGGCGACATGTTCAGCGAGTTCGTGGCGGTCGACCTGGCCTCAGCCAAGGTCACTCACCACACCCTGGGCGCCGACAGCTCGCGCGTCGCGCTGTCCGGCACCCACGTGGCGGTGATGGGGCCCGAGTCCAACACCCGTCAGAACGGGACACTGACGATTGAGAAGCACGGCGACAACCAGAAGTCGACGTCGCATTCCACCAACATGCTCGATCCGATGGTGGGTCTGGTCGGCGACTGGGTGCTGTACGGGGGCCGCAGCCGTCTCAACGAGGGGTGGAGCAGCTTTTCACTGGGCCTCTACGCGATGCCGGTGGACGGCTACGTGGGCCGCCCGGTGATGGATCACGCCTCCTCCGTCACGCCGACGCCGGACGGCGGCCTGCTGGCGATGGGTGGCACGGTCGAGCACGGCGAAGGCCTCTACCAGATCTCCGCCGGGGCCGACGGCAAGCCGGTCGCCAAGCTGATCGCCGGCACCGGTGAGCCGACAAAGCTCACCCTGCTCGACTCCGAGGTTCCGGTCGTGGCCGAACTGGACAAGAACGGCGGCCGGTGGAAGGCGCACTGGCAGCTCTCCCGCGTTGTCGAATCGGCGACCGTCACCCTGCGCCATACCGCCTCCGGCGCCCAGCGCGAGGTCGAGATCCCGATCGACCCCCTGGTGCCGCAGTCCTGGAAGTCCGTCCCGATCGACCTGGACTGGGACGGCCTGCTCGGCCCCTCCTACGCCCCCGATCAGGCGGCCCCCAACGGCCGTTACACCTGGAAGCTGACGGCCAAGCCGCGCAACGGCATCGGGCCGGCCCTCGACGCGGGCGGCGCCTTCACGGTGTCGCGCCCGCCCGCTCCGCACGACTACTCCGACAACGGATCGCCGGACCTGCTGCTCCGCAGCAGTTGGGGCGAGATGGAGCGCAAGGACACCTACCTCGACCCCGAGGACGGGCGGTTGAAGAGCCCTGACGCGGTCCGGATCGGGGGCGGTTGGGACACCTACAACCAGGTCACGGCCGTCGGCGACGTGGCCGGTGCCCCGCACGGTGACCTGGTGGCGCGGGACGGGTCCGGTGTGCTGTGGCTGTACTTGGGCAAGGGGGACGGCAACTTCGACGGCCGCGTCAAGATCGGCGGCGGCTGGGGCGGTTACACCCAGCTCACCGGCGGCGGCGACGTCAACGGCGACGGCCGCGCCGACCTGCTGGCCCGCGACTCCGCCGGGGTGCTCTGGCTCTACAAGGGCACGGGCAACTGGAAGGCGCCGTTCGCCCCGCGGGAGAAGGTAGGCGGCGGCTGGAACGCCTACGACCAGATCACCTCGGTCGGCGACGTGGCCGGTGCCCCGCACGGTGACCTGGTGGCGCGGGACAAGTCCGGTGTGCTGTGGCTGTACTTGGGCAAGGGCGACGGCAACTTCGACGGCCGTCGGCGGATCGGCGGCGGCTGGGGCGGTTACACCCAGATGGTCGGCATCGGTGACGCGAACAACGACGGCAAGGCTGACCTCCTGGTCACCTCGTCCAACGGCGACGCGTACGTCTACCACGGCACCGGCAACTGGAGGGCGCCGTTCGCCCCGCGGGAGGAGACGGGGATCTCGGTCTATCCGGGCCAGACCCTCTCCTGAGGGGAGGGCGGCGGGGCGGGCGCGCGCTCCCGGTTCCGTGCCGGGCGTTCGTTTCTGCTTGAGCGCCGCCCGACGGCTCCCCGCCGCAGAAGGAGCCGTCGGGCCGGCGCGGTCGGCCCGCCGTCAGTCGTTCCCCAACTGACCAGGCAGGGCCGCCGCGTGGACGATCGTCAGGCCGGAGACCGGGCGGGTCAGGCACACGTACAGGCGGCGCAGGCCGGTCCGTTCGTCCGGCTCGCCGGCCACGATCGCGGCCGGCTCGTCCAGCACCACGTAGTCGTACTCCAGGCCCTTGGCCAGAGTGGCGGGCACCAGCGTCAGCCGGGCGTCGGCCGAGGTCTCCGCGCCCGGGGGCAGCGCGTTGACGCCGGCCTCCTCAAGTGCCGCGCGCAGCAGCGGAATACGCGCGTCCGCCGCGATCAGGCCGATCGAACCCTCCTTGGCCAGCGCGTCCCGACAGGCCGCCAGGACCGTCGCGTCCAGGTCCGCGGGCCGCACCGCGCGGATCCCGAAGTCGCCCGCCGACTCGCGGATGGAGGTGGCCTCCTTCAGGTCGGGCGCGATCGCGGGCAGCAAACGGGACGCGTAGCCGATGACCTCGCGCGGCACGCGGAAGCCCTGGGTCAGCTCCTCCACGGCGGAATCGGGCTTGCCCAGGTGGGCCAGCGCCTGCCGCCAGGTGTCGGTCGCCCACGGGGTGGTGCCCTGGGCGATGTCCCCCAGGATCGTCGCCGAACCCGTGGTGCAGCGGCGACCCACCGCGCGGTACTGCATCGGCGACAGGTCCTGCGCCTCGTCCAGCACCACGTGGCCCAGCGAGTGCGTGCGGCTCACCAGGTCCATCGCCTCGTCGATCAACACCGCGTCCGCGGCCGACCACTTGGCGCTCCGCACGCTGCGCGGCGGCTTCTTCCCCGATCCGGGCGGCGCCCACAGGATCGTCCGCTGCTCCTCGTCGGAGAGGACCCCCTCGGCGTGTGCGGCGAGGAAGTCCGCGTCGCCCAGCAGCCGCAGCACCAGCTTCGCCGGGTCGACCGGCGGCCAGATCGCCTTGACCGTCGCCTTCACCGCGGCATTACGGGCCACCGCGTCCTGCACGCGGTCATCGGGCGCCTCGCCCGCCTGCTCCATCCGGACCAGCACGGCGTGCGCGATCCGCTGCGGCAGCGCCTCGCGGGCCGCGCCGTAACGGATGTCGCGGTCCCGCAACTCCTGGACGATCTCCTCCAGTTCGTACGCCGGAACGCGCCATCGGCGGGAGCCGCGGACCACCACGCAGGGCTCCTGCGGCGCCGTGACGTGCGAGCGGACCGCCCGGCGCAGCACCTCGGCCATCCGCGCGTCGCCCTTGAGCGTGGCCGCGGCCGCGTCGTCGGCGCCGCGCACCTCCACGTGGCCGACCAGGTCGTCGATCGTGGCCTGCTTGACCTCCAGCTCTCCCAGGGCGGGCAGCACTTGCTCGATGTAGCGGAGGAACGAGCGGTTCGGGCCGATCACCAGGGTGCCGGAGCGGGCCAGCCGCTCCCGGTGGGCGTACAGCAGATACGCGACCCGGTGCAGGCCCACCGCGGTCTTGCCGGTGCCGGGCGCCCCCTGGACGCAGACCGTGCCCCCGATACCGGCCCGGACGATCTCGTCCTGTTCGGGCTGGATGGTGGCGACGATGTCCCGCATCGGGCCGACGCGCGGGCGCTCGATCTCCGCCTGGAGGAGGGCACTGGTGGTCTCGGCCTCGGCCGGGTCGGTCAGGTGCTCGTCCTCGTAGGCGGTCAACTCGCCGCCGGTGTAGCCGAAGCGGCGGCGCAGTTTGAGGTCCATCGGGTCCTGCTTGGAGGCCCGGTAGAACGGCTGGGAGACCGGGGCGCGCCAGTCGATGACCATGGGGTCGCCGTCGGCGTCGTGCACGTGCCGGCGCCCGACGTAGAAGTTCTCCCCGTCGGCGCCCTCGGCGAGGTCGACGCCCGGGGCGTGGAGGTAGTCGAGCCGGCCGAAGAACAGCGGGGTGCCGGAGAGGTCGGCGAGCGCCTTGATGCGGGCGTCGATCTCGCCCTGGAGGACCTCGGCGTTGACCCAGTTCGCGGTGACGTTAGCGATGTTCAGGGACTGCGCGTCCTCCCGCATGGCGCGCAGGGCGGCCCGGGAGGCGGCGAGGTGCGCACGCTCCCGCTGGAGCGGGTCGGGGGGCGCGCCGGGCGCGGAGCCCTGACCGGGGACGGGGGGCTTGGTCTCCTGGTCAGCGGCGTGGATGGGCGACGGGTTGGGGCTTTCGGTG
>NZ_JBIVXW010000084.1:4386-40146 GCF_044769405.1 Streptomyces sp. NPDC090442
GCGTAGCGCCGGCGTTGAGGGGTGGTGGTCGGGCGACGGGTTGGGGCTTTCGGTGCGTAGCGCCGGCGTTGAGGGGTGGTGGTCGGGCGACGGGTTGGGGCTTTCGGTGCGTAGCGCCGGCGTTGAGGGGTGGTGGTCGGGCGACGGGTGGGCGTGCGAGGGCACGGGCTTGCCTCCGGTGGGCGGTCATTCAACGGCATGCGGCGCCGGTGCGACGGCGGGCTGCGGCATGATGCGAAGGGCCGGCCGGTTTCCGACCGGTCGGCGGCGCTCCCCAGACGGGAGGCAGGCAGGCGCGCGATTGTAGTCAGCGGCCCGGCCGGGGCGCCAACGGATTTTCCGGCGGGCGGCCGCGCGCCTCCTCCCCGTGCCGTACTCGCGACGGAGAACCCCGAGTCCCGTAGGTCTCCCGTAGGGGACGGAGTGGACCCAGAGGCTGATGCCGAGGCGCGAAGAGATCGCACTGTGGGGCGATGTGCGCCAATCGCGCGAAAACGATGATGGAGGCATGAGCAGCGCAACGTTCACCTCAGCCCCTGTCCACGCCGTCCCACTCCGCTCGACCAAGGGCGACACGTCCCTCGGCGCCGCCGCCAACGGCTCGGCGGACGCCCCCGAGCACCGTCACGCACTGGGCAACGCCCTGCGCGCGGTCAAGGTCTTCACCGCCGCCGCCTTCAGCGTGGTGGTGATGGGCGAGTACACCGAGCGGTGACCCACCGGAGCCCCGCCTAGCCGAGGGCGTGGGCACCACCCGGCGCGCACACGAGCCGGCGCGTACGAGCCCGCACGGGCAAGTCCGCACACCGGCGAGTCCGCGCACATCGGCACGCATAAGAGTCCGAGCACAAACGAGTCCGAGCACGTACGAGAGTCCGAGCACGTACGAGAGTCTGAGAGCACCAACCACTACGCACGGCCGCGCACCGCTACCCATGGCTGCACGGCCGCCATATGTACCGCACGGCAGGCGGGATCGCGCACCTTTCGTGCGTGTGACGCCCGATTCCGCATGGACATCCGGTTGACCGGAAAGCGTTACGGACGGTCGGTCTCGATCCACTAGCGTCGCCGCAGCGAGCGCGCTCAGGGCGACGAGGAGGGGTCAACGGGTGTCTGCCGCCGACGGGACGGGGACGTGGACGTGGAGACGCACGTGGGCGCAGAGCATGGCGAGCCCCGGCCGACTGGGGATAGGCGTGGCGCTGTTGGCGCTGTCCTTCGCCGGGCTGTATGCGCTCTCCCTGGCCGTGCAGCTCCCGATGTCCGACATAGAGGTCTACCGCGCCGAGGGGCACGCCGCCGCGACCGGCGGTGACCTCTACGGCTTCACGGTCACCAAGTGGGCGCTCCCGGCGACGTATCCGCCGTTCGCCGCCCTGCTGTTCGTGCCCACCACCTGGATCTCGCTCACCACTCTCAAGATCACCTGCGTCCTGGTCAACGCGGCCCTCCTGGCGCTGCTGATCCATCTCTCCTGCAAGGCCGCCGGGCTGCGCCGGGCCGCGTACTCCGCGCCGCTGGTCCTCGCGACCACCGCCGTCGGCCTCTGGCTCGAACCGGTCTTCCAGACCCTGGTCTTCGGGCAGGTCAACCTCGCCCTGACCTGCCTGGTGCTGTGGGACCTCTCCCGTCCGGACGGCGCCCGCTTCAAGGGCTTCGCCACCGGCCTCGCCGCGGGCATCAAGCTCACCCCCGCGATCTTCGCGGTCTATCTGCTGCTCACCGGCCGGGTGAAGGCCGCGTTCACCGCCCTCGCCGGGTTCGTGGCGTCGGTGCTGCTGGGCGCGCTGGTGCTGCCCGGGGCGACCGTGGAGTTCTGGACGCAGCGGATGTTCGAGACCCAGCGGGTCGGCAAGGTGTGGATCGTCGACAACCAGTCGCTCCAGGGGCTGGTCGCCCGGCTCCTGCACACCACCGAACCGGGCGTGTGGTGGCTGGCGGCCGCCGCGATCACCGGAGTGGCCGGGCTCTGGGCCGCCCGTCAGGTCTACGTCCGCCGCGGCCACGACCTCTGGGGCGTGTTGGCCACCGCCGTCACTGCGCTGCTGGTCTCGCCGATCAGTTGGTCGCACCACTGGGTCTGGTGCGTTCCGCTGCTGGTCGCGCTGGTCGCGCACGCCCGGCGGGACCCCTGGCGCTGGGCGTTGGTGGGCGCCGTGGCGGTCGCCTTCAGCGCCCGCACGATGTGGGTCCAGTACCACCGGGGCACCGTGGCCCTGCACTTCTCCTGGTGGCAGCAGCCGCTCGCCGCCCCCTACCCGTTGCTCGGCCTCGCGCTGTTGGCCGCGCTGATCTGGTGGGCGTACCGGACGCCACCGCGTGCCGGTGTCCCGGGCGGCGCGGCGGCCGACCGCCGCGTCCCGTCCCCGCGCGTCAGCGGCCGGAGACCCGCCGCCACCCCGTCGGGCTGACGGCGGGGGAGGCGCTCACGCTGTCGCCGGATCGTCCTCCCCGGCCGCGAGGCCGTCCCCGCCCGGGAGTTCGTCACCGCTGACGAGCTCGTCCCCGCCCATCAGGTCGTCCAGCTCGTCCCCGTCCGCGTCGGCGGTGCCCGCCGCGAGCAGCTCGCTGGCGTCCACGATGCGGTAGGCGTAGCCCTGTTCGGCGAGGAAGCGTTGGCGGTGGGCGGCGAAGTCCTGGTCGATGGTGTCGCGGGCGACGACCGAGTAGAAGCGGGCCTCGTGGCCGTCCGCCTTGGGGCGCAGGACGCGGCCCAGCCGTTGGGCCTCCTCCTGGCGGGAGCCGAAGGTGCCGGACACCTGGATCGCGACGGTGGCCTCCGGCAGGTCGATGGAGAAGTTGGCGACCTTGGACACCACCAGGACCGACAGCTCGCCCTCGCGGAAGGCGTCGAAGAGCTTCTCGCGCTGCGCGTTGGAGGTCTCGCCCTTGATCACCGGTGCGTCGAGGTGCTCGCCCAACTCGTCGAGCTGGTCGATGTACTGGCCGATGACCAGCGTCTGCTCGCCCGCGTGCCGCCGCACCAGCGCCTCGGTCACCCGCTGCTTGCTGCCCGTGGTGGCACAGAAGCGGTACTTCTCCTCCGTCTCGGCCGTGGCGTACGCCAACCGCTCCGAGTCGGTCAGGTCCACCCGCACCTCGACGCAGTCCGCCGGCGCGATGTAGCCCTGCGCCTCGATCTCCTTCCACGGGGCGTCGAACCGCTTGGGCCCGATCAGCGAGAAGACGTCCGACTCCCGCCCGTCCTCGCGCACCAGGGTCGCGGTCAGCCCCAGCCGGCGCCGGGCCTGGAGATCGGCGGTGAACTTGAAGACCGGGGCGGGCAGCAGGTGCACCTCGTCGTAGACGATCAGGCCCCAGTCGCGGGAGTCGAAGAGCTCCAGGTGCGGGTAGACGCCCTTCCGCTTGGTCGTCAGCACCTGGTACGTGGCGATGGTGACCGGACGGATCTCCTTCTTCGTGCCGCTGTACTCGCCGATCTCGCTCTCGGTCAGGGACGTCCGCTTCACCAGCTCGTGCTTCCACTGCCGGGCCGAGACGGTGTTGGTGACCAGGATCAGCGTGGTCGCCTTGGCCCGCGCCATCGCGCCCGCGCCGACCAGCGTCTTGCCGGCGCCGCAGGGCAGCACCACGACGCCCGAGCCGCCGTGCCAGAAGCCCTCCACGGCCTGCTCCTGGTACGGGCGCAGCGCCCAGCCGTCCTGGTCCAGCTCGATCGGGTGCGCCTCGCCGTCGACGTAACCGGCCAGGTCCTCGGCCGGCCAGCCCAGCTTCAGCAGCGTCTGCTTGATCTGGCCGCGCTCGGACGGGTGCACCACGACGGAGTCCGGGTCGATGCGGTCGCCGACCAGCGGCTGCACCTTCTTGGAGCGGAGGATCTCCTCCAGGACGGGGCGGTCGGTGGTGGAGAGCACCAGGCCGTGCGCGGGGTGCTTGGTGAGCGTCAGCCGCCCGTAGCGCGACATGGTCTCGGCGACGTCGACGAGCAGTGCGTGCGGCACCGGGTACCGGGAGAACTGCACCAGGGCGTCCACGACCTGCTCGGCGTCGTGGCCGGCGGCCCGCGCGTTCCACAGCCCGAGCGGGGTGACCCGGTAGGTGTGGATGTGCTCCGGCGCCCGCTCCAGCTCGGCGAACGGCGCGATGGCCCGACGACAGGCGTCCGCCTGCTCGTGGTCCACCTCCAGCAGCAGCGTCTTGTCGCTCTGGACGATGAGGGGTCCGTTCACGCGCCTCGCCTTTCGCTCTCCGGTGCGGTCTGCGGTGCACAGCCGTGGGGACGTGGGCCGCCGGGGCGGCCGAACGTGCCAAACGTCCAGTGTGCCGCATCGCGCCGACAGGGCGGTCCGGTCCGGCGGACGGGCCTGGTGGGCGGGCCGGTGGGGTGCCGTGGGGGCCGGGCTCAGACCGCGTCGTCGGCCAGTTCCGCGACGCCGGTGATGCGGTGGAGGGGGTAGGTGCGGACCTCGTCGGAGGTGTGGTCGTAGGCGGTGACGAAGCCGCCCTCGACGCGGACGGGGGCGATCACCCGCTGGCTGGCGGCGCCGTCCGCGTTGACGTAGCCGATCCAGACG
This sequence comes from Streptomyces sp. NPDC090442, assembly GCF_044769405.1. NCBI lineage: Bacteria > Bacillati > Actinomycetota > Actinomycetes > Kitasatosporales > Streptomycetaceae > Streptomyces > Streptomyces sp. NPDC090442. The sequence continues at coordinate 8,925 of NZ_JBIVXW010000084.1, forward strand.
GGGGAGCTGGTGAGGACCGCGGCCTGCATGGTGGCCAGGGTCTCGGCGGAGGTGGTGCGGGGCAGGGCGCCCGGGGCGCGGGGCGGGGTGTCGGCGGGGGCCGACGGCGTGGTGGGGCGGGGGCCCGGGGCCGGTTTGCGTTCGGCGGTGGCGGCGAGGTCGCCGGCGCGGATGGCGCGGACCGCGGCCGAGAGGAGGGTGGCGTCGGGCGGCGGCGGGCCGTCGGGCACGGGGGTGGGGGCGGTGCGCGGCGGGGTGCGGTAGGCGTCGGCGCGGGCGACCAGGACGTCGCCGGCGGCGGACTCCGCGGCCGGGGCGAAGCCCATCGCCCGTAGGCCGTCGAGGAGTTGGTCCGGGGCGGACTGGGCGGCCAGCACGGTCGGGGCCAGTCGGCGCAGCCGCAGGGCGGCGGCGCGGCGGTCGGCGAGGATCTCGGAGAGCAGCGCGTCGTCGTCGCAGCGGACGTAGGCGGTGGCGGCGCCGATCCGCAACTGGCCGTGCCTGCGGGCCACATCGTCGATGAGGTACGCGAGCGGCTGGGGCACCGGGGTGCGGGAGTGGACGGTCAGGAACTCCTGGAGCTCGGCGGCGGACCGGCCGGCGTCCAGGGCGCGGCGCACCGAGCCCGGCGTGAAGCGGTAGACCGTGGCGCCGCCCTTGGACTCGATGTCGGCCAGGGTGCCGAGCGCCTCGGCGAGCGGGCGCTGCAACGGGCCGGGGGCGACGGCGGTCAGGTCGGCCTGGAGGAGGACGTGGTCGAGCGGTTCGGGCAGCAGCGGGGCGAGCAGGACGGCGGCGCGGCCGGCCGCGGTGGCCGCCTCGGCGGGGGTGAGGGGGAGGGACGGTTCCTCGGTGCCGGCCATGGGCGCGTCCGGGGCGGCGCCGATGAGGGTGCGGCCGTGGGCGGCGAGCGCGCCGCGGCCGGTCACGCCCAGCAACTCGGCCTCGGTGAGCGTCCATTGGGCGAGCCGGGAGCGCAGGTCGTCGGCGGGGGCGGGCCCGGCCGGGGCGTCCGGGGAGGCGGGCGCGGGGGCCGACGCCGGGGGTTGGGTGGCCGGTGCGGCGGCCCGTAGGGGGCGCTCCCAGCGCAGGCGGGCGAGCAGGGCCGGCTCCGGTACGGAGTTGCCGGGCGGGAGCGTGGCCAGGAGGGACAGGACGCGGTGGCGGACCTCGGGGGCGGGGGAGCGGTCGAGGTGCGGGCCGAGGGCGGCCAGGGCGCGGCCCTTGGCGTCGGCGGTGCCGACCACGCCGGGGGCGCGGGTGGCCGGCAGCCAGGCGGCGACCAGGATCGACCAGCGCTCGGGGTCGGGGAGTTGGAGCCACTCCTCGGCGGCCGGGGTGGCGGCGTAGCGCTCGTCGGCCTCGCCGTCGGAGGCGATCAGCCCGGCCGCGTAGGCGAGTTCGAGCCAGAAGGCGGCGAGTTGCTCGGTGGTGTCCAGGGCGGTCGCGGTCCGCTTGAGGTCGCGGATGCTCAGGCCGCCGGCGCGCAGGACGGGCGGGCCGCCGAGGTCCCACTCCTTGAGCAGCTCCTCGACGGTGGCCAGCGCGGTGAACGCCTGGCCCGCGGCGGTGTTGTCCACAAGCTGTGGATCGCGGGCGGTGGCGGCCGGGGCGAGGGCGGGCGGTGTCGGCTCCGGCGCGCGGTGTGCGCGCCCGGCGCGCAGGTGGAGCGCGGCCTCCCGGGGCAGGACGACGTTGCGGGCGCCGGCCGGGAGCAGCAGGCCGCGGTCGAGCAGCCAGGTGAGATGGGCGGCCGGTCGGTCGGTGACCGCCCCGTACGGCGGGCCCCACAGCAGCCTGTCCAGGACGGCGACGGCCTCGGCGGGCGCGGCGTCCAGCAGCGTGGCCATCCGGGCGCGGTCGGAGAAGAGGTCGCTGAGGGCGGCGACCGCGGACACCGGGTCGTGGGTGGCGGGCAGGCCGGCCGCGGCCAGCAGCTCCTGGAGCCGGCCGGGCGACGTCCCGGTGGTGGCCTCGGCGACGGTCGGGCCCAGGCCGGTCGGTGACGGGCGGGCGGGGCTCGGGGTGAGCAGCTCGCGGGCGGTGCGCACCAGCCGCAGCCGGTCGTCCGGACCCCACACCAGCGCCTGGGCGCGCAGCTCCGCCACCGCCCCGGGTAGCGCGGCGGCGACCGCCTCGTCGCCGGCGTCCCCGGCCATCAGCGCCGCCAGCGTCGGGTACGGGCACGGGTCCGGCGCGACCGCCAGCGCCTCGGCGGTCTGGAGGGCGAAGGCGTCCAGCCGCTCCACGGCGCGGACCACCGATGCCCGGGTCCCGGCCCGGGTGGCGAGCTGCGTCAGGTCGCCGGGTACCGGGTTGAGCAGGTCGGGCCGGGCCCGCAGCAGCCCGGTGAGCCCGTCGTCGGAACGCGTCCGGAGCTCCTCGGCGAGGGTGCGGGGGGTAGCGGTGGTCATTGGTCCAACGGTAGCCGGGCGGGGGTGGCGGCGGGAGCAGGCGACCGGCGCGGATCGGGACGGGCGGGGTGGTGGTGGGGGCGACGGGGGCGGGAGGCCGGGTGCGGGCGCGGGCCGGCGGGTGTGCCCGGGCCCGGGCACACCGCGGTGCCGGGGCGGGGCACGCGGTACCGTCGGGGCAGCAACCAGCGCACGCCGCAGGGGTTTTCGTGGGGATCGAGAGCGAGCAGCTCGTCTTTGACTATCTGAGCCGGGTGGGCGACCTGGCCCAGCAGCGGGGGCTGCCGTCGGGCGCCCGGATGCGGCTGGTGGCCTCGCTGCGGGCCGAGATCGACGCGCAGAAGGCCGACCAGAAGGCCGATTCGGTGCCCGGCGTGAAGCGGATGCTGGCCCGGCTGGGGACGCCGGAGGCGGTGGTGCGGGCCGCGGCCGAGCAGGAGGGCGGGGCCGGCCCGGAGGGCGGCGGAACGCCCCGGCCGGCCGCTCCGGCGCCCGCACCGGCCCCCGCCCCCGCGCCCGCGGAGCCGGACCGCCCCGCGCAATGGGCCGGCGCCCGCGAGAAGTTGGGCGGGCTGCTCGGCAGGGTGCCCGCGCCGCGCGACGGGGACGAGCCGGAGCCGGGCGGCCGCCGGCCCGGTTTCCTGAAGAAGCGCCCCGACCCGCCGCCCGCTCCGGCCCCGTCGGTCGGCGCCCCGCCCCATCTGGCCGGCGCCGACGAACTGGGCGACGCCGAGGACCCGCCCGACTGGTGGCGGGTGGAGGCCACGCCCTTCGGGACGGAGCCCATGGCCTTCGGGGCGGCGGACGCGGTACCCGGCTTCGTCGGCGGCATCGAGATCCCCGAGGTCTGGGACCACCCCGAGGACGAGAAGGAGGAGGGGGCCGAGGGCGAGGACGGGGACGGCAAGGGCACGCCGTCCCTGGTGAAGGGCCTCCCCAAGAGCCTGGCCAGGGGGCTGACGAAGGCCCCCGCGAAGGGCCCGTCCCAGGACCCGTCGAAGGACCCGTCCACGGCACCGGAGGGCGACGGCGCCAAGGCCCCGGGCGCGATCCTGCCGGCCCTGTTGCGGCGGACGCTCGGGCCCCGGCGCGCGCCCGCCCCGGCCGGGCCCGCGCCCGCCGCGGAGCCCGTGCAGGACGGCGCGGACGAGCCGGCGCCGCTGCCGCTACGGGCCTGGCTCAGCCCGGTGTTGACGCTGGCGGTGCTGCTGTTGGTGGCCGGTGCGGTGCTCGGCTCCTGGTTGGCGCTGGCCGGCGGCTGGGGGCTCGCCTACCTCTCGCACCGGCTCAGCCGCCGGGAGACCAAGTTCGCGGCGCTGGGCGTGCCCGGCCTCGTCGGCGGCAGCCTGATCGGCTGGATCTGGGGCCGGGCGACCGGCCGTTGGGGGGCCCCGATCCCGCCGGGCCACCTGGGGCAGGAGCTCCTCGCCGGCCTCCCGGTCGCGGTGCGCGTGGCGGCGATCGTCTCGGCGCTGTTCCTGCTGTGGCGGATGCGGCGGACGGCGGCGCGCTGAGGCGCGGCCCGGGCGGCGGCCCCAACCGCCGCCCGCGGCACCTCACTTCTTGGCCAGGCGCTGCTCGATCTCGTCGAGGATCTTGTCGGCGGCGGTGTAGCCGATGCCCTGGATCCAGAGCTGGTCGTCGACGCGGAGCGACTTGCCGTCCCTGACCGCGCGGAGGTTCTTCCACAGGGGGCCGCTGGTGACCTGGGCCTCCTTGGACTTCTCGGGGCTGCCGTAGGTGGCGTAGAAGACGGCGTTGGCGTCGGCCTTGGTGATCTGCTCCGGGCTGACCTCGACCATCAGGCCGTCCTGGGCGCCGTCGACGACGGAGGTGGGGCCGGTGCCGATGTCGTCGAGGAGGGTGCCGATGTAGCTCCGGCAGCCGTAGATGCGGGTGTCGGCGCCGTCCACGAAGCGGACGACGTTGGTGCGCAGGGCGCGGGCCTTGGCCGGGCCGCCGAGGGACTGGGTGACGCGCTCGGCGTGCGCCTGGTAGGCGGCGACGGTCCGCTTGGCCTCGGGGATCTTGTTCAACGCGGCGGCGTGGACGGCGAAGTTCTGCTTCCACGGGTAGCCGGTGGTCTCGGTCATGACGGTCGGCGCGATCTTCTTCAGCTCGGCGTAGCGCTGACCGTCGCGGACCTTGCTGGTGAGGATCAGGTCGGGCTTGAGGGCGGCGATCGCCTCCAGGTTGGGGGCGCCGATCTTGCCGACGTCCTTGATGCCGGCCAACTCGTCCTTGGGCAGGTAGTCCAGGAAGCCGGAGTCGACGTCCGCGCGGGTGGCGCCGACGGGGGTGACGCCCAGGGTGAGTGCGGAGTCCAACTCGGCGGTGTCCAGCACCACCACGCGCCGGGGGGCGTCGGGGACGCTCACCTCGCCCATGGCGGTGCGGACCGGGTGGCTGCCGCCGCCCTTGGGCGCCGGCTCGGGCCAGGAGGTGGTGGGCTGCGCCGGGCAACTGGCCGCCTTGAAGCTGCCGTTGGGGCCGGCGGCCGAGGTGCCGGAGTCGTCGCCGTTGCCGCAGGCGGTCAGCAGCAGCGCGCCGGCGGCGACGGCGGCCGCGGCGCGCGCGGTGCTGCGGCCAGACCGGCTGGCGGCTGCGGTGGAGCGGGAGTTGGCCGGGTGGGGGGAGTGGGTCATCGCTGCCCTTTCGGCTCGACGGCGGGACGGTCGGCGGGGCGGGTGCCCCGGGGAACGAGCGTCACTGCCGGGGTTTCCCCTCCCAGGGGCGGCCCGGAACCACCAGGGGCGAGCCGGTTACCGGGTCCGGTACGACCACCGACGCCAGGCCGAAGACCTCCTGGACCAGGCCGGCCGTGACGACCTCGGCGGGGCGGCCCTGGGCGACGACCCGGCCCGCCTTCATGGCCACCAGGTGATCGGCGTAGCGGGCGGCCTGGTTGAGGTCGTGCAGGACGGCGACGACGGTGCGGCCGCGCTCGTGGTTGAGCTGGCGCACCAGGTCCAGGACCTCCACCTGGTGGGCGATGTCCAGATAGGTCGTCGGCTCGTCCAGGAGGAGCAGATCGGTCTCCTGGGCCAGCGCCATGGCGATCCACACCCGCTGGCGCTGGCCGCCGGAGAGTTCGTCGACCGGGCGGTCCGCCAGCGCCGCCACGTCGGTGCGGGCCATCGCCTCGGCGACCGCCCGCTCGTCCTGCCCGGACCACTGCTGCCACCAGCGCTGGTGCGGCTGCCGGCCGCGGGCCACCAGGTCCGCGACGGTGATCGCCTCGGGCGCGACCGGGGTCTGCGGGAGCAGGCCGAGCGACTGGGCGATCTTCCGGGTGGGGATGCGGGCCAGGTCCGTGCCGTCCAGGAGGACCGCGCCGCGGCGCGGCCGCAGCAGTCGCCCCAGGGCGCGCAACAGGGTCGACTTGCCGCAGGCGTTGGGGCCGACGACGACGGTGACCGCGCCGTCGGGCACGTCCAGGTCCAGGTCCTCTACGACGGTGCGTTCCTCGTAGGAGAGGGTGAGGTCGCGGGCCGTCAGGCGGGCCCCGGCGGGTTCCTGTGTGGCGGCGGCCGCCTCGGCGGTGGGCCGCGGTGTGCCGGTACCGGTCACGCTTGTCCTCCTGTGGCCCGGCCACGGGCCCGGTGGCCCCTGACGATCAGCCAGATCAGATACGGGGCGCCGACCGCGGCGGTCAGCACGCCCACCGGCAGCTCGGTCGGCGCGAGCAGCTTGCGGGCGAGCAGGTCGCCGAGGACGACGATGACGGCGCCCAGCAGCGCCGAGCAGAGGAGCGGGATCTGCGCGGTCCGGGTCAGCCGGCGGGCGATCTGCGGGGCGAGCAGCGCCACGAAGTCCACCGGCCCGGCCGCGCCGGTCGCCATCGACGCCAGCACCACCCCGACCGCCACCAACCCGAGCCGGGTGCGGCCCAGACGGATGCCGAGCGCGGTCGCGGTGTCGTCGTCCAGGGAGACGGTCCGCTGGGCCCGCGCCGCCCAAAGGACGGCCGGCAGCAGCACCAGCAGCGCCCACCCCAGGGGCGCCGCCTCCGCCCAGCCGCGCCCGTTGAGCGAACCGGTCATCCATACCTGGGCCTGCTGGGCCACCAGGTAGTCGCCCTTGGTCAGGAACAGCTGGGTGACCGAGCGCAGCGCCACCGCGAAGCCGATGCCGATCAGCACGAAGCGGGTGGCGTGCAGCCCGCCGCGCCAGGCGAAGGCGTAGACCAGCGCCGCGGCCAGCACCCCGCCGGCCACCGAGACGTACGGCAGCACCGCGAAGGAGGTGACGCCGAAGGTCATCGCGCCGACCGTCACCGCGCCCGCGCCCTGGGTCACGCCGATGATGTCGGGGCTGGCCAGCGGATTGCGGGCGACGGTCTGGATCAGCCCGCCGGCCACCCCGAAGGCCGCGCCGACCAGCAGCCCGACCACCATCCGCGGCAGCCGCAGCGTCCCGACCACGAGCTGCTGCGCGGACGGCTCGCCCACCAGCACCCTGAGCACCTCGGAGGGCGCCACCCAGCTCTCGCCGGCGCACAGGTACGCCACGCACACCACGGCCAGCAGGGCGGCCAGCGCGCCGGCGACGACGGTGGCGCGGCGGTGCAGCAGGAAGGAGCCGCGGCCGGCCCGGACCAGCGCGTAGCCGGCGGGGCGGGCCACCGGGCGGGCGGCGGGAGCGGCCGGGGAGTCGGTGGGGGCCGTCATGCCGCCACCGCCCGTCGCCGGACCAGGGTGACCAGGAACGGCACGCCGATCAGCGCGGTCATCACGCCGGCCGGGACCTCCGACGGCGGGAAGAGGACCCGCCCGACGGTGTCCGAGACCAGCACCACGACCGGCCCGAGCAGCGCGGCCATCGGCAGCGCCCAGCGGTGGTCGCCGCCCACCAACGCCCGGGCCAGGTGCGGCACGGCCAGGCCGACGAACGCGATCGGGCCGGCGGCCGCGACGCCCGCGCCGGTCAGCACCGTCGCGCCCAGCCCGCCGACGATCCGCACCACGGCGACCCTCTGCCCCAGCCCCCGGGCGACGTCCTCGCCCAGCGCCAGGGCGTCCAGACCGCGCGCCACCGACAGCACCAGCACCGCGCCGACCAGCAGGAACGGCCAGATCTGGGCGGCCACCGCGGCGTCCCGACCGGTCAGCGAGCCGACCTGCCAGAACCGGAACTCGTCCAGCGCCGCGGCCTTGGTGGTCAGGATCGCCATCGACACCGACACCAGCAGCGCGTTGATCGCGGCGCCGGAGAGCGCCAGTTTGACGGGCGTGGCGCCGCCCCGGCCGCGGGTGGCGATGCCGTAGACGACGACGGCGGCGACGCCCGCGCCGGCGAACGCGAACCACACATAGCCGGACAGTGTGTGCACGCCGGCGAAGGCGATGGCGGCGACCACGGAGGCCGCCGCGCCCTGGCTGATGCCGAGGATGCCGGGGTCGGCGATCGGATTGCGGGTCAGGCCCTGCATGACCGTGCCGGCCATCGCCAGCGCGGCGCCGACCATCAGGCCGATCAGGGTGCGCGGCAGGCGCAGGTATCGCACGACCTGTGAGGCGTCGTCGCTGCCGCCGTGCACGAGGGCGTCGAGGACCGCGGACGGCGCGAACGCGCGGCTGCCGACGGCGAGTGAGAAGACCACGGCCAGCAGCAGCGCCAACACCGCCCCCGCCGTCAGGACGAGCCGCCGGCTCCGCTTTCGGTGCGTCACGGGCATGGCATCACGGGTGTCGGGTCCATTCACACGGTCTGGAGCTGTCGGTACGGACCCGCGGTCATCGCACGGCGGCCGCGGGTTAGGTAAGGCAAGGCTAACGGTACGTCCCGGTCGGCCCGGCGCGCAGGCACAATGGCAGGCATGGCTGCGCACCCCCTGACCGTCGGGTTCGACCTCGACATGACGCTGATCGACTCCCGCCCCGGAATCAAGGCCGCCTACGAGGCGCTCGCCGCCCGCACCGGGACGTACATCGACGCCGATGCCGCGATCACCCGGCTCGGGCCGCCGCTGGAGCAGGAGATCCGCCGGTGGTTCCCCGAGGAGCGGGTGGCGGAGATCAGCGACCTCTACCGGGAGCTGTACCCGACGCACGCCATCGCGGGCTCGCCCGCCATGCCGGGCGCCCGGGCGGCGATCGACGCGGTGCACGCGGCCGGCGGCCGGGCCGTCGTCGTCACCGCCAAGTTCGAGCCCAACGCCAAGCTGCACCTGACGCACCTGGGCATCGCCGCGGACGCGGTCATCGGCTCACTGTGGGCGGAGGCCAAGGCCGAGGCGCTGCGCGAGCACGGCGCGCGGATCTACGTCGGCGACCACACCGGCGACGTGCGCGGCGCGCAGGCCGCGGGCGCGCTGTCCGTCGCGGTCGCCACCGGCCCGTGCGACGCCGCCGAACTGCGCGCGGCCGGCGCCCGGGTGCTGCTCGACGACCTGACGGACTTCCCGTCGTGGCTGGATCGTTACGTGGCGGATCCCGATCGCTACCGGGCGGACGGGGCCGACGGGGACGGGCCGGCCGCGGCCTGCGCCTGACGGCGCTGGGCGGCCACGGAACGCACCACTCCGGCACCCGCGATCAGGAATCCGGCGCCCATCAGCATGGACACCCAGTAGAACTCCCACGGCAGCGGGTGCGTGCCGAGGAACAGCGGCAGCACTGTGGCGAGAGTGGCCAGCGCGCCAACTAGGAATACGATCGCGCCGATTCGGACCAGCAGATCCCCGGCCTGGGGAGTTTCGTCAGACACCTGACCAGGGTAAGTCCGGCGCAGAGCCGCCGAGGATCCCCCTGGCGACGTCTTGTCACCGGGCCCCGGACCATTAGCCTTGGAGTAGGCGGGCTTGGCGGCCCGCTGCACTGTTATCCAGACCCATTTTTCCCCGCCGCGGCGCCCCGCAGCGCCGCCGGCGGAACCAGCCCAGCATTTTCCCGACGAGTACGAGGACGAGGACAGACGTGCCTACCGGCAAGGTCAAGTGGTTCAACAGCGAGAAGGGCTTCGGCTTTCTCTCCCGCGACGACGGCGGTGACGTCTTCGTACACTCGTCGGTGCTGCCCGACGGCGTGGACGCGCTCAAGCCGGGCCAGCGCGTGGAGTTCGGCGTCGTCGCAGGCCAGCGTGGTGACCAGGCACTGAGCGTCATCCTCCTCGATCCGGCCCCCTCGGTCGCCGCGGCCCAGCGCCGCAAGCCCGACGAACTCGCCTCGATCGTCCAGGACCTCACCACGCTCCTGGAGAGCGTCACCCAGCAACTGGAGCGCGGGCGTTACCCCGACAAGGCGCACGGCGGCAAGATCGCCGGCATGCTGCGGGCGGTCGCGGACCAACTCGACGTCTAGAACCGTCAGACGAACTTCAGCGCATCGCGGCCGAGGGGCGGTACCAGCCCCTCGGCCGCGGCACGCGTGAGCAGCCCGCGCACCGCGGCGTAGCCGTCCTCGCCGAGGTCGGCGGTGAACTCGTTGACGTACAGCCCGATGTGCTGGTCGGTGACCTTCGGGTCCATCTCCTGGGCGTGCTCCAGGACGTACGGCCGGGACGCCTCCGGGTCGTCCCAGGCCATCCGGACGGACGTGCGGATGGCGTCGGCCAGCCCGCGCAGCACCTCATCGCCCAGCGACCGCTTGGCGATGATCGCGCCCAGCGGGATCGGTAGCCCGGTGGTCCGCTCCCAGTGCTCGCCCATGTCCGCCAGGCAGTTCAGCCCGTAGTCCTGGTACGTGAAGCGGGCCTCGTGGATGACCAGACCGGCGTCGACCTTGCCGTCCCGCACGGCCGGCATGATCTCGTGGAACGGCAGCACCACGACCTCGCCGACCCCGCCCGGCACTTGGTCCGCCACCCACAGCCGGAACAGCAGGTACGCGGTGGACCGCTCGCTGGGCACCGCCACCGTCTTGCCCACCAGGTCCGCCGCGCCGCCCGGCTGACGGGTCAGCACCAGCGGGCCGCAGCCGCGCCCCAGTGCCCCGCCGCAGGGCAGCAGCGCGTACTCCTCCAACACCCACGGCAGCACCGCGTACGACACCTTCAGCACGTCCAACTCGCCGCGCTCGGCCAGGCCGTTGGTGATGTCGATGTCGGCGAAGGTGACCGCCAGCTCCGGCGCGTCCGGGACCCGGCCGTGCGCCAGGGCGTCGAAGACGAAGGTGTCGTTCGGGCACGGCGAGTAGGCGATGGACAGCGGGCCGGTCATGGGGTCCTCCGGGGGGTGTGGGGCGGCGGTGCCGCGTCCGGGGCCGCCGCGCGGACGCCGGTGACGGCTCCGGGGAAGGCGCGGAAGGCGTCGGTGAGCGCGGCGAGGGCGGGACCGATCCGCCAGGCGGCGCGGTCCCGGGGGCCGACCGCGTTGGAGATCGCACGGACCTCCAGCACCGGCAGGCCGTGCGCGGCGGCCGCCTCGGCGACCCCGAAGCCCTCCATCGCCTCGGCCAGCACACCGGGGTGACGGGCCGCCAGCTCGGCGGCGCGGACGGCGCTGCCGGTGACCGTGGACACCGTGACGACCGGCCCGACCGCCGCGCCGGACGCCGCGGCGACGGCCGCGACCAGCGCCGGGTCGGGGCGGTGCGCCACCGTACCGAAGCCGAGTTCGGTGACCGGCACGAAGCCCTCGGGCGTCTCGGCGCCCAGGTCGGCGGCGACGATCGCGTCCGCCACGACCAGCGAACCCAGCGGCGCGGCGGGCGCGAAGCCGCCGCCGATGCCGGCCGAGACCACCAGCTCGTACGGGGTGCCGGCCAGGGCCGCGGCGGTCAGCGCGGTGGCGGTGCCGGCGGCCGCGGCGGCCGGGCCGACGCCGGCGGCCAGCACGTCCGGGGCCGGGGTGCCGGCGGGCGCGCGGTGCAGCGTGCCGCCGCCCGGCAGCGTCTCGACGCGAGCGCCATCCGCGGCGGCGTCGACGGCCGGCGCGGCGCACACCGCGTCGCGCTCCGCGGCCACCGCGGTGACGACCAGCGCCCGCATCAGGCGCCCCGCTCCGCGTGCCGGTCCCCGGCCCGTGCGCTCAGTGCGCTCAGTCCTTCTGCTTGAGGTTGAAGTGCCACATGGCCACCGGGCCCTGGCCGGCGCTCTTGCCGGCCTCGGCGACCAGCAGCGTCACCTCGTCCAGCGAACCGGTCTGCCCGGTCGCCGGGTTGGTCTGCTTGAAGAGGTCGTCCGCGTTGAAGGTGCGGTACGTCTCGGTGCTCGGCGCGCGCATCAGCGGCTGCCCACCGATGACGAACCAGCCGGCCTTGGCCACCTTCGGGTCGACGCCCACGCGGACCTGCTCACCCGGGCGCACCGTGAGGGTGTCGCCGCCCTTCTTGGTGATGCAGCTCTTGAGGGCCGCCTGGTCGAGGGACTTGCCGTCGCCGTCGCAGCCGGGGGTCACCTCCGCCGTCACCGTCTTCGTGCCGACGGTCACGGTCGCCAGCGCGGTCGGCTGCTGGCAGGCGGAGAGGGTGAGCAGGCCCAGGGACACGGCACCGAGGGCAGCGGCGGCGCGGCGGCCCTTGCCCCGGGAGATCAACGCAGCGGTCATACGGGCAGGCTATCGGGCGTCCCGGCGCTCGCCACGCGCGGGTGCGGCGCGCCGCACCCGCGCCCGCCCGCCCGAGGGCGCCGACGACGCCGTCACACCACCCGGGGCGCCGGTCGGCCGCCCCGCCCGCCCGCGTCGAGCAGCCCCCGCACGGCCAGCACCGCGCCCACCGCCACCAGCACCGCGGCCGTCGCCAGCCCCAGCACGCCCAACAGCGGCAACGCGATGCCGAGCGCGCCGCCCACCACCCACGACATCTGGAGCACCGTCTCGGACCGGGCGAACGCCGACGTCCGCACCGCCTCCGGCACATCGCGCTGGATCATCGCGTCCAGCGACAGCTTCCCCAGCGCCTGGCACAGCCCCGCGGCGGCCGCGGCCGCCGGCACCACCAGAACCGCCAGCACCCCGTAGAACAGCGCCGCCACCACCGTGACGCCCAGCGCCAGCCCCAGCACCGCCGCGACGATCAGCTCCGGGGCGCGCGCCTTCAACCAGGCGCCGACCGCCGTGCCCAGCGCGTTGCCGGCGCCGGCCGCCACCGCGACCAGCGCCAGCGACACCGCCGGGCCCAGCCCGCCCAACGGGTGCTCGCGCAGCAGGAACGCCAGGAAGAAGGTGAGGAAGCCGGAGAGCGCGCGCAGCGACGCGTTCGCCTGGAGGCCGTGCAGCACCGACGGGCCGACCGTCCGCAGCCCCGGCCGGGGCCGTCGGCCGCCCGGACCGGCCGTCCCCGCGCCGTTGCGGGACGCCAACCGGGCCCGGGCCTCGCCCCGGCCCGAATCGACCTTGTGCGGCAACGAGAACGACAGGAACGTCCCGGCCACGAACACCGCACAGGCCGCGTACAACGGCCAGGCCGGCCCGATCAGATGCAGCCCGGCGCCCAGCGGCGCGGCCGCCGCGGTCGCCAGCAGCCCGGCCAGCGTCACCCGGGAGTTGGCCCGCACCAGCGAGATCTGCCGGGGCAGCAGCCGCGGCACCACCGCGCTGCGCACTACCCCGTACCCCTTCGACGCCACCAGCACCCCCAGCGCCTCCGGATACAGCGCCAGCCCGCCGCCGGCCGCCGCCCCCGTCAGCATCAGCGCCAGCACCGCGCGGGCCAGCATCGCGCCCGCCATCGCCGCCCGGCGGCCGTGCGGCAGCCGGTCCAGCAGCGGCCCCACCACCGGCGCCAGCAGCGCGAACGGGGCCATCGTGACCGCCAGATACAGCGCCACCCGCCCCCGTGCCTCGTGCGTCGGCACCGAGAAGAAGACCGTCGAGGCCAGCGCGATGGTGATCAACACGTCACCCGCGGAGTTCACCGCGTGCAGCTCGATCAGCTTGGCCAGCCCGGATTCCCCCGCGCCCTGCGCGTGGGTGGCGCGCCGAACTCCCCGGGCCGCGCCGGTCAGCGGCCGGTGCAGCGCACGCCCGGCCGCCCGGCCCGCCCGGCGGGCCCGCGACCCCCTCGACGCCCTCGCGGCAGCCACCCGGCCATAGTGCCCCAACTCGCCGCAGATAGGGCGTTTTCCCCCCGGTCCTGGGCGGGGCGTCCACGGACGCCCGGAACGGGCGCCGCCCCACCCGCCGGGTCACCCTCGAAGAGATTTGCCGCTCCCGCCGAGGGGTCGTGCAGCGCTGAAGGGGTAGCGTGTCCAGAGCGCCACCGGCGGTCCGTTCCGGCCGCGTACCTCATTTCCCTGCGATCGCGCAGAATAGGACGTAAGAGGTGCGCTTGACCGAACGATCCAGCCGGGCGCGGACGTCGACGCGGTCCCCAGGTCCGCTCCGCCCGCCCCGGTACCCACCGGTCGTCCGGACAGGACCAGGACAGCTCCGGCTGGCGCGCTCGTGAGACGGCGTGGAAGAGAGAATCGATTCTTGTGAGTGCAGCGATGCGAAGCCGTACCCCTGACCGCCTGTGCGCCGAGGCGGTTGACCTCGCCCGCACGGCGGCCGAAGAGGTCGGGACGCCCGGCATGGTCGGCGACCACATCACGGCCGTTGCCGAGGGGGACCGCGTCGTCACCCACCTCTTCGACTGCAAGGAGCCCGGCTACCGCGGCTGGCGCTACGCCGTCACCGTCGCCCGGGCCTCCCGCGCCAAGGTCGTCACGCTGGACGAGTCCGTCCTGCTGCCCGGCCCGGACGCCATGCTGGCCCCCGAGTGGGTGCCCTGGAGCGAGCGGCTGCGTCCCGGCGACATGGGCCCCGGCGACCTGCTGCCCACCGAGGCCGACGACCTCCGCCTGGAGGCCGGCTTCAGCGGCGAGGACAGCCCGCCGCCGAACTCCCCGGTCGCCGAGGGCATGGCCGCCGACGTCGCCGACACCGAGGAGGCCGACGTCGTCGCCGGCTCGCCCGCGGTCCAGCCGGTGACGGCCCGCGGCAGCATCGCCGCGGTCGCCGAGGAACTGGGCATGGGCCGCGCCCGGGTCCTGTCCCGCTACGGCCTGCACGCCGCCGCGGACCGCTGGGAGGAGTCCTTCGGCCCCAAGACCCAGATGGCCCAGTCGGCCCCCGCCACCTGTATGACCTGCGGCTTCCTGACGCCGATGGCCGGCTCGCTGCGGCCGGCGTTCGGCGTCTGCGCCAACGAGTTCTCTCCCGCGGACGGCCGCGTCGTCTCGCTGTCGTACGGCTGCGGGGCGCATTCGGAGGCGGCGGTCATGCCGAAGCCTCCGCGGCCGGCGGAGCCGGTGTTGGACGAGACCGTTGTCGAGGCGGTCTCGATCCGCCCGTCGGCGGATGGGGGGTCCGTGGAGGACGGGGGCCCCGCGGAGGAGCTGGGTCACAGCTAGGGGTTGTTGTTCGGGCGGGTGGCCGCTCTGTGTGTGGTGTAGTGCCGGGGGTCTGCGGGGTGGGCCTCCGGCGCCTGTGTGTGGGCTGCTTCGCTTTACGTCCACACACAGGCGCCTCCAGCCCACCCCGCAGACCCCCTCCCGTACGTGATGCTTGGCGGCCCCGCCCGGTGGTGGGTGAGGGAACGACGGGGCCGTCGTGGTAACCCCGAGACCAGAAGCGTGGGTTGGGCCTGTCCACCCGGGGCCTGTTCCTCAACTTCCCCCCTTGGGGTGGGGCCGGGGTTCGGCGGGGAGGCCCCACACCCGGCGCCCACCACCACCCACCGCCGGCCCCACCCCACAAACACCCCCCCACCAACGGCGGGCAACCCCCACGCCGGCAAAGCCGACAACGTGGGAACCCCGTCGGGACAGTACGGTCGGGGCAGACACGTCATCACGAGGGAGACGAGAAACGTGGCAGGTATGCCGTGGGTGCGGGGCGCGGACGACGGCGCCGACCCGTTCGGTACGGCCCGGTTGCGGCGCGGGGTGCTGGACGCCTGGGCCGCCTCGCCGGCCCGGTTCCGGGAGGACGCCAACGCCGAGGAGGACCTCGCGCTCGGCGGCTACCGCGACCGGCTCGCCGTGGAGCTGGCACAGAACGCGGCGGACGCGGCGGCCCGGGCCGGTGTCCCCGGTCGGCTGCGGCTGACCCTGCACGCCGCGAACGGCGGTGCGCCCGCGGTGCTCGTGGCCTCCAACACCGGTGCCCCGCTGGACGCCACCGGCGTCGAGTCGCTCTCCACGCTGCGCGCCTCGGCGAAGCGGGAGAGCGGTGTGGCGGTCGGCGCGGTCGGCCGGTTCGGCGTCGGGTTCGCCGCGGTGCTGGCGGTCAGCGACGAGCCGGCGCTGGTGGGCCGCACCGGCGGCGTCCGCTGGTCGCTCGCCGAGGCCCGGGAGCTGACCGAGGCGGTGGCCGCGCACAGTCCGGGGCTGGGCGGTGAGTTGCGCCGCCGCGAGGGCCACGTGCCGCTGCTGCGGCTGCCGTTGCCGGCGGAGGGCACCGCGCCCGAGGGGTACGACACCGCGGTGGTGCTGCCGCTGCGCGACGGCGCCGCGCAGGACCTCGCCGAGCGGCTGCTGGCCGGGGTCGACGCGGCGCTGCTGCTGACCCTGCCGGGGCTGGCCGAGGTCGTGGTGGAGACGCCGGAGGGCGCCCGGACGCTGACCCGGCGTCAGGACGACGCGTACGTCCTGATCGAGGACAGTGAGCGGGGCGGCACCCGGTGGCGGGTGGCGAGCGCGGGCGGCTCGCTGGACGCGGCGCTGTTGGCGGACCGGCCGGTCGAGGAGAAGCTGCGGCCGTCCTGGTCGGTGACCTGGGCGGTGCCGGTGGACGAGGCCGGGGCGCCGGTGCGGCCGGGCACCGCGTCGGTGCTGCACGCGCCGACCCCGACCGACGAGCCGCTGGGGCTCTCGGCGTTGCTGATCGCCTCGTTCCCGTTGGAGCCGACCCGGCGGCACGTCGCCCCGGGGCCGCTCACGGACTTCCTGGTGGGCCGGGCGGCCGCCGCGTACACGGAGCTGCTCGGCGCCTGGCAGCCGGTGTCGACCGGCACCCTGGACCTCGTCCCGGGGCCGCTGGGCAAGGGTTGGCTGGACGGTGAACTGCGGCGGCAGGTGCTGGAGTTGCTGCCGCGGGTGCGGTTCCTGCCGAGCGCGGCGGCCGCCATCGGGGCGGTGGAGGCCGCCGGGTGGGACGAGGAGGAGGCCGCCGAGCGGTGCGTCCTGCGGCCGGTGGACGCCGAGTTGCTGGAGGGCGCGGGCGCGGGCACCGTCGCGGTGCTGGCGGAGCTGTTCCCCAGTCTGCTGCCGGCCGGTCTCGAACGGCGTTCGGAGCTGCGGGCGTTGGGCGTGGGGCGGGTGCCGCTCACCGAGATGATCGACCGGCTGGCGGGCGTGGAGCGCTCGCCGCAGTGGTGGCGGCGGCTCTACGACGCGCTGGCCGGCACCGACCCGGACCGGCTCAGCGGCCTCCCGGTGCCGTTGGCGGGCACCGGGCGGACCGCCATCGGGCCGCGCCAGGTGCTGCTGCCGCTGCCCGGCGGGGACGCCGCGGACGAGGGCGCGGACGAGGGCGCGGACCGGCACGGCGCGCTCACCCGGCTCGGCCTCAAGGTCGCCCACCCCGACGCGGTGCACCCGCTCCTGGAGAAGCTGGGCGCCACCCCGGCCGCCCCGCGCGCCGTGCTGACGACTCCTCAGGTGCGGGCCGCGGTCGCCAACTCGCTGGACGCCGACGAGGACGCCTACGACGTCCTGGCGGACGAGCTGGCGCCGGGCGCGGGGGTGCCGCTGGGCGCCGAGGAGCTGGCCGAGACGGTCCTCGGGCTGGTCCGGGACGCCAACCTGGCGGCCGGCGACGAGCCCTGGCTGGCCGCGCTGGCACTGCCGGACGAGGACGGCGAGCTGGCGCCGGCGGGTGAACTGGTGCTGCCCGGCAGCGACTTCGAGCGGGTCATCCGCGAGGGCGAACTCGCCGGGTGCGACGCCGAGTTGGCGCAACGCTGGGGCGAGCAGCCGCTCGCCGCGGTGGGCGTGCTGGCTACCTTCGCGCTGGTGCGGGCCGCCGATGTGGTGCTCGACCCGGACGAACTGGAGCCGCGCGACAGCGACTTCCCTGAGCCGGACGACGCCGGACTGCTGGACGCGGTCGACGTGTGGTGCGAGGACCTCCTCGACGCGCTGCCGGAGACCCCGGTGCCGCCGGTCGTCACTGAGCTGGTCGCGGTCCGCGACCTCGACCTGGTCGCCGACGACGCCTGGCCGCAGGTGCTCGAACTGCTCTCCCAGCCGCCGCTGCGGGATGCCCTGACCGCGCCGGTGCGGGTGCTGCTGCCGGACGGCACCACGGAGTCGGTGCGGCCGTACACCGCCTGGTGGCTGCGCGGTCACCCGGTGCTGGACGGGCGCCGCCCCGCCGGGCTGCGCGCCGCGGGCGGCGACCCGCTGCTGGCCGGCCTGTACGAGGCGGCGGACGCGGGGCGGGTCGACGCCCAGGTGCTGCGCGCCCTCGGGGTGCGCACCTCGGTCGGGGCGCTGCTCGACGAGCCGGGCGGCTCGGCCGAGCTGCTGGCCCGCCTGGCCGACCCCGACCTCACGGTGGGCATCGGGCAACTCCACGCCCTGTACGGCATGTTGGCGGAGCTCGACCCGGACCAGGTGACGCTGCCGGACGAGCTGCGGGCCGTCGTCGACGGGGCGGTCCGGGTGGTGGACGCGGTGGACGCGCTGGTCGCCGACGCCCCGGACCTGATGCCGTTGGCGGGCGGCCGCGCGCTGCTGCCGGTGCGGCCGGCCCGGGCCACGGAGCTGGCCGAGCTGTTCCAGGTGCGGCGGCTGAGCGAGGAGATCGCCGCGGGGGTCCGTTCCGAGGGCGCGGCGCACGAGGTGCCCGAGGCGGTGCGGGCGCTGCTCGGTCCGGCCACCCCCGCCTCGTACGTCGAGCACGAGGAGCTGCTGGTCGACGGGCCCGACGGCACCGCCGAACTGGACTGGCGGTGGACGCCGGACGGCACCCTGCACGCCGCGACGCTGGAGGGCGTGGCGGCCGGGCTGGCCTGGGCGAGCGGGCAGTGGCCGCGCCGCTTCGAGGTCGCGGCGCTGCTGGAGGACCCGGAGCGGGTCGACGAACTGGCCCGGGCGCGCTGGTTCGACTGAGGGCGCAGCCACGCGGCGCGGGGCGGAGGCGGTCGTCGGGCACGGGGTGCCCGGGGCCGCCTCCGGCGCGTTCGGGGGCGATGAGGGCGCGTTCCGGAGAGCGCGGGTGATTCTCGGAAAAGGCGGACGGCCAGGGCATACGGGGCGTCAACCACCGAGCCTGCCACGGCAGTTGCCGGATCGCGGCGACAGGCTAGAGTGCCAGGGCGATCTTCGATCATCCTCTCGTCCCCACCGAGACCCCGTCGTGGACGGAGCCCGCAGCGGATCGACATCCCGATGCCCCGGGCCCCTGCTGATCGCCTGCCCGCACCGCCCGCAGCCGCTCACGAGGACCTGTTTGATGCCACCACGGATACCCTCCCGCCCCGGAGCGGCGCCCGCGCCCCTGGGGTCCGCACTGCGCACGTTCGCGGGAGCCCTGGCCGTGACCACGGTGCTCGGCACCGGGGTCGTCCTGCTCGCGCCGGAGGGGGAGCGGGCGCTGCTCGCCTGGAGCCTCGGGGATTGCACGGTGCGGTTCTGCGGCTAGTAGTGCGCCGGCCATCGAGTTGGCGAAGTGGGCCCCGGTCCGCAGTCCGCCGGCCTACGATCACGTATGTGCAGCTTCGTTACCAGTACCGCGTCACCTTGACACCAGGGCAACGCATCCGTGCTGCCCGGGTGTTCGGGTGCAGGCGGGTGGTCTGGAACGACGCGTTGGCGATCATCCGCCAACGTAAGGCGTCGAACAAACTGCTCGGCAACCCGAAGGCCCGCACGGCTGAGGGCCCGTACTGGGCGGTCCCGAGGAACCCAGAGCTTGGCAAGGTGCTCATCACGGCCGCGAAGAAGGCCGCCGAGCGGTCCTTCCTGTCCCATGCGCCGGTTGGCGTGATGCAGCAGGCCCTCCGGGATCTGGACGCGGCGTGGAAGGCGCACGAGGACTCCAAGTCTGGTGAGCGTAGGGGGCCGAGGGTCGCCCCGCCTCGGTTCAAGAGCAAGAAGGACAACCGGCAGTCCGCACGCTTCACCCGCTCCGACCGTTGGTCGATCACTGGTCGCGGCAGGCTACGCCTGCCGAAGATCGGCGACGTGCGGGTGAAGTGGAGCCGGGCCCTTCCCTCGCCCCCGTCAAGCGTGACTCTGGTCAAGGATCGCGCGGGCCGGTACTGGGTGTCGTTCGTCGTGGAAACCGACCCGGCGCAGGACGTGCTGCCGCCGGTCGATGGGGACCAGGGCATCGACCTCGGCCTCGCCCGCTTCGCGGTCCTCGCTGACGGGTCGCACATCGCGAGCCCGAAGTACCTGCGCCGGGCGGAAAGGAAGCTGAGGAAGCGGCAGCGGGAGCTGTCGCGCAAGGAGAAGGGATCACGCAACCGGGACAAGGCCCGCATCAGGGTTGCCCGCACACACGCCAAGGTCGCCGACGCACGCCGCAACTTCCACCACCAGTGGTCTCACAAGCTGACGAGCGAGAACCAAGCCGTCTTCGCCGAGACCCTGAATGTGCGTGGACTGGCACGGACCCGGCTGGCCAAGAGTGTGCACGATGCCGGCTGGGCACAGTTCGTGATGTTCTGCGAGTACAAGGCGACCCGACGTGGCCGCTCTTTTACCCGCGTCGCCCGCGACTTCCCCTCGTCCCAGACATGCTCCGCTTGCGGTTTCCGAGACGGCCCCAAGCCGCTCAACGTCCGCACCTGGACCTGCCCGAACTGCAGAGCGCGGCACGACCGGGACTGGAACGCCGGACGCAACGTCCGATGTGAAGGCCGTCGCGTGCTCGCGGCAGCACGACAGCACCACCCACCCCCGGACCGGGGGCCTGACGCCGGTAACGGCGGCGGTGAATGCCTGCGGAGCGCACGTAAGACCGGGGATGCCCTGGCAGCGCGCACAATCCCCACCCAGTGTGGGAAGGAACCAGGAACCCACCCGAAGTCGGTGGACCCGCTAGAGGGGGACCACGGCAGGCGGGAAATCCCCGTGCTCCAGCGTGGGGACGCGGAGGTCAATCCAAGGACCTGACCGTCGACCAGGCCGACCAACTGGCCGCCATCGCCTCGGGCATCCAGAGCCTGTCGCACGGCGCGTCGGTGGAGTTCGGGGACGGCACGGGCGGCGTCCGGCAGGCGATGACGGAGTTCCACGGCGGGGTGCTGTTCATCGTCGAGGCGGGGAACGGCGCCCACCTGGCCCTGATCGCCGTCGAGGACGCCGACGTCGGCCTGATCGGCTTCCACATGAACGAACTGGTCGAGCAGATCGGTGAGTACCTGCGGGCCGCGCCGCGCGGTGAGGACGGGTCGGTGGCATGAAACGGCTCGGTCCTGACGATGATCCGGACCGGCTCTACACCGTCACCGGCGGCCGCAGCCGGTCCGCCGACGACCACGCGCTCGACCTGGTCACCCTGATCGTCGCCGCATGCGGTCCGACGCCGGGCATGCAGTCCGAGCACGCCCGGATCCTCACCCTGTGCCGTCGCCCGACGGCCGTGGTGGAGGTCTCGGCGGAGCTGCGGCTGCCGGTCAGCGTGGTCCGGATCCTGCTGTCCGACCTGCTGGACGGCGGACAGGTCACCGCCCGCCACCCGCGGGTGCCCGCGGCCGCCCAACTCCCCGACGCCGACCTGCTGAAGGAGGTGCTCGATGCGCTCCACCGCCTCTGAGCCCGCGCACCCGGCCGACGCGGCCGGCACCGACACCGACCGCGCCCCGCTGCGCGCCACCGCCGACAACGGCCTGAAGATCGTCATCGTGGGAGGCTTCGGCGTCGGCAAGACCACCATGGTCCGCTCGGTCAGCGAGATCCGCCCGCTGAGCACCGAGGAGACCATGACCCGGGCCGGCGTCGGCGTCGACGACCCCCGCGGCGTCGAGGCCAAGACGACCACCACCGTCGCCTTCGACTTCGGCCGGATCACCGTCAACGACAGCGCGGTGCTCTACCTCTTCGGCGCCCCCGGCCAGGAGCGCTTCTGGTTCCTGTGGGACCGGCTGTTCGCCGGCACCCTGGGCGCCGTGGTGCTCGTCGACACCCGCCGGCTGGACGACTCCTGGTATGCCATCGACCGGCTGGAGGCGCACGGCATGCCGTTCGTCGTCGCGCACAACGACTTCGGCGGCGACCGGCACACGCTCCGGCAGATCCGCGAGGCCCTCGACCTCTCCCCGGACGTGCCGCTGGTCCGTTGCGACGCCCGCGACCGGGAGTCCAGCAAGGCCGTGCTGATCGCACTGGTCGACCACCTCTACGCCCTGTCCACGCAGGGCGCCGTACCCGCTTCGGAGACCGCGGAGAGCGCACCGTGACCGACCAGCAGCACCCCACGACCGGCGGCTGCCCCCTACGGGCCGGCGGCGCCGAGGCCGTACCGTTCTACGGCGCCGGGCTCACCGCCGACCCCGCCCGGCTCTACCACGAGATGCGCGCCCACCACGGGACGGTCGCGCCGATCCTGCTCGACGGCGACATCCCCGGCTGGTTCGTGCTCGGCTACCGCGAGCTGCACCAAGTCACCAGCAACCCCGAGCTGTTCGCGCGCGATTCGCGCCGCTGGCACGCCTGGGAGCACATCCCCGCGGACTGGCCGCTGCTGCCGTTCGTCGGCCACCAGCCGTCGGTGATGTTCGCCGAGGGGCCCGAACACCGCCGCCGCGCGGGGGCGATCAGCGAGGCTGCTCACCGCGATCGACCAGTTCGAGCTGCGGGGGATCTGCGAGCGGCTGGCCGACGGGCTGATCGACGACTTCGCCGGCTCCGGCGAGGCGGACCTGATGTCCCGTTACGCGGCCCGGCTGCCGCTGCTGGTCATCGCCGAGCTGTTCGGCTTCCCGCACACCGAAGTGCCCGCGCTGGCCGCCGACATCGCCGCGTCGCTGAACGAGGACGACGGGGCGATCGCGGCGCACCAGCGGGTCGCCGCCCGGATGCGGCGGCTGGTCCAGGCCAAGCGGGCCGCGCCCGGCCCCGACGTGCCGTCCCGGCTGCTGGCCCACCCGGCCGGGCTGGCCGAGGCGGAGGTGGTCATCGACCTGCTGGTGGTGATGGCCGCCGCCCAGCAGCCGACCGCCAACTGGATCGGCAACACCCTGCGGTTGATGCTCACCGACGACCGGTTCGCGCTCGGCCTCACCGGCGGCCGCCGCAGCGTCGGCCAGGCGCTCAACGAGGTGCTCTGGCACGACACTCCGACGCAGAACTTCATCGGCCGCTGGGCGGTGCGCGACACCCAGCTCGGCGGCCGCCGGATCCGCACCGGCGACCTGGTGATCCTCGGGCTGGCCGCCGCCAACTCCGACCCCCAGGTGCGGCCGGACTTCAGCGAGACGGGCTCGGACGGCAACCAGGCCCACATGTCCTTCAGCCACGGCGCACACGCCTGCCCCCACCCCGCCCCGGAGATCGCCGAGGTGATCGCCAAGGCGGCGGTGGAGGTGCTGCTGGACCGGCTGCCGGACGTGATGCTGGCGGTGCCGGCCGGGGAGTTGGTGTGGCACCCGTCGCTGTGGATGCGCGGGCTGGTCAGCCTGCCGGTCGAGTTCACCCCCGCGTACACGCCGATCCCGGCGCCGCGGACCGGGGTGACGGGATCGGGGCGAAGCGCACCGGCAGCGCGTCCAACCCGCGGGTGTAGACCCCGCGTTCCCGCGGGGCGGCGCCCGGTGCCACCCGCAAGTCCGGCAGGGCGTCCAGGAGTTGGCCGACCCCCACCTCGACCTCGGCCCTGGCCAGCAGCGCGCCCACGCAGAAGTGCCGGCCGAGGGCGAACGCGAGGTGGTCGGCGGCCGCGGAGAACGCGGTGGTGGTGGCGAGGTCGGTGCGGTGGAGGTCGAAGGCGTCCGGGTCGCGGTACCGCCGTTCGTCGCGGCCGGCCGCGCCGATCAGGCAGGTGACGGTGGCGCCCTTGGGCACCTGGCCGCCGCCGATGGTGACGTCCTCCGCGGCCTGCCGCATGATCATGTGCACCGGCGGGGAGTGGCGCAGCGTCTCCGCGAACGCCGGGGCGATCAGGGAGCGGTCCGCGCGCACCGCGGCCAACTGCTCGGGATTCCGCAGCAGGTTGTGCACCAGGCTCGAAATCGCCTTGTCGGTGGTCTCCCCGCCCGCGGTCAGCAGCAGGCTGCAGAACGCCTTGACGTCCTCGTCGCTCATCCGGGTGCCGTCGATCTCCGCGGCGCAGAGCGAGGAGAGCAGGTCCTGGCCCGGGCGGGCGCGGCGCTCGCGGATGATCGGCAGCAGGTACCCGGCGAACTCGTCGCGGGTGCGCAGCCCGGCCTCGGTGACGTCCGGGTCCTGGGCGAGGTTGCCGAGGAAGCCGATGATCGCGGTGTACCAGCGGTGGAAGCGGTCGTGGTCGGCCCGGTCCAGGCCCAGCAGGTCGACGATGACGTTGACCGGGAAGCGGGTGGCGAAGTCCGCCACCAGGTCCGCGCTGCCCGCGCCGCGGAAGGCGTCGATCAGCTCGGCGGCGTTGCGCTCGATGACGGGCCGGAACGACTCCTCCAGGGTGGTGCCGCGGAAGGCCGGGGCGACCAGCGCCCGGCGCACCGCGTGCTCCCGGCCGCTCATCTGCAGGATGGTCCGGCCGTGCACCGGCTCCAGCTGCCAGCCGTAGTTGTCGGTGGTGAACACCGGGTCCTTGAAGGCCCGTTCGACGTCCTCGTACCGCGAGACGACGTAGCTCCCGGTGGCCTCGTGGTACAGCAGCGGGAAGTCGTCGCGCAGGACGCGGTACGCGGCGTAGGGGTCCGCGGCGAACTCCGGCGACAGGATGTCCGGCGCTTCTCGGTTCTCGGGCACGACTCTCCTCGGTTGGGGGACGGGACGCGCACCGCGGCACCGCGGGCCGTCCGCACGCCCCAAGATCGTGGGAGGGCGGGCCGTTATCAAGAGGGCGGAACCATCGCATCCGGCGCGGGAGTTCCCCAACGGGCCGGCGCGGCACCGCCGTTACGCGGGGAACCGCCTCCCCACCCACCGCCAGGCCACCTCCAGCAGCACCGCCGCCACCGCCGCGACGGCCACCGCCGTCCACGGCATCGTCGTGCCGACCAGCCGCAGTTCGAAGAAGCGCTGGAGCCAGGGCGTCGCCAGGACGACCAGGAAGCCCAGGCCCATCAGCAGGACCAGGCCGATCCGCCACCAGGTGTAGGGACGGGCGATGATCGCCAGGACGTACAGCGCGGTGAGGAAGAGGGTCAGGGTGGCGACGCTGGTCTGCGCGCCCAGGGCGTCCGGGCCGGTGTAGTAGGAGCGGGCCAGCAGATAGGTGGCGAACGCCGCGACGCCGGTGATCAGGCCGGACGGGACCGCGTAGCGCATCACCCGGCGGACGAAGTGCGGCCGGGCGCGCTCCTTGTTGGGCGCCAGCGCGAGGAAGAAGGCCGGGACGCCGATGGTCAGCGTCGACAGCAGCGTCAGGTGCCGGGGCAGGTACGGGTAGGGGATCTGGCAGCAGGCCACCAGGACGGCCAGCAGCACCGAGTAGACGGTCTTGGTGAGGAAGAGGGTGGCGACCCGGGTGATGTTGCCGATCACCCGGCGGCCCTCGGCGACCACCGAGGGCAGCGTCGCGAAGCTGTTGTTCAGCAGCACGATCTGGGCGACCGCCCGGGTCGCCTCGGAGCCGGAGCCCATGGCGACGCCGACGTCGGCGTCCTTGAGGGCCAGCACGTCGTTGACGCCGTCGCCGGTCATCGCCACGTGGTGGCCGCGGGACTGCAGTGCGCCGACCATCTCCCGCTTCTGCTGGGGGGTGACCCGCCCGAAGACCGCGCCCTTCTCCACGGCCCGCGCCAGCGCCTCCGGGTCGTCGTGCGGCAACTGCCGGGCGTCCACGGGGGAGTCGGCGCCGGGCAGCCCCAGCTTGCCGGCGACCGCCCCCACCGACACCGCGTTGTCGCCGGAGATCACCTTGGCCTGGACGCCCTGGTCCGCGAAGTAGCGCAGGGTGTCGGGGGCCTCCGCGCGCAGCCGCTGCTCCAGGGCGACCAGGGCGACCGGGCGCACCTCGCGGGCGACGTCGGGGTGGTCCAGCGGCCGGGTGGCGCGGGCCAGCAGCAGCACGCGCAGGCCCTGGGCGCCGAGGTGGTCGACCTCGGGCAGCAGCGGGTCGTCCGCCGGGAGCAGCACATCGGGCGCGCCGAGCAGCCAGTCCGCGTGCTCCCCGTCGGGCGTGGTGAGGGCCGCGCCGCTGTACTTGCGGGCGGAGGAGAACGGGAGGGTGCCGGTGCACTGCCAGGACTCCGGGGCCGGGCAGGCGTCGACGATGGCCTGGAGGGAGGGGTTGGGACGCGGGTCGGAGGCGCCGAACGCGCCGAGCACCCGCCGCAGGTGGTCCGCGTCCTGCCCGTCCAGCGGCCGCAGTTCACGGACGTCCATGCCGCCCTCGGTGAGGGTGCCGGTCTTGTCCAGGCAGACCACGTTCACCCGGGCCAGGCCCTCGATCGCCGGCAGCTCCTGCACCAGGCACTGCTGGCGGCCCAGCCGGACCACGCCGATCGCGAAGGCGACCGAGGTCAGCAGCACCAGCCCCTCGGGGATCATCGGCACGATCCCGGCGACCATCCGGCGCACCGCGGCATCGGCCGGCAGCCCCAGCGTGAGCAGATGACTGAAGATCAGCCCCAGCGCGGTCGGCACCATCATCCACGTCACGTACTTGAGGATCTGGCTGATGCCGCTGCGCAGTTCGGAGTGGACCAGGGTGAACCGGCTGGCCTCCTCGGCGAGCCGCGCCGCGTACGCCTCCCGGCCGACCTTGGTGGCGGCGAACGCGCCGTTGCCGGCGACCACGAAGCTGCCGGACATCATCGGGTCGCCCGGCTTCTTCACCACCGGGTCCGCCTCGCCGGTGAGCAGCGACTCGTCGACCTCCAGGCCGTCGGCCTCCAGCACCTCGCCGTCGACGATCACCTTGTCGCCGGGGCCGAGTTCGAGGACGTCGTCGAGGACCACCTCGGAGGTGGGCACCTCCACGGCCGCCCCGTCGCGCCGGACGACCGGCCGGGACTCGCCGATCAGCGCCAGGCCGTCCAGGGTCTTCTTGGCGCGCAGCTCCTGGATGATGCCGATGCCGGTGTTGGCGATGATGACGAAGCCGAACAGGCCGTCCTGGAGCGGGCCGACGATCAGGATGATCACGAACAGGACGCCGATGATGGCGTTGAAGCGGGTGAAGACGTTGCCGCGGACGATGTCCGCGGTCGAGCGGGAGGACCGCAGGGGAACGTCGTTGACCTCGCCCTTGGCCACCCGCTCGGCGACCTCGGCGGCGGTCAACCCGCGGCGCGCCACCTCCCGGCCCCCGCTGGCGGGCCGGCCGCCGGGCTCCGGTTCCTCGACTTCGGTCTTCGCCGGGTCCGTCATGCCCTAGACGTTACGGGCGGATTGCCCGCTTCACCCGCTGGCGGTCGACAGAAGTGATCTGCGGGATTCTGTCCGGTTACGCGGCAACCTTCGGGGGTGCGGGCGGCGTCCGGTGGGGCGGGTGGGGCGTCAGGAGGGCTCGGGGGCGGCGGCCGCGGTGGTGGCGGCGGCCCGCTTGATCGCGGCGTCGCGCTTGCGGACGTACCAGACGCCCAGCAGGCCGAGCCCGCCGCCGGCCAGGCAGGTCCACAGGAACCAGGTGTGCCCGTGGTCGGCGTACCAGCCGTAGAAGGGGAGTTGGGCGAGGAAGAGCACGAACCAGATGACGGTGCCGCCGGTGATCGTGCCGACGACGGGACCTTCGAGCGGCGCCGGGGCGGCGCGCAGTTCGGACTTCTTCCACATGGGGTTCAGCTTACGGGGCCGGGTGTGGCGGCGGTCCGGGGCCGCGAACCGGGCGCCCGCGAGGGCCGCCTCGGCAGGCCACGCAAGGGTCTACGCGCGGAGATAGCGATCAACGAATTGTTTATTCATACTGAACCTTTCCGAAACTGACTGGTTCGGATCGTTGATTCCTCCAATCTGATCCCTCCATGCTGTTCCGGTTCATTGGTTGTTTGCTCCGCCGCCCGTGCGCGTCCCGGCCTTCTCCGAGGGGCCGCCCGCTCCGGCCCGTACGACTGAGGTCCTGCATGTCGCCCTCGACCCCCACGCCGGTCGACACCGTGAAGAGCCCTGGCGCGCAGCCGCCCAGGAACGGACTCGACCGCTTCTTCAAGATCTCCGAGCGGGGGTCGACGGTCGGTCGCGAACTGCGCGGCGGACTGGCCACGTTCTTCGCCATGGCGTACATCGTCGTGCTGAACCCGATCATCCTTGGGGCCGGCGTCGACAAGTACGGTCACCACCTCGACAACGGCCAGCTGGTCACCGCCACCGCCCTGATGGCCGGCCTGGGCACGATCCTGATGGGCCTGATGGGCAACGTCCCGATCGCCATCGCGGCCGGCCTGGGCATCAACGCCGTGGTCTCGCTCCAGCTCGCCCCCAAGATGAGCTGGCCGGACGCGATGGGCATGGTGGTGCTCGCCGGTCTGGTGCTGATGATCCTGGTCGCCTCCGGGCTGCGGCAGCGGGTGATGGACGCCATCCCCAACGGGCTGCGGCGGGCCATCGCGATCGGCATCGGCCTGTTCATCTCGCTGGTGGGCCTGGTCGACGCGGGCTTCGTCAGCCGCAATCCGGACGCCGCGCACACCACCGTCCCGCTCAGCCTGGGCGAGGGCGGTCAGCTCAAGGGCTGGCCGGTGCTGGTGTTCGTGCTCGGCCTGGCGCTGATGTTCGTGCTGACGGTCCGCAAGACCAAGGGCGCGATCCTGATCGGCATGGTCACCATGGCCGTCGTCGCGATCATCATCAACGCGGTGGCCACCATCCCGGACGCGGCCTGGGGCCTGGCCGTCCCGAACGTCCCGGACAAGATCGTCGGGGCGCCCGACTTCGGGCTGATCGGACACATCAGCCTCTTCGGCGGCTTCAAGGAAGTCGGCGTGCTGACCGGCTGCCTGTTCGTCTTCACCGTGCTGCTGTCCGGCTTCTTCGACGCGATGGGCACCATCATCGGCGTCGGCGAGGAGGCCGGGCTGCTGGACAACGAGACCGGCAACCTGCCCAACATGGGCCGGATCCTGATGGCCGACGGCATCGCGGTCGCCGGCGGCGGCTTCGGCTCCGCCTCCGCCAACACCTGCTTCGTGGAGTCCACCGCCGGCGTCGGCGAGGGCGCCCGCACCGGCCTGGCGAACCTGGTCACCGGCGGGCTGTTCCTGCTCGCGCTGATCTTCACGCCGCTGGCGACCGTCGTCCCCTCGCAGGCTGCCACGCCCGCGCTGCTGGTCGTCGGCTTCCTGATCATGTCCGCGAACGTGCGGGACATCGACTGGAGCGACTTCACCGTCGCCGTGCCGGCGTTCCTGACCATCGTCTCGATGCCGTTCACCTACAGCATCACCAACGGCATCGGCCTCGGCGTGCTCGCCTTCATCCTGCTGCGGTCGGTCACCGGCCGCTTCAAGGAGATCCCGTGGCTGCTGAACGCGGTCGGGGTGTGCTTCCTCGTCTACTTCCTGCTCAACCCGATCGAGCAGGTGCTCGGGGTGAAGTAGGGCGGGCCGGGGTCCGCGGCCGCACCCGTCACGAGGGGCTGGCCGCCGAACCCCAGCCGTGCAGTCGCTCGGTCTCGTCGACCGAGAGCGACAGTCGTTCGTCGAAGTCCTCGCGGATGAGCGTCCGGACCACATAGTCCTGGACGCTCATTCCGCGTTTTGCGGCGTGCTGCCGAAGGCGCTCCAGCAGCTCCCCGTCCACACGCAGGCTGAGCACTCTCGATCCCATACGGACACGGTCCTCGCAGCGCGCGGTCAGGTGTGGTGCTTTCCCCGACGTCCTCACTCATATGGGTGATTCCGGGGCACCGGGAGAACCGCGGACGGGCGCTTTCCTTAGAAAGGCTAATGAGCTATGCTAACGACCATGCCGGAACTGTCCAACGGCGCCGACGCTGACGCCGTGAATTCGCTGCGTGGCGCCGTGATGCGCCTGTCGCGCCGCCTCAAGCACCAGCGGGTCGACGAGTCCCTGAGCCCCACCGAGATGTCGGTGCTCGGGACCCTCGCCCGGTGCGGTCGCGCCACCCCCGGCGAGCTGGCCCGCAAGGAGCACGTGCAGCCGCCGTCGATGACCCGCATCGTGGCGATGCTGGAGGCCAAGGGACTCGTCCGGCTTGAGGCGCACCCCGACGACCGCCGCCAGAAGGTGGTCACCCAGACCGAACAGGCCGAGGCGATGCTCGAAGAGAGCCGCCGCCGGCGCAACGCCTGGCTCGCCGAGCTGGCCTCCGGGCTGGACGAGGACGAGTGGGCCAAGCTGCGGGCCGCCGCGCCCGTGCTGGAGAAACTCGCACAGTTGTAGGACCTGCCTTAGGAGGCGAACCCACTTTGAGTACGGGACCCGGAGCACACTCCGCCCCCGCACCGAACTCCGACGACGCCCCCGGCCGCGATGCCGGCCATCCCGCGCCACGGACGGGCATGTTCAGTTCCCTCCGCATCCGCAACTACCGCCTCTTCGCCACCGGACAGGTCGTCTCCAACACCGGCACCTGGATGCAGCGCATCGCCCAGGACTGGCTGGTGCTCAGCCTCACCGGCTCCTCCGGCGCGGTCGGCATCACCACCGCGCTCCAGTTCCTGCCGATGCTCCTCTTCGGCCTCTACGGCGGCGTCCTCACCGACCGCTTCGGCAAGCGCAAGCTGCTGCTGTGCACCCAGTCCGCGATGGGGCTGATCGGCCTGGCACTGGCCGGCCTCACCCTCACCGGACACGTCCAGGTCTGGCACGTCTACGCCGGCGCCTTCCTGCTCGGCCTGGTCACCGTCGTCGACAACCCGGCCCGGCAGGCGTTCGTCTCCGAGATGGTCGGCCAGCGCGATCTGCGCAACGCGGTCAGCCTGAACTCCGCCAACTTCCAGTCCGCCCGACTGATCGGCCCGGCCGTCGCCGGCGTCCTGATCACCGCCTTCGGCAGCGGCTGGGCCTTCCTCTTCAACGGCCTGTCGTTCCTCGCCCCGCTCACCGGCCTGCTGATGATGCGCACCGCCGAGCTCCACAAGGTGGACCGGGTCCCGCGCAGCAAGGGACAGCTCCGGGAGGGCCTGGCCTACGTCCGCCACCACCCCGAACTGATCTGGCCCATCGTCCTGGTCGGCTTCATCGGCACCTTCGGCTTCAACTTCCCGATCTGGCTGACCGCCTTCACCTACAAGGTCTTCCATGCCGGCGCCGGCACCTACGCGCTGTTCAACGGGCTGATGGCGGCCGGCTCGCTGATCGGTGCGCTGCTCGCCGCCCGCCGGGCCGGCTCCCGGCTGCGGATGCTGGTCGGCGCGGCCCTGGTCTTCGGCCTGCTGGAGTGCGTCGCGGCCCTGGCCCCCGGGTTCTGGGTCTTCGTGGCGCTGCTCGTCCCCATCGGCATGGTCGGCCTGACCATCAACGTCACCGCCAACTCCAGCGTCCAGATGGCCACCGACCCGGCCATGCGCGGCCGGGTGATGAGCCTGTTCATGATGGTGTTCATGGGCGGCACGCCGCTCGGCGCACCGGTCGTCGGCTGGGTCACCGACACCTACGGCCCGCGGGTCGGCTTCCTCGCCGGCGGCGCGATCTCCATGGCGGCCGCGGCCCTGGTCGGCCTGGCACTGGCCCGGTCCGGCGGGCTCCGCCTCAAGATCGACCTGCGGCGCGGGCACCGGCACGTCGCCTTCGTCCCGCGGGTGGGCCCGCCCGGCGAGACGTCCGAGGGGAAGCTGACGGCCGCCGCCTAGGTGTATTGCCCTGTGAGGTTGGGGACGCGGCTGGCGGGTGGTTGTCCCTTGAGCGCGGTGTGTCCGCGGTGGTGATTGTAGGTGTGCAGC
>NZ_JBIVXW010000085.1:0-38735 GCF_044769405.1 Streptomyces sp. NPDC090442
CGTCACGGGGCGGGGGCGGGGGGGTGGGGGTGGTAGGCCAGACGTAAAGCGCAGCAGTCTGGCCTACCACCCCCTCCGACCCGTCACCGCACCCAACAGCCCCGCGCAGCGGACACATCGGCTCCCCCCGCGCAGCGGCACCGCCCCGCGCAGCGGACCCATCGGCTCGCCCCGCGCAGCGGATCGGCCCCGCGCAGCGGACCAGACAACTCGACCCGCCCCGCGCAGCGGTTCGGGCCGCGCCGCAAGGCGCAAAGAACAGCAACCCGCGCGGCGGGAGAGCCAACAACGTGGGGAGCCAGCCAACCGCAGGGGACGGACTTGACCCTGACACCGATGTGAGGCCGCACCCTGGGGGCATGACGCAGATTCCCGTCGCGCGGACCACGTCCGCCCCGCTCCGCCCGTTGTCCACCACCGTCGCCGGTCCGGCCGGCGGGCCCGGCGTGTTGTTGGCGCACGGCGCCACCGGCAGTGTCCGGGACAACTACGGGACGCTGATCCCGGCCCTGACCGCCACCGGGCACCGGGTGGTGGCACCCGACTATCCCGGGTCCGGCGAAACCCCCCGCGCCGACGGCCCGTTGGAGTTGGACGCGCTGGCCGATGCGGTGGTCGCCGCGGCCGTCGCGGCCGGTCAGGAGAGCTTCACCGCGATCGGCTTCTCGATGGGGACCGCGGTGGCCGTACGGGCCGCGGCCCGGCACCCGGAGCGGGTGCGCGGGCTGGTCCTGACCGCGGGGCTGGCCAAGGCGAACGCCCGGGCCCGGATCTGGGTGGACCTGTGGCTGCGGCTGCTGGCGCGCGACGACTACCAGGGCTTCGCCCAGGCGCGGACGCTCGCCGCGCTGTCGCCGGCGGCCCTGGACGCGCTGGCGCCCGCCGAGTTGGCGACCTACCTGGACTCGGACCCGACGCTGCCGCAGGCCGGTTCGGCCGAGCAGGCGGCCCTGGTCAAGACCCTGGACACCACCGCCGACCTGCCGGGCCTCGCGGTCCCGACGCTGGTCGTCGCCACCACGCTCGACCCCCTGATCGACCCGTCCCACTCCCGTTACCTGGCGGACCACATCCCGGGCGCGGAGTACGTCGAGATCGCCACCGGGCATCTGCCGATGGTCGAACGGAACGCGGAGTGGCTGGCGTTGATCGGGGACTTCCTGGCCGCCCGGGGGCTCTGAGGGACGGTCCGGGCGGCGGCGCGGCCGGGTGGCCCGCCGCCTCAGGCCCCTTCGCCCTCCAGGACCTTGGTCAGGAAGGCATCGAGGTTCCGCACGGTGCGGGCGATCCGGTCCTCCAGCGGGAGGTCCTCCTTGTGGCGGCTGGCGAGTTGGGACTGCTTGCGGCCGCGGACGTAGAGGGAGCAGGCGAGGTCGGCGCAGAGGTAGGCGCCGACGGTGTTGCCCTGGCGTCCGGCGGGGCCGGCGCGGCGGGCGGCGAGCAGGCTGACGCCGGAGCCCGGGTGTCCGGTCAGGCAGACCGAGCACACCGTCGTCTTGGTGAAGCTGCGCCGCACGCCCTGCGGCGCCCGCAGGGTGACGCCGAGCAGGCCGTCGTCCCGCGGGGCGACGAGGTAACTCCGGTCCGGCGCCTGCGGGTCCCGCCACCCCAGGAAGTCGAGGTCCTGCCACGGGAGTTCGGCAAGCCCCGCGGGGAGGTTGAGCCGGCTCGCCTCGCCCTTGGAACAGTTCACGAAGGACGCGCGTATCTGTTTCTCACCCACCGGATCCATGGTCCGGACGCTAACAGCGGGGTGTGGGGCGCGTCGCCCGGTTTTCGCCGCGCCCCGCCGCCCCGCCGGGCGCCTACTCGATCACGGGCGGCGGGAGCTCCCGCGGCGGGGTCCAGGTGGCCTCGTCCTCGTCGAGGTACCGGCGCCGGCGCTCCTCGGAACGCCCCCGGCCGCCCTTGTCGGGGTGCTCCCCCGGGCCGTGCCGGCCCCTGCCGTGGGCGGCCGCCGGGTCCGCGCCGGCCCGGGCGCCACCGCGGCTGCGGTGCAGGCCGGCGCCGCCCTGTCGGCTGCCGCCGGTCGGGCCGTCCGGCCGGGCGCCCGGGGTGCCGGGGACGCGGGGCACGCCCGGCGTCAGCGGTGCAGCGGCGCGGGCGGCGAGCGCGTCGGGGTTGCCGGTGGTGCCGCTCGCGCTGTGGTGGGCGTCGCCGGTGCCGCGCGCCGGGCTGCCGGCGGGCCGTGTGCCGCCGGTCGCCAGGCCGATGACGCCCGGCAGGAACGCGGGCGCCGGGATGCCGCCGCTGGTCGGGGCGGGCGCGGCCGGGCCGGCCGGCGGCCCGGCGATCAGGGCGTGGCCGCCGGCGTGCGGCGCGGCGAGGGCGGCGCCGTGGGCGCTCTCCAGCCCGGTGGCCACGGGGCCGTCGGCCCGGGGACGGTCGAAGCCGGCCGGGACCGCGCCGCCGTGGGACCGGTGCGCGGTGGGCGCGTGCTGCTCGGGGTGGCCGGCCACCGCGGTGTCCACCGGCGGCGGCGCCGGGTGGTCGGACGGCGCGACCGGCCAGTCCCCGTCGAGGCCGTGGCCGGTGCCGTCCCGGAGCCGGGTGCCCTGCGCGTCGTAGTGGGCGGCCAGTTCGTCCATGACGACGGCGGCCTCCAACTGGCGCTGCTTGCCCGGCGGGAGGGTGGGGCGGTTGAGCTCCAGCGCCATGCGGGTGTCCAGCTTGGGGTTGGCGAGGTCCCGGGCGAGCTGGCCGCCGTCGGCCGGGGGCGGCTCCGCGGTGTGGGCGGCCGCGGCGAGCTGCAGCCGGGCGACGGCCTGTTGGGCCTCGCGGAGGTTGTGGGCGACGCCGATCTCCGGGCCCGCGGTGCGCGAACCGATCAGCGTGGACTCGACGTTGCGGGCGTGCTGGTAGCTGCGGTCGATCTTGGCCAGCACCTTGGCGGCCTCCCGGCGGAACGCCCGGGCCGCCGAGCCCTCCCAGTGCGCCGAGGCGTGCGCGACGGCGTCCTGGAACGCCTTGCGGAGGCCACCGTGGCCGTCCTCGCCGCCCAACTGGTCGGCGGCGGAGCGCCAGTGCCGGCCGGAGGTCTCGATCGCCCCCGGGTTGGCGTGCTCGATCATCGCCCGCATCTCGGGCAGTTCGCGCCGCGGGAAGTCGGCGGGCGACCGCGGGGTCATCCGGTGCCCCTGGAGCGACTTCAGCCGCTCCGCCCGCTCCTGCTCGTTCCGCCGGCGCTCCATCTCCGTGGCGCCGTCGTGCTGTTGTCCGGCCTCCGCCATGCCGCGGTCCCCCTCCCTCGTCCTCGCCGTCGTGCCGTCCGCCCGCGGGCGGTGCGGCGTGCGTCAGTCGTGCTGCGGGTGTCGGGCCGCGTGTTCCTGGTCCTCGTAGGCGCCGCGGCTGGCCTCGGTCTTCTCGCCGAAGGTGTGGAGGAGGTCCTGGAGCGCGCCGAGCACGTCCGCCATGTACGCCTGCATGCCGTCGTGCGCCCCGGCCAGCTTGCCGGCCTCGTCGAATCCGGTCCCGAACGCGGACGTCGGGAGCGTCGTGCCGTATTTGACCGCCTGGCCCGGTTCGTCCATGTCCCGCTGCAGATGACGCAGTTGTCGGACGACGACGTCCAGCTCTTCCAGGTCGACCCTGAACTGCTCGGCCATATGGCGCTTCTCCCCGTTCCCCCGCGGGCCTTCACCACCAAGTTATCAAGCCCGCGGCGCTCCCCGTACGCCCGTTCTCCTGATACCCGCGCGGGAGCCGGCCGTAGCGCGATCCGGGCGAGGAGTATGGGGCAATGCGCCGAGGCGGACGCCATCTGACGCTACGTCACACGCGCCAGCCGGTGGCGGCGGGCCCAGACGCGGAAGGAGAGGCGGGCCAGCAGGCGGGCCGCGGGGTCGTCGGTGTCCTGGCCGTTGGCGAGCGGGCCGGTGTAGCAGACGGCGAGGACGTAGGGCGGGGCGTCGGGCGGGTGGATCACGGCGGCGCCGTGCCGCACCCCCTCGACCCAGCCGTTCTTGCTGGCCAGGCGGGTGCCCGGGGGCAGCCCTGCGGCGAGGTCCACGGCGTGGGCGTTGTGCTCCAGTTGGGCCAGCACGGCCGGTTCCAGGGACTCAAGGAGGCGGAGCAGGTCGTGGGCGGTGACGGTGTTGTCGATGCCGGCGGCGCGGGCCGCGGTGTCCTCGATGCCGCGCGGGCTGCCGCTGGCGGCGGACGCCCCGGCCCGCCGCCAGACCTCGGCCACCGCCGGGTGCCCCACCACCGACTGGCACAGGCTGGTGGCGAGGTTGGAGGAGTGCCGGACCATCCGCTCGGCCAGCCACCCCAGAGACGCGGTGCCGCCCAGGCGGGCCCACGGCTCGGGGTCGCCGTCCTCCGCACGGCAGTGGGCGTAACTGCCGCCGGCCGCCGAGGGGAAGCAGTTGACCACCGGGACCTGCCGGTCGGGGTCGAGCCCGCTGCGGTGGACGGCGGCCAGCACGGCGATCTTCATCGTGCTGGCCGCGTAGTGCGGG
This sequence comes from Streptomyces sp. NPDC090442, assembly GCF_044769405.1. Lineage (NCBI taxonomy): Bacteria > Bacillati > Actinomycetota > Actinomycetes > Kitasatosporales > Streptomycetaceae > Streptomyces > Streptomyces sp. NPDC090442. The sequence goes on from NZ_JBIVXW010000085.1 coordinate 4,461, forward strand.
ACGTCCGCGTTCCGCAGGAGCACCGGGGGGCGCCCCCAGGGGGCCACGGCGAGGGAGAGCATGGCCGCCATGGTGGCACCTCCCGGTCAGCCGTGCCGCCCGTCCCGCAGCCGTGCCGCGACCCCGGCCAGCGCGGTCGTCGCCGCGCGGTGCAGACCGCCGCCGAAGGTGATCCGCCGCGCGCCCAGGGTGCCCAGTTCGCGCGGGGTCGGGCCGTCGGCCTTCGCCAGGGCGTTGAGCGGGAGGGGGGCCGCGGCGGACAGCTCGGGGAGGACCTCGGGCGGGGCGAGGATGGGGTAGAGACAGTCGGCGCCGGCGGCGGCGTAGTGGCGGGCCCGCTCCAGGGCGGCGTCGAGGCCCGTGTCCCCGCGCAGGAAGGTGTCGATGCGGGCGTTGATGACCAGCGCGTCGCCGGCCTCGGCCCGGACCGCCGCCAACCAGTCGGCCTGCTCGCGCGGGTCGCGCAGGGCGCCGGTGGCGTGGTCGGAGTCCTCCAGGTTGCAGCCGACGGCGCCGGCCTCGGCGAGCCGGCCGACCAACTCCTTTGCGGACAGCCCGTATCCGGCCTCCACGTCCGCCGTCACCGGGACATCCACGGCCCGGACGATCCGGGCGATCGCGGCGAACATCTCGTCGGCCGGGGTCGCGCCGTCCTCGTACCCGAGGGTCGCGGCGAGGCCCGCGCTGGGGGTGGCCAGGGCCGGGAAGCCGGCGTCGGCGAAGACCCGGGCGGAGGCGGCGTCCCAAGCGTTGGGGAGGATCAGCGGGTCGTCGGGGCGGCGGTCGTGGTGGAGGGCGCGGAGGGCCGCCGCGGGGGCGGTGCCGGTGGTGGTCACAGTTCCTCCCCGGGCGGCTGGCGGACGGTGACGTTGACGCGGTTCCAGTTGTTGATGGCGACGATCACGGCCAGCAGATGGGCGAGTTCGGCCTCGTCGAAGTGCGCGGCGGCCCGGTCGTAGACCCCGTCCGGCACGAAGCCTCCCCCCGTCAGGACGGTGACCGCTTCGGTGAAGGCCAGCGCCGCCCGCTCCCGCTCGGAGTAGAGGCCGGCGGCCTCCTCCCAGGCGGGCAGCAGGTCGATCCGCTGCTGGTCGACGCCGGCCTCGCGGAGGTTGCGCACGTGCATGTCGATGCAGAACGCGCAGCGGTTGAGCTGGGAGGCGCGCAGCACGACCAGTTCGGCCAGGACCGCGTCGCCCAGGCCCTTCTTGGCGGCCAGGGTGAGCTTGAGCTGGGCCTGGTAGAAGGCGGGGGCGGTGCGCCAGAACGGCATGCGGTGGGTCATCGGGTTCACTCCTGTCCCGGTGCCATGCGGGTGGTCACGCCGAAGCGGTTCCAGGCGTTGATGGTGGTGATCAGGGCGATGAGCTGGGCGAGTTCGGGCTCGTCGAAGAGGGCGGCGGCCCGGTCGTAGACGGCGTCCGGCACGAAGCCGTCGGTCAGGACCGTCATCGCCTCGGTGAGCGCGAGGGCGGCCCGCTCGCGGTCGGTGTAGTAGCCGGCGGCCTCCTCCCAGGCGTTCAGGAGGACGATCCGCTCCTCGGTCTCGCCGGCCTTGCGGGCGTCGGTGGTGTGCATGTGGAGGCAGAACGCGCACCGGTTGAGCTGCGAGGCGCGGATCTTGACCAGTTCGGCCAGGGTCGGGTCGAGGCCCTTCCGGGCCGCCACCTCCAGCCCGATCATGGCCTTGTAGACGTCGGGGGCCAGCTCGGCCCAGCGCATCCGGGGGCCGTGGCGGTGGCCGGTCGCGGCCGCGGTGACCTGCGGTTCGTTTGCTGCGGAAGATGTTGTCGAGTTCGTCATGCCATCGACGCTACGCAGTGACTGGCACAAGAGTATGGTCCACTTCCATGGAGAAATCGCGGGCCATTTTCGGGCGGGACCTTCATCTGGACCTGGCCGGGCCGGGCGGGCTGCGGACCTCGCTGATGACCGCGCTGCGGGAGGCGGTGCGGTCCGGGCGGCTGGCCCCCGGCACCCGGCTGCCGTCCTCCCGGTCCCTCGCCACCGACCTCGGCATCGCCCGCAACACCGTCGCCGACGCCTACGCCGAGCTGGTCGCCGAGGGCTGGCTCCGCGCCCGCCAGGGCTCGGGCACCGAGGTGGCCGACCGGACCCTGCCGCGCGCGGCCCGCGCGGCGCCGCGACGCACCCCGCCCCCGGCGCCCCCGTCCACCGGACCGCGCTTCGACCTCACCCCGGGGACCCCGGACGTCTCGTCCTTCCCCCGGACCGCCTGGCTGGCGGCGGCCCGCCGGGCGCTGACCGCCGCGCCCAACGAGGCGTTCGGGTACGGCACTCCGGCCGGCCGCCCGGAGCTGCGCGCGGTGCTCGCCGACTACCTCGCCCGGGCCCGCGGCGTGCGGGCCGACCCCGAACGGATCGTGGTCTGCGCGGGGTTCATGCAGGGGCTGGGGCTGCTGGCCCGGGCGCTGACGGGCCGCGGCGGCGCCCCGGGCCGGATCGCCATCGAGTCCTACGGGCTGCGCTTCCACCGCGAGGTGATCACCCGCGCCGGGCTCGGCACCGTCCCGCTGCCGGTCGACGCGGACGGCGCGGACACCGGCCGACTGGCGGGCCTGGAGCGCCTCCGGGCGGCCCTGCTCACCCCCGCCCACCAGTTCCCCACCGGCGTCCCGCTGCACCCGGACCGGCGGGCCGCGGCCGTCAACTGGGCGCGGGCCACCGGCGGTTACGTCCTGGAGGACGACTACGACGGCGAGCTGCGCTACGACAGGCAGCCGGTCGGCGCCCTCCAGGGGCTGGACCCCGACCACGTCGTCTACCTGGGCACCGCGAGCAAGAGCCTGGCCCCGGCGTTGCGGTTGGCGTGGATGGTGGTGCCGGACCGGCTGATCGACCGGGTGCTGGAGATCAAGTCCACCGGCGAGTGGCAGTCCGGCATGCTGGACCAGCTCACCCTGGCCGAGTTCATCCAGTCCGGCGCCTACGACCGGCATCTGCGCGGGATGCGGCTGCGCTACCGGCGCCGGCGCGACCACCTGGTCGACGCCCTGGCCGAGCACGCCCCGCACGTCCACGTCTCGGGGATCGCCGCCGGGCTGCACGCGGTGCTCGAACTCCCGCCCGGGACCGAGCAGTCCATCGTGCAGGCCGCCCGGTGGCAGGGGTTGGCGGTGCACGGCCTGGCCGAGTTCACCGACCCGGCGGCGCCGGCGGTCGCCCGCGACGCCCTGGTCATCGCCTACGGGCGGCCGCCGGAGCACGCGTTCTCGGCCGTCCTGGACGCCCTGCTACGGGCGCTGCCGCCGGCCGACTGACGCGGCGCGGCGGGCGCCCGGCGAAGGCCCAACCCGCCCACCCCGCCGCCCCGTTCACACCTCCCGCACGAACGACACCCGGTCGAGGCCCGGCCCGTCGTAGTCGCGGTGGACCGGCACCCCGGTGTCGTCGACGAGGTCGCCCGGCTCCATCCGGAAGCCCATCCGGGCGTGGTACGCGATCGAATTGCGGTTGTTGGGGCTGGTGATGCAGCGGATGCGGCTCCGCCCCGCCGCGCGGGCGAGCGCGAAGAACCGCCGGTAGAGCGCGCTGCCGACGCCGCCCCGCGTGCCGTCCGGGCAGACGCCCACGAAGTGGACGTAGGCGGCCTCCGGGTCGCTCTGCGAGAGGAAGCCGATCAGGAAGGCGTGCAGGGTGCCGTCGGCCCGCTCGACCAGGAAGCTGGTGTCCGCGAAGTGCTGGAGGTACAACCGCGGCACCAGCAGCTGCCGTTGCTGCGCACCCGCGGCGCCGCCCAGCCCGCCCCACCACTCGGCCAGCGCCGCCTGGAGCCGCGCGTGATCCGCCGGCGTCGGGTGACGCAGCGCCAGTCCAGCCGGCAACTCGCCTGCATCCAGAGCGCTTTCCGCCATTCCGTCCTCCTCCGTCTGCGCTGTTGGTCTCCTCGGCAGCCTAGGGTGAGGACGGTGGACGGCGGGTGTTCAGGGACGCTTCGTCGGCACCGTCGTGGGGTCGGGGTCGGGGTCGGGGGAAGGGCCGGAGCCGGCCCCGGGCCCGGCGTCGGCGCGCTCCTGCGTACCTCCGCCGGTGGACCCCTCCGTCGGTGCCTCGCCGAAGCGGGCCAGGGCCAGGGCCCCGACCACGGCGAGGGCGAAGCCGGTGAGCGCGAGCGGCATCAGCCCGTCGCGAGTGCGGTCGCCGAGCCAGGCGACGCCGACCACGGCCGGGCCGAGGGTCTCGCCGATCACCATGCCGGCGGTGGCGGTGGTGACCGAGCCGCGCTGGAGCGCGGAGGTCAGCAGCAGGAAGGCGGCGCCCCCGCCGATCAGCAGGGCGTAGCTGGCCGGGTTGGTCAGCAGCTCGACGGGCCGGAAGCTGTCGACGAGCCGCACCGCGACCTCGACGACGCCGAAGCCGAAGCCCGCGCCGAGGCCGAGCGCGGCGGCCCGGGCGCGGCCCGGCAACCGGCCGGCCAGCATCCCGCCGCCGAGCACGGCGAGCGCGAAGACCAGCACCCCGATGCGGAGCGCGGGGGTGCCGGAGCGGTGCCCCTCGGCGCCGGACGACAGCGCCAGCAGGGCCAGGCCGCCGCAGACCACCGCGACCGCGAGCCACTCGGCGCGCTTGAGGCGGGCGCCCAGGACGGGCGCGGCGACCACCGCGGTCACCGCGAGGGTCGCCGCCAGCGCCGCGCCGACCGTGTAGATCGGCAGCGTCCGCAGCGCCACCAGCTCCAGCAGGAACCCCAGGCCGTCCAGCGACAGCCCCAGCAGGTACCGCCACTGGGTGAGCACCCGCAGCAGTAGCCGGGCGTCGACGCCGGACCCGGTGCCGGGCGGGGTGTCCCGCGCGGCGACGGCCTGGAAGACGGAGGCGGTGCCGAAGCACACCGCGGACGCGAGGGCGCAACTCATCCCGAGGACCATGGCCCGACTGTACGGGGCGGCCCCCGCACCGGGGCACGGCGCGGGGGCCGGGGCACGGCGCGCGCCCGGCCCACTGGGCGCGTACCCGCCGCTACGCGCCCAGCGCCGCGCGGAGTTGCTCGATCCCCCAGTCCAGATCCTCCTCGCCGATCACCAGCGGCGGGGCGATCCGGATCGTCGCGCCGTGGGTGTCCTTGGCCAGGACGCCGCGGGCCAGCAGCCGTTCCGAGACGGCCCGGCCGTCGCCGCGCGAGGGGTTGACGTCGACGCCAGCCCACAGCCCGCGACCGCGGACCGCGTCCACCGCGCCGCCGCCCACCAGCGGCGCCAGCGCGCGGTGCAGACGGTCGCCGAGCTCGGCGGCCCGGCGCTGGTACTCGCCGGTGCGCAGCAGCGCGATGACCTCCAGGCCGACCGCGCAGGCCAACGGGTTGCCGCCGAACGTCGAGCCGTGCTCGCCGGGCCGGAAGACCCCCAGCACCTCGCGGGAGGAGACCACCGCCGACACCGGCACCACCCCGCCGCCCAGCGCCTTGCCCAGGACGTACACGTCGGGCACCACGCCCTCGTGCTCGCAGGCGAAGGTGGCGCCGGTGCGGCCCAGCCCGGACTGGATCTCGTCGGCGACGAAGAGCACGTTGCGGGCCCGGGTCAGCTCGCGCACCCCGGAGAGGTAGCCGGGCGGCGGCACCAGCACACCGGCCTCGCCCTGGATGGGCTCCAGCAGCACGGCGACCGTGGTGTCGGCGTCGACGGCGGCGTCCAGGGCGGCCAGGTCGCCGTAGGGGACGACGGTGAAGCCGGGGGTGTAGGGGCCGAAGTCGGCGCGGGCCTCGGGGTCGGTGGAGAAGGAGACCAGGGTGGTGGTCCGGCCGTGGAAGTTGTTCTCCGCGACGACGATGCGCGCCCGGCCGTCGGGGACGCCCTTGACCCGGTAGCCCCACTTGCGGGCCGTCTTGATCGCGGTCTCCACCGCCTCCGCGCCGGTGTTCATCGGCAGCACGAGCTCCATGCCGCACAGGTCGGCGAGTTGGGCGCAGAAGTCCGCGAAGCGGTCGTGGTGGAAGGCCCGGGAGGTGAGGGTGACCCGCTCCAACTGGGCGCGGGCCGCGTCCAGCAGCCGGCGGTTGCGGTGGCCGAAGTTGAGCGCGGAGTACCCGGCGAGCAGATCGAGGTAGCGGCGGCCGGTCACGTCGGTCACCCAGGCGCCGTCGGCGGTGGCCACGACGACGGGCAGCGGCCGGTAGTTGTGCGCGCTGTGCGCCTCGGCGGCGGCGATGAACGCTTCCGTGGACGTCACGGGCGACTCCATCCAACGGCCCGGACCTCCGGCCCGGGAGCTACGAACGGGTTCCGCCCCCGCCGGAAGCGCGACCCTGGCACCCCTGCGGCCTCCCGCCCCGCGCTCCTCCCGCTCATTGTCACGCCGGCGCCCGCACCTCCGCAGGGCGTACGGCTCCGGGCCCGCCCCGGCCCGCCGGGGTGCCCCCGGACCTCTCCGCCCCCGCCCCCGCGGACCTGAGACAATGCATGCCATGGCTCTCCAGCGTCCTCGTGTGCTCTCCGGTATTCAGCCCACCGCCGGCTCCTTCCACCTCGGCAACTACCTCGGCGCGGTACGCCAGTGGGTGGCGATGCAGGAGTCCCACGACGCCTTCTACATGGTGGTCGACCTGCACGCGATCACCGTTCCGCAGGACCCCGCGGAGCTGCGCCGCAACACCCGGGTCGCCGCCGCCCAGCTCCTGGCCGCCGGTCTGGACCCGGAGCGCTGCACGCTCTTCGTGCAGAGCCACGTCCCCGAGCACGCCCAGCTCGCCTGGGTCATGAACTGCGTCACCGGCTTCGGCGAGGCGTCCCGCATGACGCAGTTCAAGGACAAGTCGGCGAAGCAGGGCACGGACCGCACGACGGTCGGCCTGTTCACCTACCCCGTGCTGATGGTCGCCGACATCCTGCTCTACCAGGCCGACCAGGTCCCGGTCGGCGAGGACCAGCGCCAGCACCTGGAGCTGACCCGCGACCTCGCGGACCGCTTCAACACCCGCTTCGGCGACACCTTCACGATCCCCAACCCGTACATCGTCAAGGAGACCGCGAAGATCTTCGATCTTCAGGACCCGTCGATCAAGATGAGCAAGTCGGCTTCCTCGCCGAAGGGCATCATCGACCTCCTCGACGACCCCAAGGTCACCGCGAAGAAGATCAAGAGCGCCGTGACGGACACCGACACCGTCATTCGCTTCGACCGCGAGGCCAAGCCCGGCGTCAGCAACCTCCTCAGCATCATGTCCACCCTCACCGGGGAGGACATCCCGTCGCTGGAGCGCTCCTACGAGGGCAAGATGTACGGCGCGCTCAAGACCGACCTGGCCGGGGTGATGGTCGACTTCGTCACGCCGTTCCGGACCCGTACGCAGGAATACCTCGACGACCCGGAGACGCTGGACACGATCCTGGCCAAGGGCGCCGAGAAGGCCCGCGCGGTGGCGGCCGAGACCCTGGCCGCCACCTACGACCGGATCGGGTTCCTGCCGGCCAAGCGCTGACCGTCGGGCCGGGACCGGCGGCCGGGACGTGCCCACCGCGGCCGTCCCCGGCACACTGGCCCCGGTACACCGGAAGGTGCGCGCCCCCGCGGCGCGCACCCCACGCCGGGGCGACAACGCCCGGGCACCACGCCACGGCGCGCACGCGCCGGGGCACCACGTCAGGAGGGAGAACGCAGTGGGGACCGTAACGCTCGGCGTTTCGCTCGCGGTCCCGGAGCCGTACGGCAGCTTCCTCCAACGGGAGCGCGAGGGCTTCGGGGACCCGGCCGCCCGCGGCATCCCCACCCACATCACCCTCCTCCCGCCGACCGAGGCGGACGCGACGGCGCTGGACGACGTCGAACGCCATCTCGCCGCGGTGGCCGCCGCCAGCCGGCCGTTCGCGCTGCGGCTGGCGGGCACCGACACCTTCCGGCCACTGTCACCGGTGGTCTTCGTCAAGGTCGTCGAGGGGGCGGCCGGCTGCGCCGCCCTCCAGGAGCGGGTCCGCGCCGCGTCCGGCCCGTGCGCGCGCGAGCTCCAGTTCCCGTACCACCCGCACGTGACGGTCGCGCACGGCATCGACGAGGCCGCCATGGACCGCGCCCAGGCGGAGCTGGCGGAGTTCTCGGCCGCCTGGACGGTCGGCGGGTTCGCGCTCTACGAGAAGGGCGACGACGAGGTGTGGCGGCTGCAGCGGGAGTTCCCGTTCGGGGCCGGCGGCGGCACGGTGACGGTGCCCCGGCAGGCCACCGAGGCGGAGCTGCCCCGGCCGTCCGCCACGTCCCCCCTCTGAGCGGACCCGTCGCGCCCCGTCAGCGCGTTCGCTGTCCCCCCTCATCCGGCCGACGCCGCGCCGGGTAGCCGCCGTCTTCCGGGGTAGCCGGAGGCTAGTGTTCCGGATCAGTCGGGACGGCCGGCACGGGAGGGACGTACGGGGATGACGGGGACGACGGGCGGACGGGACGTACCGGGGAGCGACGGGAACGGCGACGGGGACGGCGCGCCCCGGGAGGACACCAACGGCACGCCTCCCCCGCCCACCGACGGCAACCCCCTCGGCTGGGCCACCAACCTCCCCCTCATCGGCCACCGACTGGCCCCCGCCGTCCACTGGCTGCTCACCACCCACCTCTGGCGCGCCTACGACCGGATGCAACGGGTGCACTGGACCCGGCTGGCCGCGGCCATCACCTTCACCAGCTTCATCGCGCTCTTCCCGCTGCTGACCGTCGCGGCCGCGAGCGTCGCCGCTGCGCTCGGCACGGACCAGGTGCACAACCTGGAGGCCAAGCTCGCCGAGCAGGTCCCCGGCATCGCCGGCCAACTCGACCTCGCCGCGCTGGTGAACAACGCCGGCACGGTCGGCCTGATCGCCGGCGCCGCGCTGCTGCTCACCGGCATCGGCTGGGTGCAGTCGCTGCGCGACTGCCTGCGGGCCGTGTGGGAGGCGCCCACGGAGGAGACCAACTTCCTGCTCGGCAAGGTCCGCGACGGCGCGCTGCTGCTCGGCCTCGGCGGGGTCGCGCTGGTCTCGGTGGGCTGCTCGGCGTTCGCGTCCGCCGCGGTGGGCCGGGCGGCGACGGAGATCGGGCTGCCGAAGGGCGGCGCGGCCAGCGTCCTGCTGTCGGTCGCCGGGTTCTGCATCGCGGTGCTCGCCGCCTTCGTGATGCTGGTCTTCGTCCTGACCAAGCTGGCCGGGGCCCACCCGCCGCGCCGCGCCGTCGTGGTCGCCGGCCTGATCGGCGCGGTCGGCTTCGAACTCCTCAAGCTGCTGCTCAGCGGCTATCTGCGGGACGTCGCCGCGCGCAGCATGTACGGCGCCTTCGGCACCCCCGTCGCGCTGCTGCTGTGGATCAACTTCACGGCGAAGCTGCTGGTCTTCTGCGCGTCCTGGACGGCCACCCAGGAGACGCCCGAGGAGCCGACGCCGGCCCCGCACCGTCCGACACATGACGGGGCCGGGCCCGCCGACCAGCGGCGGCCCGGCCCGTCTTGACGCTCCTGCCCGCTCCTCCGGCTACTTCTTCCGCCGGCTCCCGGAAGCGCCCCGGCGCCCCTGCACGGCCTCCGGCAGCGGCCGCCGCCGCCGGACCAGGAACGCCACCGCGCCGAGCAGGACGACCGCCCCGCCGCCGATGCCGACCGCGGTCCACGGACCGCCCCAGCCGCTGCCGGAGTCCAGCCCGGCCTGGGCCTGCTGGTCACCGTTCTTCGCGTTGCCGTTCCCGGACCCGTCGCCGGCGCCCTTCGGTCCGACGAGGTGGCCGACCGGCTCCACCTTGCCGTCCGCGGCGAAGCCCCAGTCGAGCAGCTTGGCGGCCTCCCGGTACCCCTCGTTGTGCATCCTCTTCTCCGGGTGCATCACGGTGACCAGCAGCTTGCGGTCCCCGCGCTGGGCGACCCCGGTGAACGTGGACCCGGCGTTGGTCGTCGAGCCGTTCTTCACGCCCGCGATGCCCGGGTAGGGCTTGACGTCGTAGTCGCCGCTGAGCAGCCGGTTGGTGTTCTGGATGCCGAAGGTGCCGCGCTTGCCGTCCTTGCCGACCTCCCCCGGGAACTGCGCGCTCGCCGTGGAGCAGTACTCCCGGAAGTCCGCGTTCTGCAGCCCCGCCCGCGCGAACAGGCTCAGGTCGTAGGCGCTGGACACCTGCCCCGGCGCGTCGTAGCCGTCCGGCGTGACCACGTGCGTGTCGCCGGCGTTGAGCTGCTTCGCCCGCTGCTGCATCTGCTGGACCGTGGCCGTCGTGCCGCCGTTCATGGCGGAGAGCGTGTGCACCGCGTCGTTCCCGGACCGCAGGAAGACCCCCAGCCACAGGTCGTGCACGGTGTAGGTGAGGTTCTCCTTTATCCCCACCAGGCTGCTGCCCTCGCCCATGCCCGCCAGGTCGGCGGGTTTGACGGTGTACTTCTGGGTCTTGGGGAACTTCGGCAGCACGGTGTCGGCGAACAGCATCTTCAGGGTGCTGGCCGGCGCGAGCTGCCAGTGCGGGTTCTTGGCGGCCAGCACCTCGCCGGACTCGGCGTCCGAGACGATCCACGAGCGGGCGGAGAGCTCCTTGTCGTCCGGGAGCTTCGGCGCACCCTCCTTGGGCTGTACCTGGACGCCGGGCTGCCCCAGGCGCTCCCCGCCGACCTGCGACATCTTCGCGGGCGGCACGGGCGCCTTCGGCGGCTGCCCGCCGTCCCCGGGGGCGGCATACGCGGTGCCGATCAGCAGCGGCGACGCCAATAGCGCGGAGGTCGCCAGCGCGGCGACGGTACGCACGGCTCGGACGGCGGACGGGGACGCGGAGGCACTCAAGGTCGTCGGCACGTCCGTGAACGTACCCGCCTGCGCCCGCGTCCTGGAACGCGCCCCACGGAAGAGTGCCCCTCCGAACGGCCGGATGGAGCCGCTGTCCATACTGGAACCCATGAAGCTCTCTCGCCCCGTGTCCTGGTTCCTGCTCGCCTTCGGGGTGTGGAGCTGGTGCATCTGGTTCACTTTCGCCAAGAATCTCTGGAAGGACGCCAGCGGTCTCGCCTTCGACGCGGCCGGGCATCCGACCGCGTACTTCTGGGTCCACCTGCTGCTCGCCGTGGTGTCCTTTCTCTTGGGGACGGCAATCGGCGTGATCGGGTTCCGGGGCGTGCGGGCGCTGCGCCGGGAGGCGGCGGCGGGCGCGACCGCCGAGGGGTGATCCGCGCGCTGCCCCTCGGCCCGCCCGGAGTGACGCAGGTCTCACCCGATAGGGGACGTCGGGCGGGCGGGGTTCGCCGCTGACGCGGAGCGAACGGGCCCCGGCCGCCGCACAACTGCGCGACGCCCGGGGCCCGTTGGCCCGGTGCGGCCCTAGCGGCCCGCGAACTTGTTGCTGATCGTGGTGAAGACGCGCTGGGCGACCGGGCCGAGATAGGGGCCGGCCTGCCAGCCCTCGGTCGGGTTGCCGACCGAGGTGTTGGAGACCAGCGTCAGCTTGCCGCCGCGGTTGACGAACCAGCCGCCACCCGACGAACCGCCGGTCATGGAGCAGCCGATCCGGTCCATGGGCGGCGCGCCCTGGACGGCGGCCAGGCGTCCGGAGGGGCTGAGGCAGGACATCATCCGGGCGCCGTCGTAGGGCGCCGCGGCCGGGTAGCCGAACGCCTGGAGCTGGCCGATGCGGCCGGCGGGCGGGGGGTTGAACCAGACCTGGGCGGCCGCGCCGACGGTCTCCTGGAGGGACCGGCCGCCGCCGTTCTCCGGGCGGACGTGCAGCACCGCGTAGTCGTAGGGGGCGCCGGAGCCGGCGTCGGTCTCGCTGCCGCGGTCGATCCACTCGCCGGAGGTGGTGATCCAGTCGGCCCAGAACTTGCCGTAGGGCGTGACCTGTTGGGCGGGGGTGCGGCCGACCTGGCTCATGGGGACGCCGTTGTCGTTGTACGACGGCACGAAGATGATGTTGCGCATCCAACCGCCCTGCCGGCCGGAGTGCACGCAGTGGCCCGCGGTCCACACGAGGTCGGACTTCCCCGGATGCGCCGGGTCCTCGACGACGGTGCCGGAGCAGACCATCGGGCCCTTGGGGCTGTCGAAGAAGATCTTGCCGACCGGGGCCATGTTGCGGTGGTAGGGGCGGGCCACCTCCTGGGCGGTGACCCGGGGCGGCGTGGGGTCGTTGGCGCCGTAACCGCCGCCCGCCGCGGTCGCGTTGACGTTGATGTCGGGCGCGGCCTTGGCCCGGGCGAGCCGGTCCGACTCCCAGTGGTTCTTGATGATCGGGTTGATGAAGTCCTGGGCGCGGTGCGCCCAGCGGCCCCAGTCCTTCCAGCCGCCGTCCTTCCACCTCTTGAGGTCGTCGAGGCTGGTGGGGGCCCCGTCGGGGAGGTGCGGGCCGGCGGCCTTGTTCTGGCCGGAGCCGGCCGAACCGCCGGACGCCGCCGCCGAGTTGGCGTCGGGGCCGCAGGCGGTGGCGGTGAGGGCGAGCAGGGCGGCGGTCGCGGCGGCGGCGAGGGCGGCGCGGCGGCGGGAGCGGGCGCGCGGCGCCGTCCCCCCGGGCCGTGCGGTCGGATCGGGCGGTGCGGGCTGGGTGTGCGGCATGTGCGGTTCCCCCCTGGTGCGGATGTGCGGGCGGCGGGCCGGAGGCGGCCGGTCCGCCGCGGTGTTGCTGTCATGCCCCTGTTGGGGCGCGCCCTACTATGCCGTTCCACCGCCCCGGGCGGGCCGGCAGGCCATGGCGGTGACGGGATCAGGACAATCAGTGGTGTCCTGCCCCGTCCGGACCGAGACCATCCGATAGCGACCGACCGGTCCCAAGGCCCCACCGTGACCGACCGCGTCGTCGACCGCCCCCACGGCCGCGGGTTCCCGTTCCCCGAATCCCGCCCCTACGGCTTCGCGATCCCCGGTGTCGACTACGCGGCGCCGGTCGCCGCCGAGGTGCCCTGGCCGGGGCGGCCGGCCTGGCGCGGAGGCAGCGGTCCGCGGGCGCCGTCAGCGCGGGTGGGCCGCCACCCGGGGATCTCTGCGGCCCGTCCCCACCCCGTGCCGGTACTGCTCGATCTGCTCGCGGGTCGGGTACCACTTCTTGTCGCAACGGTGGCACCACCAGCGCCAGTTGTCCCAGTGGACCTCGGTGGTGGTGGTGTCCTTCCAGAGGCGGTCGTCGCAGTCGACGGTCGGGCAGTGCGGCGGCAGGGACATGGCGGACCGGACCTTCCGTGGGCGGCCGGGGCAGCGGAACCCCGGGGGCGGCTGGGCGACTTCCAGCGTGGGGCGCCGCGGGGCGCGCGGTGGCAGGGGCCGCCGGCGCGCCATACGATCGGGTGACCGCCGGCCCCGCCGGATGACGCGGCCGTCCGGCCCCCGCATCCGACCCAGCTCCCCGGCGAACACGCAGGTCACCTTGGTCGCGCCGGCCCGGAGCCCGGACCGGACATGCGATCACGGGTGATCAGCGATGCGATGGAGACATGGCACCGTGCAGGCGGGGCTCGGCGCGGCTGCACCGCCTCTTCGAATCGACCTGTGACCGCGCGCCGTGGGCGACGGCGCTGGAGTGCGGGCGGCACGCCCTGACCTACGCCGCGCTCGACGCCCGCGCCAACCGGCTCGCCCACCTCCTGCGCGCGCGGGGCGTCGGCGCCGGCTCCCGGGTCGCGGTCCTGGTGCCGCGGTCGGTGGGGATGTACGCCGCGCTGCTGGCCGTGGGCAAGGCGGACGCGGCGTTCGTGCCGATCGACCCGGCGGCGCCCGCGGACCGGGTCGCCTTCATCGCGTCGGACGCCGGGGTGGACGCGGTCCTGACCGTCCCGGGGTTGGCGTCGGAGCTGACCGGAATGCGCGCGCCGGTGCTCACACTCGACGCGCTGGCCGGGGAGCTGGCCGCGGCGCCGGACACCCGGCCGGTGCCGGCGCCGTGCGCACCGGCGCCGGCCGCGGACCTGGCGGACGCCCCCGACGACCCGCTCGCCTACATCATGTACACCTCCGGCTCCAGCGGCCGGCCCAAGGGCGTGGCCATCGCGCACTCCAGCATCTGCGCCTTCCTCGCCGTCGTACCGGACGCCTACGGCGTACGGCCGGACGACCGGGTCTACCAGGGCATGACCCTCTCCTTCGACTTCTCCATCGAGGAGATCTGGCCCACCTGGACGGTCGGCGCGACCCTGGTCGCGGGCCCGGCCGGCGCCGGCTCGGGGCGGCTCGGCACCGAACTGGCCGACTCTCTGGAGGAGTTGGGCATCACGGTCTTCTACTGCGTGCCGACGCTGCTGGCGACGATCCCCCGGGAGCTGCCGCGGGTCCGCACCCTCGTGGTGGGCGGGGAGCCCTGCCCGGCCCAGCTCGTGACGCGCTGGAGCCGGCCGGGGCGCCGGATCCTCAACACCTACGGGCCGACGGAGACCACCGTCACCGCCACCGTCGCCGAGCTGCGGCCGGGGCGCCCGGTCACCATCGGCCGGCCGCTGCCCGGCTACGCGGTGGCGCTCCTCGACGACCGGCTGCGCCCCGTGCCCAACGGGGCGGTCGGCGAGATCTGCGTGGGCGGCCCCGGCGTCGCCCGCGGCTATGTGGGGCGCCCGGAACTGACCGCGGAGCGGTTCGTCGCGCACCCGTTGGCGCCCGCCGGCGGCCGGCTCTACCGCACCGGCGACCTCGGCCGGCGCACCCCGGACGGGGAGATCGAGTTCCTGGGGCGGGCCGACGACGAGGTGAAGATCCGTGGCTACCGGGTCGACCTCGGCGAGATCGACAACGTCCTGCTGGAGGAGCCCGCGGTGGCCGAGGCGGCGACCGCGCTGGTGACGTCGGAACGGCGGGACGGCGTGGGCGGGGACCGGGAGTTGTCCGCGTACGTGGTGCTGGCGCCGGGCCACGCCGGCGGTGCCGGGACGGCGGACGGGGACGCCCTGGCGGCCCGGCTGCACCGGCGGCTGCGCAGCCGGCTCCCGGCCTACATGGTGCCGCCGTTCCTGGACGTCCTCCCCCACCTGCCGGCCCTGCCGAGCGGCAAGGTGGACCGCAGGGCGCTGCCCGCGCCGACCGGTCGGCGGCTCGGCGTGGTCGGCCAAGTGGTGGCCCCGCGGGGCGACTTGGAGGCCCGGGTGCGGGACGTGTGGGCCGAGGCGTTCGGCATGGGCCCGGACGCGCTCTCCACCGAGGCGGACTTCTTCGGGGACCTCGGCGGGCACTCGCTGCTCGCCGCCCAGGTCGTCTCGCTGCTGCGCACCCGCGGCATCGGGGGCGACACCGGCGTCGCGCTGCGCGACGTCTACGCCCACCCGACGGTGCGCGGCCTGGCGGCCCACCTGGACGCGTTGAGCACCCCGGCGACGGCCGCCGGGGCCGCGGACGGCGGCCGGTCGTACGACGAGGCCGGGCCGGGCGACCGCGACCGGGCCGGCGACGAGCGCGCGGGCGCCGCCAACGCCCCCGGCACCGCGGCCGGTTCGCCGCCCGTCCGCCCCCGCCCGCTGGGGCACCGTGGCGCCCGGATCGCCGCCGCCGGCCTGGTCCAGGCCGGCGCGCTCTACCTCCTGCTCTTCCTCATGGTCCTCCCCCTCGCGGTCGTCTTCAGCCGGCAGGGCGGGGAGTTCACCGACCGGGCGCCGGTCCCGGTGCGGCCCGTACTGGCCGTGCTGGTCGGCTACTTCGGGGTCCGCTGGCTGCTGCCGGTGGCGCTGGCCCGCCCGTTGGCGGCCGGCATCCGGCCGGGCCGCTACCCGTTGTGGGGCGGGACCTACCTGCGCCTGTGGGCGCTCGGCCTGCTGCTGAGCCTCGGCCCACTGCCGGTGCTCAGCGGCTCCCCGCTGATGGGCCGTTACCTGCGGCTGCTGGGCGCCCGGATCGGGCCGCGGACGACGATCGCCACCGGCGTGGTCCCGCTGCCGTCGCTGGTCCGGATCGGCGCGGACGCCTCGGTCGGCTACGGCGTGACGCTGCGCGCCTGGCGGGTGGCGGACGGCTGGGTCACCGTCGCCCCGATCGACATCGGCCCGCGCGCCTACGTCGGGGCGCATGCCGTGCTGGAGCCGGGCGCCCGGATGGCGGCGGGTTCCGGGCTCGGCGAGCAGTCGGTGCTCGGGCAGGGCGAGACGGTGCCGCCCGGCGCCCGCTGGGCCGGCTCGCCGCCGTCCCCGGTGCCGGCGCTGGCCCCGAGGGTCGAGGAGATGCTGCGGGCCGGCGGCACCACCGAGCCCGGCCGGCCCCGGCACGCCGCCGCCGCGCTGCTGGGGACCGCCTTCCTGGAGGCCCTCCCGTTGGCCGTCGTGGCGCCGGGCACCGCGCTGGTGTGGTGCTGCTGGCTGGCCTGGGGCAGCGGGCCCGCCCTCGCCGCCACCCTGGTCGTCGCCGCCCCGCTCTACGTCCTCGCCGTCTGCGCCGCGATCGCGCTGGCCAAGCGGGTGGTGCTGGCCCGCACCCCGGTCGGCACCCACCCGGTCCGCTCCGCGCTCGGCGTCCGCAAGTGGTTCTCCGACAAGCTGCTGGAGTCCAGCCTGGCCCTCACCAACTCCCTCTACGCCACCCTCTACACGGCCCCCTGGCTGCGGCTGCTGGGCGCCCGGATCGGCCGCGGCGCCGAGGTCTCCACCGCCGCCCACCTCGACCCGGACCTGTTGGCGCTCGGCGAGGGCTCGTTCGTCGCGGACATGGCCGGGGTCGGCGGCGCCGCGTTCGCCGGCGGCCGGGTGGACTGCCGGCGCACCGAGGTCGGCCGCCGCGCGTTCGTCGGCAACGCCGCGTACCTGCCGGCCGGCACCCGGACCGGGCCGGGCTCGCTGATCGGCGTCGGCACCGTCCCGCCCGACGACGAAGTGCCGCCCGACACCTCCTGGTTGGGCTCGCCCGCCATCCATCTCCCGCGGCGCCAGAGCAGCGGCGACTACCCGGAGGAGCTGACCTTCCGGCCCACCCGCCGGGCGGTCCGCCGCCGCCTGGCCGTCGAGTACTTCCGCACCACCGTGCCGGCGACCCTCGTCGGCACCGCCACCTTCCTCTTCCTCCTCGCCCTCTCCGGCGCCGCCCACGACTCGCACCCGGCCGTCCCGTTGCTGCTGGCCCCGCTCCTGCTGATGTCCGCCGCCCTGGCCGTCATCGTCGCCTGCGCGGCGCTCAAGTTCCTCGTCGTCGGCCGCTACCGGCCCCGCGTCGAGCCGCTGTGGAGCTGGTTCGTCCGCCGCACCGAGTTCGTCACCGGCCTCTACGAGGCGGCCGCCGTCCCCGCCGGCCTGGCCGCCCTCGCCGGCACCCCGTTCCTCCCGCCCGCCCTCCGCCTCTTCGGCGCCCGGATCGGCCGCCGGACGTGGCTGGGCACCACCTTCCTCACCGAGTTCGACCTGGTCGACATCGGCGACGACGCGGCGGTCGGCCCGGGCGTGAGCCTGCAGACCCACCTGTTCGAGGACCGGGTCATGAAGATGTCAAAAGTGACCGTCCGGGCGGGCGCCACCGTGGGGAGCCGTGCGATCGTGCTCTACGACGGCGTTGTGGGAGAGGGCGTCTGGCTCGACGCCCTCTCCCTGGTCATGAAGGGCGAGTACCTCACCCCCGGCACGGCCTGGCGCGGCGTCCCCGCCCAGGGGCTGGCGGTCCGCACGGCCGACCACTCCCCTCCCGCCCACACCTCACACCCCACCAGCCCCTGACGGTGAACGCCATGTCCCCTCCCGCCCGCTTCCTCTCCTCCCTGCGCCGCACCCTCGCCGCCCACGGCACCCCCGAGACCCCGCTGCCCGCCCCCGGCGACCGCCCCCTCGCGCTGGTCTACCGCGGCCCGGCCGCCCGCCCCGCCGGCTGTTCCGAGGCGGTCGCCGAGCTGCTGGCCGCCGGCCCCTGGGACCTCGACGTCCGCTACACCGGCCCGCACGAGGACATCCCGCTCTCCGCCGCGTCCCTGGCCCACGCCCACCTCTACGCCCAGCCCGGCGGCGGCTCGTTGGCCCCCGCCTACCGCCGCATGCACAAGCACGCCGACGAGATCCGCGACTACGTCCAGGGCGGCGGCCGCTACCTGGGCTTCTGCCTCGGCGGCTACCTCGCCGGCGACGACCCGGGCTTCGACCTGCTCCCCGGCGACACCGACCAGTACATCGTCACGCCGGGCGCCACCGTCACCCACGACCGCGACACCGTCGTCGAGACCCGGTGGCGCGGCCAACCCCGCACCGTCTTCTTCCAGGACGGCCCGCACTTCCTCCTCGACCCGGGCGCCGACGCCACCGTCCTGGCCACCTACCCCAACGGCACCGTGGCCGCCGTCGTCGCCCCCTGCGGCACCGGCCGGGTCGCCGTCGTCGGCCCCCACCCCGAGGCCACCGACGACTGGTTCCTCGACGAGAACCTCCCCCTCCACCACACCCACGACCTCGCGGTCGACCTGGTCAACGAACTCCTGGCGGAGTGAGCCGGGGCCTGCGCCCACCACGCGCCTCGGGCGGGCCCGTTGTTCAACGGGCCCGCCCGAGGCGGTGCGCGGCGTCACGGCCGCGGCGTCCGGCGCTGCCGTCGTCGCGGCGGCGGTGCGGTGGTTACTTCTTCTTCGGCAGCCACTGCTTCCAGACGTCCGGGTGTTCCTGGACCCACTGCTTGCCCGCCTCGTCGGCGGACAGGCCCTTGGAGGCGATGAGTTCGGAGACCTCGTTCTGGTCCTTCTTGTCCCAGCGGAAGTTCTTCAGGAACTGCGCGGCGGTGCTGTTGCCCTTGGCGAAGTCGGTGTTGAAGTACTTCTGGAGGGAGGTGGTGGGGTAGGCGCAGTCGATGGAGTCCGGGTCCTTGGCACCCTTGGCCGCACAGGCGTCGGTGTACTTCGGGAGCTTGACCTCCACCATCGGCACCTGGTTGAAGAGCCACTGCGGCTCGTACCAGTAGGTGAGGAACGGCTTCTTCTGCTTGGCGAACTGCTGGATCTGGGTGATCTGCGCGGCCTCGGAGCCCGCGAAGACGATCTGGTAGTTCAGCTTGAGGTTCTTCACCAGGGCCTTGTCGTTGGTGACGTAGGACGGCGAACCGTCCATCAACTGGCCCTTGTTGCCGCTCTCCGAGGTGCGGAGTTGGCTGGCGTACTTGTTGAGGTTCTTCCAGTCGGTGACGTCGGGGTGGGCGTCGGCCCAGTACTTGGGCACCCACCAACCGATGTGGCCGGTGACGCCGTTGGGGCCGCCCGCCGTGATCGTCTTCTTGTCCTGGACGTAGCGCTTCTCCTGGTCGGGGTGGCCCCAGTCCTCCAGGATGGCGTCGACGCGGCCCTGGCTGAGCGCGTCCCAGGCGGGGATCTCGTCCACCTGGACGGTGTCGACGTGGTAGTCCAGCTCGTGTTCGAGCAGGTACTTCGCCACCGCCACGTTGGCCTGGGCACCGACCCAGGTCTGGACGGAGAGGGTGACCGACTTGGACCCCGCGGCGGCCGCGAACGGCGACGCCTGCTTGGTCATGTCGGCCTTGCCGCACGAGGACAGGGAGGCGACCAGCGCGCCGGTCGCGGCCGTGGCGGCGAGCGCCCTGACCAGGGTCCGGGTGCGCTTCGAGGTGCGGGGCATGGTCAGGCTCCCTTCCCGGTCGTGCGCCGTTCCGTGGGCTGGGTGACCCGGTCCAGCATCAGGCCCAGGCAGACGATGGCGATGCCCGAGACCAGGCCGAGGGCGAGGTCGCCGCGGGCCAGGCCGGTGACCACGGAGTAGCCGAGCGCACCGCTGCCGACCAGGCCGCCGATGATGACGACGGCGAGGACGAGGACCACGCCCTGATTGACGGCCAGCAGCAACGCGGGCCGGGCCAGGGGCAGTTGGACCTGGCGGAGGGTCTGCCAGCGGGTGGCGCCCAGCGAACTGGCGGACTCCATCGCGCCGGGGTTCACCTGGCGCAGACCCTGGGTGGTGATCCGGATGACCGCCGGCAGGGCGTAGACCACGGCCGCGGCGACGGCCGGGGCGCGGCCCACCGCGAACAGCGCGACGACCGGGATCAGGTAGACGAACTGCGGCATGGTCTGCATGACGTCCAGGATCGGCCGCAGGAACGCCTCGAAGCGCTTGCTGCCGGAGGCCAGCACGCCGATGCCGACGCCGAGCACCAGGGTCACCACCAGGGCGGCGATGACCTGGGAGAGGGTGTCCATGGCCGGGCCCCACACGCCCAGCACGCCGATGACGGCCATGGCCAGGACGGCGGTGAGCGCGGTGCGCCAGGTGCCGATGAGCCAGGCCAGCGCGGCGACGACGAGCAGCACGCCGTACCAGGGCAGGGCGGTCAGGCCGTCGCGCAGCGGGTTGAGCACCCAGTTGGTGAAGTGCGCGGCCCAGTCGGCGGTGCCGCCGACGACCGGGACTCCGGAGTAGAGGTGGTTGACCATCCACTCCTTGGCGTCGTTGACCGGGCGGGCGATGGCGAGCGTCGCGCCGGAGGGCCAGATCCCTCCGCCGGCCAGCCGGCCGACGAGCGCGAACACCGCGGTGAGCGCGGCGACCCCGACCCAGGCGGGCCAGCCGGTCAGCAGCCGGTGGCGGACGGCGGACGGGTTCGTGCCCAGCCTCTCGCCGGCCGCGGCGGTGGTGCGGTCCATGACGATGGCCAGCAGCACGATCGGGATGGCGGCGGCGAGCGCGGTGCCGACGTCGACGGAGGCGAGCGCCTGGTAGACGCGGTCACCGAGGCCGGCGGCGCCGATCATCGAGGCGATCACGGCCATGGACAGCGCCATCATGATCGTCTGGTTGAGGCCGAGCAGGAGCTCCTTGCGGGCCAGCGGCAGCCGGGCGGTCAGCAGGCGCTGGCGCCCGGTGGCGCCGAGCGAGGAGACCGCCTCCAGCACGCCGGCGTCGGCGCCGCGCAGGCCGAGCGCGGTGAGCCGGGCCATCGGCGGCGCCGCGTAGACCACGGTGGCCAGCAGCGCGGCCGGCACGCCGATGCCGAAGATCATGACGACCGGCAGCAGGTACGCGAAGGCCGGCAGCACCTGCATGGTGTCCAGGACCGGACGCAGGACCTTGAACAGCCGCGGCGAGAGGCCGGCGGCCAGGCCGAGCAGGGCGCCGACCACGACCGAGGCGAGCACCGCCACGATCATCAGGGCCAGCGTCTGCATGGTCGGGACCCACATCCCGAGCACCCCGCTGACCAGGAAGGACACCAGGGCGACGGCGGCGATCCGGAGGCCGGCGACGCGCCAGGCCAGCAGCGTCACGCCGGCCGTCACACCGGTCCAGCCGAGGGCCAGCAGCACCAGGTAGACGGCGCGGACGGAGAGCACCACGGCGTTGCTGAGGTGACCGAGGACGTAGACGAACAGCCAGTTGCTGTCGCGGTTGTCGACGATCCAGTTGCTGGCGTGGTCGAGCGGTCCGGAGACGTCGACGGTCAGCGCGCTGGGCCAGGCGGCGCCCGGCCACTTGGCCTCGATGAGGGGGATCAGCACCGCGGCGGCGACGGCGAGCAGCAGGATCTTGGCGAGACCACGGCGGCGCAACAGGCCCTGGAGGGGCCCGAGTTTGCCGACGACGCCCAGGCCGCCGGCAGTGGGGGGTGCGGCGGTGCTCATGCCGATACCTCGCTTCGCGAGGCCCCGCATGCGCACGGCAGGCACCTTCCGATTATTCGCTCGCTGCGCTCGCTCATGCCCGACCCCGCTTCACCGTGCCGGCCGGCACGTTCATCGCGGCGGCGCGCTGGGCGTGGCGCCACTGGCGGAGCAGGACGGCGCGCAGCCGGGCCCGGGGGCCGGCCGCGGGCGCGCGGGGTATGACGGCGCGGACGGCGCCGCGGTGGGGGGCGGCGGCGTACATCAGGCGGCCACCTCCCCCGGCTCGTCGTACGACGCCGAGTTCCGGGCCACCACGTTCAGCAGGCAGGCGCTGTCGACGATGCCCAGGCAGCGGCCGTCGTCGACGATCCGGACGGGGCCGCCGGTGCGGGCGACCGCCTCGATGGCGTCGCAGATCAGGGTGTCGGGGGTGAGCGCGGGGCCCTCCGCGGCCTCGCCGGCCTCGGCGGGACGCATCGCGCGGCGCACGGTCAGCACCTGCTCGCGCGGCACGTCCCGGACGAAGTCGCGGACGTAGTCGTCGGCCGGCGAGCCGACGATCTCCTCGGGGGTGCCGAGCTGGACGATCTCGCCGTCCCGCATCAGGGCGATCCGGTCGCCGATCCGCAGCGCCTCGGCGAGGTCGTGGGTGATGAACACCATCGTCCGCCCCTCCTCGACGTGCAGGCGGACGACCTCCTCCTGCATGTCGCGCCGGATGAGCGGGTCCAGGGCGCTGAACGGCTCGTCGAACAGCAGGACTTCGGGGTCCACGGCGAGCGCGCGGGCCAGCCCGACGCGCTGCTGCTGACCGCCGGAGAGCTGCCCGGGACGGCGCTTCTCCAGGCCGGCCAGGCCGACCTTCTGCACCATCTCGGCGGCCCGCTCGCGGCGTTCGGCCTTGCCCATGCCCTGGATCTCCAGGCCGTAGGCGACGTTGTCCAGGACCGTGCGGTGCGGCAGCAGACCGAAGTGCTGGAAGACCATGGCGGCCCGGCGGCGGCGCAGTTCGCGCAGCGCGGTGCGGTCCATGGCGCGGACGTCCTCGCCGTCCATCTCCAGGGTGCCGCCGGTCGGCTCGATCAGCCGGGTCAGGCAGCGCACGAGGGTGGACTTGCCGGAGCCGGAGAGCCCCATGACCACGAACGCCTCGCCCTTGCGGACGTCGAAGGAGACGTCGCGGACGGCGGCGGTGCAGCCGGTCCGCTCGCGCAGCTCCTGGGCGCTCAGCCCGGTCAGCGAGGCGTCCTCGGGGATCCGCTCCGCCTTGGGGCCGAAGACCTTCCACAGGTTGCGGACGGAGAACACCGCGGGCCGCTCGTCGACGGCCGAACCGGCGTCCCCGGCACGGGGTTCGGCGGCGGTGGTGACCTCGGCGCCGCTCTCGGGGGTCTTCTCGACGGTCTTGTCAGCGGCCTTGTCGGCGCTCATCTCGCCGTTCTTCTCGGCGGCGGTATCGGCGGGCGCGCTGGCCATCACGCGTCACCCCCCTGAGCCGGGGTCTCGCGGAGCAGTTCGGCGCACTTCTCCCCCACCATCAGCACGCCCAGCATCGGGTTCACCGCGGGCATGGTCGGGAAGACGGAGGCGTCGGCGATCCGGATGCCGGACAGGCCGCGGATCTTCAGCTCCGGGTCGACCACCGCGAGCGCGTCGTCCTCGGCGCCCATCTTGCAGGTGCCGGCGGGGTGGTAGACGGTGTGCGCGGCCTTGCGGACCAGCTCGCTGATCTCGGCGTCGTCGGTGACCTCGGGGCCGGGGAAGACCTCGCGCTTGAGCCACTTCCTGAACGGCTCGGCCTCGGCGACCTTACGGGCCAGCTTGATGCCGTCGACGAGGGTCCGACCGTCGTAGTCGCCCTCGTCCTCGAAGTACTTGAAGTCCAGCGCGGGCTTGACCTCGGGGTCGGCGGAGGTCAGGTAGAGCCGGCCGCGGGCGCGGGACTTGGGGATGTTCGGGGTCATCGAGACGCCGTGCTCGGGGCGCTCGTAGCCCAGCCGCTCCGGATTGTCCGTGAACGGGATCTGGTAGAAGTGGAACATCAGGTCCGGGCCCTTGTGGTCCGGGTCCCGCTTGATGAACAGACCGGCGTCCGAGTCCATCGCCGAGTTGTCGGGGAGCGGCCCGTTGGTCTCCCAGACGATGACCGACTCGGGGTGGTCGATCAGGTTCTCACCGACGCCCGGCAGGTCGAGCACGCACTCCATGCCCAGCGCCTCCAGGTCCTTCCGCGGCCCGATGCCGGAGTGCATCAGCAGCCGCGGGGTGTCCACCGCACCGGCGCACACCAGCACCTCGCGGGCGGCCTCGACGTAGACCTCCTCGCCGTCCTTGGTACGGACGTGGACACCCTTGGCGCGGGTGCCGTCGAGCTCCAGCTTCGTCGCCCAGGTCTCCAGCATCAGCGTGAGGTTGGGGCGGTCGCCGGCCTCCATGTGCGGGTGGAGGTAGGCGACGGAGGCGGAGGACCGCTTGTTGTTCTCCGGGTGGTAGGAGAGGTCGAAGAAGCCGACGCCCTCGTCGAAGGGCTGGTCGTTGAAGCCGACGACCTCGGGGACGCCCAGGGCGCTCTTGGTGGCTTCGATCCAGTCGGTGGCGATCTGGTTCTGGTCCTTCTTGGCCACCCGCACGATGTTGTTGCGCAGCTTGCCGAAGTAGGGGTCCATGGCCTCGGCGCCCCAGCCGGTGGCGCCGGCCGCCTCCCACTCGTCCCAGTCGGACGGCAGCGGCTTGAAGGAGATCAGGGTGTTGTGCGACGAGCAGCCGCCGAGGACCTTGGCGCGGCTGTGCAGGATGTGCGAGTTGCCGCGGGGCTGCTCGGTGGTCGTGTACTCGTAGTCCAGGTCGCCGCCGAGCAGGCCGAGCCACTTGCGCAGCGTCAGCACGTCCTCGCGGTCGATGTCGGAGGGGCCGCCCTCGATCACCGCGACGGTGGTGTTCGGGTCCTCGACGAGGCGCGAGGCGATGACGGAACCGGCGGTTCCTCCGCCGACGACGACGTAGTCGTACACGGGCATGGGGAGGTGCTCCTTACTGCGAAGTGCGCGCGGGGCCCGGGGTGTTGAGCGGCCCCGGGCCGGGAGGGGTCAGGGCGTACGGGTCAGCCGGCGAACCAACGGACCGGCTCGGGGCGCAGGTTCTCGTAGATGTGCTTGCTCTCCCGGTACTCGTCGAGTCCGGTCGGGCCGAGCTCGCGCCCGATGCCGGACTTCCCGAAACCGCCCCATTCGGCCTGCGGCAGGTAGGGGTGGAAGTCGTTGATCCACACGGTGCCGTGCCGCAGCCGCGCGGCGACCCGGCGCGCGCGGGCCGTGTCGGCCGAGAAGACCGCCCCGGCCAGCCCGTACTCGGTGTCGTTGGCGAGCGCGATGGCCTCGTCCTCGGTGCTGAAGGTCTCGACGGTGAGGATCGGCCCGAAGGTCTCCTCACGCACGACCTTCATCTCGCGGTGGCAGCCGTCCAGCACGGTGGGCTGGTAGAAGTAGCCGCCGGCCGGCCGGACGTCGCTGGGCTCCGGGCGGGCACCGCCGCAGCGCAGCTTGGCGCCCTCGGCCAGCGCGGAGGCGACATACGCCTCGACCTTGTCGAGCTGCTGCTGGGAGACGAGCGGGCCGCACTCGACGCCCTCCTCGGTCCCGCGGCCGAGACTGATCTTCTCGGCGCGGCGGGCGAGTTCGGCGACGAAGCGGTCGCGGACCGACTCCTCGATGATCAGCCGGGCGCCGGCCGAGCAGACCTGACCGCTGTGGATGAAGGCCGCGTTCAGCGCCTGGTCGACGGCGGTGTCGAAGCCCTCGTCGGTCGCGCAGGCGTCGGCGAACACCACGTTGGGGTTCTTGCCGCCGAGCTCCAGCGCGATCTTCTTGGCGCCGGCGACCGCCGCCGCGCCCGCCTTCGTCCCGCTGGCCAGGCCACCGGTGAACGAGAACAGGTCCACGTCCGGGTGGTCCGCCAGCCGCTGGCCGACCGGGAGACCGGCACCGGTGACGATGTTGGCGACGCCAACCGGCAGGCCCGCCTCGACCAGCAGCCGGATCAGGTACACCGTCGACAGCGGGGTGACCTCACTCGGCTTGATGACGAAGGTGTTGCCGGCCGCCAGCGCCGGGGCGATCTTCCAACTCGCCTGGAGCAGCGGGTAGTTCCACGGGGTGATCATCGCGCAGACGCCGACCGGCTCGTGCACCACGATGCTGTGGATGTCCGCGGAGCCGGCGTCCACGACCCGGCCGGCGCTCTCGCCCACGACCTGGTCGGCGAAGTACCGGAAGGCGTCGGTCACGCAGTCGACGTCGACCCGGCCCTCCTCCAGGGTCTTGCCGGTGTCCCGGCTCTCGATCAGGCCGATCTGCTCGCGGTCGCGCTGGAGCAGGTCGGCGACCCGGCGCAGCAGCGCCGCCCGCTCGGCCACGGGGGTGCGGGGCCACTCCCCGGTGCCGCCGGCGAAGGCCGCCTTGGCCGCCGCGACGGCCGCGTCCACGTCCTCGGCGCCGCCCTCGGCGACCACCTGGAGCGTCGTCGCGTCGGCGGGGTCCAGGACCTCCCGCGTGGCGCCTGCGGCGGCCGCCCGCCACTCGCCAGCTACGTGAATGGTCTCGCTTGTCTCAGTTGCCGACACGACGTCCTTCTGCCTTCCGTTTTCGATCTGCGCGGCCGGCGGACCCGGCTACGCGGTGCGTGCACTGGTTCAACCTCTGGCCCGCCAGCAACGGGGACCCCTAACCCAAACCCGCGTTCCTATGCCCAAACATTCATCGAAAGTGACCCGAGTCACCCGAAGCCGCCGGACTTCTCCGCATGCGCCCGAATAGACCGGAAAGTACCCTGAATAGCCGTATGCCCGCCAAGGAGCCTTCCGGACGGCCCACAGCGGTCCCCTGGGAGCGCCTTTCCCGATGAAAGGTGCCGATATGCCCCGTAAATGCCGCACCTTCACCGCTTTGACCTGCGGAGCGGCCGCCGCGACCGTGGCCGCCGTGTGCGCCGCCGGCCCCGCGGCCCCGGCCGACGGCTCGGGCGACGAGGGCGACCTCGCCCACGAGTCCGCCCAGCAGGTCTCCGACGACGCCCTGCACGCCCTGCTCGGCGCGAAGTCGCTACGGCTGCGCACCGAGTCCAGCGCCGACGCCACCAAGCTGGACCTCACCCTCGACCGGGCCGGGAACTGCGCCGGCAACATCAGCAAGGGCCCACTCGGCCGGGTCGACCTGATCAAGCGCGGCAAGGACGTCTGGCTCAAGCCCGACGCCGCCTTCTGGAAGAGCCAGCTCCCCGGCGACGAGGGCACCACCGCGGCCCGCACCTACCAGGACCGCTACCTGCACGGCACCACCGACGACGACTTCCTCAAGGGCCTCGCCACCGCCTGCGACCTCACCGCCTTCCAGAAGTCGGTGGCCCCGCAGCCCGCCGACCCACAGGCCCCGTCGACCCCCTCCGTCACCCTCACCAAGGGCCGCCCCACCACCCAGGAGGGCACCCGCGTCCTGCCCGTCGCCAAGAAGACCAAGGACGCCACCCAGACCGTCTACGTCGCCATCGAGGGCACCCACTACCCGAGGAAGCTCACCACCGAGGTCGACGGCGAGACCGGCACCGTGCTGCTCAGCAACTACGACCGGCCGGTCCCCTCGCACACCCCCGACCCGGCCAAGACGGCCGACATCTCCGTCCTGGAGGGCGGCGGGGAGCACAGCGTCTGACGTCCCAACTCCTCCTTCATGCCGTGTCGTTCGCACACACGTATCGTTGAACCGTGCGGCTCCCCCGTACCCCGCGGCGGAGCGGGGGAGGAGCGGCACGGTGACCATCAGCCTTGAGCAGACTGACAGGATCGAGATGGCCGAGCCCGGTGAGTGGACGTTGAACGCGTTGTTCGACCGCTTGGAGCAGATGCCCGTCCCCGAGGGATACAAGGTCGAGATCGTCGAGGGGACCGTTTACATGACGCCGCAGCGGGACGCCCGCTGGGACACCGTATTCGAGGTCGCGACGGCGCTCCGACAGCACTTCGGCCGGCAAGCTCTGGTGAAGTCGGACGTTCGGATCGACTTCCCCGGCCACCAAAACGGCTTCTGCCCCGATATCAGCAAACTCGCCGACAAAGCCGAAAAGGTGAACGGCCGCTGGCCTTACCAGGACGTCGAGTTCATTGCTGAGGTCATCTCCAAGGGGACCGGGATGAACGACTACGGCCCCAAGAAGCACGCGTACGCCGACGCCGAAGTACCCGTCTACCTCATCGTCGATCCCTACGTCGGCCGCTGCCGCCTCTTCACCCACCCTCAGGACGGCGAGTACAAGCGCGACCTCACCCTCGCCTACGGCGAACCGATCGACCTCACCAACACGGTCCTCGGCATGACCATCGAGACCGAGTTTTTCCCCCGGGACTGACGCCCGTGCCCGGCGAGCCGTCCCGGACGCCCGGGTGGTGCGCGAGAAACTGCCGCCATGGCGAGCAAGGCACCCAAGGCAGTTCTCCAGGGCGGTCCCGAGGGGATCAACGAGCGGATCGTGGAAGTGGATCCCGACGGGGGCGACCTGAAGGTCCCCTACCGCGGCGGCTACGAGCACTTCCGGCCGACGCCCCGGCAGTGGGACACCGCCGACGGACGACTGCCGGTCTACGAGTGGTGGGAGCGGACCGAACTCCCCGGATAGCGGCGGCCGGTGGCCGCGGCCCGGGCGGCCGGGCCGCGGCTCACGAGGCCGGGTCGAACGCGTCCAGCGCGATCCGCTGGATCTCCTGCTGCCGGGGCCAGTCGGACGCCGGGCCCAGCACCAGCACCGCGAACTGCCGGCCGTCGGGGGCCGCGAAGGCACAGTCGACGGCCTGCACCCGCAGGCCGAGGCGGTTGCTGTCGTAGGCGTAGGTGAGCTGGGAGCCGGTGGGGCCCGGGGGTCCCTGGCGGGGCTCGATGCCCATCTCCTCGTAGCCGGGGTTGCCGGCGAGGCCCTTCGACGCCTGTTCCAGGGCCTGTTGCGGGCTGAGGCCGGGCTCGGTGATCTGGAAGATCTGGAGCAGGCTGCGGGTGTCCGGCGAGGTGTAGAAGACGCCGGTGGAACGGACCTCGCGCTGCCAGCCGTCGGGGACGGCGAGGCTGAACCCCTTTTCGTCGTGGGCGAGATGGTAGCCGCTGGGGATGCCCGTGGCGGAGGCCGAGGCGCCGTCGGTGGGCGTCGCGGAACCGGGCGCGGCGGGGCGCGTCGTGGCGGTGCTCGCGGAGACCTTCGGGTGGGCGGCGGGCCGGGCGGCCGGGCCGCCGCCCCACAGGAGGTAGCCGCCGCCGGCACCGGCCGCGAGGACGGCGACGACCGCGGCGGCGATCAGCGCCCGGGTCCGGCGGCCGGAGACCACCGCGGGCTCGTCCCCCGTGGCGTTCGGCTGTTCCGGCCCGTACCCGGTGCCCTGCGCGTACTCGGGCGTGGGCGGGTCGGGGGCGTGCGACGGGGGTGGGGGCGCGGCCGGGCGGGGCGGCATCGGGCCGGTGTAGGGCCGGGTGGGGCGCGACGGGCCGGTCTCCCAGGACTGGGTGTCGGGATTCCAGTGCGCTTTGGGGCCTTGGGGCACGGTCGGTCAGCCTCCCAGCAGGGCGCCGACCGCCTGGACCGCCGCGGCGCCGGACGACAGCAGCCCCACCACGGCGCTGGCGTCGGTCAGCGCGGTGCGCAGCCGGGCCAGCCGGCCGGGGGCCGCGGCACC
The DNA here is from genome assembly GCF_044769405.1 of Streptomyces sp. NPDC090442. Lineage (NCBI taxonomy): Bacteria > Bacillati > Actinomycetota > Actinomycetes > Kitasatosporales > Streptomycetaceae > Streptomyces > Streptomyces sp. NPDC090442. The sequence continues at coordinate 33,565 of NZ_JBIVXW010000085.1, forward strand.
GGTGCCGGTGATCTCCCCCTCGGTGTCGGCGAGTTCGGTCGTCAGCGCCTGCACCTCGGGGGTGGGCACGGCCCGGTCGAGGTCCTCGCGCAGGGTGCGAACGGCCCGGAGGAGCTCCTCCTGGGCCGGGTCGACGGCGGGCGCGGCGCCCCGGACGTTGTCACCGATGTGGGTGACGGTGTTGTGGTCGCCGATGGAGATCGCGCCCTGCGCGTTCTCGATGTGGATGCCCTTGTCGGATGCGCCGGACGGTGCCACGTCAGGACCTGCCCTTCGGGGAAGCGGAGTCGCCCGCGGAAGTGGGGGCGCCGTGATGGGTGACGGTGTTGTGGTCGCCGATGCCGACGGCGCCCTGGGCGGACTCGACGTAGACCCCGCCGTCGGCGACGTGGACGACCCGCTGCTCGAACTCCTCGGTGCGGTAACCGGCTTCGCGCAGCGCGGTGGTGACGCCGGCCGCCACCCGCGCCTGGATCGTGCGCAGATAGCGGGCGACGTCCATGTCCTGGAAGAGCGAGGCCTCGCCGTCCGAGCCCAGTTCGCGGACGGAGCGGGCCGGGCCCTCCGGGAGGGCGGCGCGGTGCCCTCCGGTGAACAGCCGCCAGGTGGAGCGCACGCCGCGCAGCAGGCTCAGGACCGCCTCGCCGGACGCGCGCGGGGCGCGGGTCAGCGCCCACACCGCCCGGCCGAAGTGGTCGTGGTGGCGGTGGCGGTGGGCGATCCGGTCGGCGTCCTGGTAGAGCTGGCGCAGCGGCCACAGCACGTGCGGCGCGACCTCCAGCATCAGCATGCCGCCCTGGGTGTGGACCCGGACGAAGACGGTGGTGACCACGCCCTCGTTCCAGCCGCCGACCCGGATGCGCAGGAAGTGCCGGCGGGTCTCGCCGCCCTCCTCCACGGCCGCGGCCCGGTGCTCCGCGAAGCCGGTGGGGTCGTAGGGCGCGTCGGCGCGGGTCAACAGGCCGTCGGCGGGCAGGAAGACGCACTCGTCGATCTCCAGGCCGCGCAGCCGGTCGCGGACCAGCGACGCCGTGCCCGGCGGGCCCGACGGGGTGCGCAGCGCCTCGACCAGCGGGACGATGCGGGCCAGGATCGCGCCGTTGTCGAGCGGTTCGGTCGGCCGGTCCTGCGCGGGGACCAACTCCACCGACAGCGACCAGGGTTTGAACGGCTCGCCGGCACCGCAGAACGGGGCGGCGGCGCGGTAGAGCACCATCGGGCCGTGCTGCTCGGTGCGGATGCGCTGGCGCAGCCGCAGGAAGCGGATGCCCTCGGACCGCTCGGCGGGGTCGGCCACCACGTCGGGGAAGCGCTGCGGGGAGAGCTCGCCGGCGAGGGCCCGGGCGAACTGGCCGCGCTGGAGGGCGACCAGGGCGGCGATCAGCACCGGCAGCACCAGCGCCGCCCAGACCGCGAAGGCCGATCCGCCGCCGGACGCGGCGGACGGGCCGCCGCCCAAGCCCGCGTAGTCACCGGACAGCCCGCCGCCGGAGAACTCGGAGGGCGAGGAGCCGGGCAGCAGGCCGCTCCCCGACCAGCCCGTCCGACTCACCAGGGAGCCACCGTCGAACGCGGTCGCCGTGAGCACCGCCAGGAGCGTCAGCAGCGTCAGCCGGCCGTACCAGCGGAAGAGGAACGAGAGGCCCAGAGCCAGCCACAGGGGGACCGGGGCCCGGCGGACGAAGCGGCCCAGGCCCATCAGGGCGACCGGGATGGCGTAGGCCACCGCCAGCCCCTGGGAGAGCAGGACGGCCAGGATCCAGACGCCCAGGACGGCCGCGGCCCAGCCCAGTTCGAACCGGCGGGCGCGCAGGGCGTGGGCCAGCACCCGGGCCGCGTCGATGCCCAGGGAGGGCGCGGCGAACCGCTCCTCGTGGACGTAGAGCTCGTCGATGACGGCGTCGCGGTAGGCGTCGTCGAGGTAGGTCCCGGCGCACAGCAGCCGGGTGGCCTCGCTGGCACCGGGCGGGACGGCGGGGAGCGGGCCGGGCGGCGGGGCGGCCGGGGGCTCCTTGCCCAGCCGCGGTGGCCCGTCCGGATCTCCTGGCTGTGCGGGCCCTGGTGACTGTGCGGGCACGTCGTTACCGTTCATCGGCCTCCCCCGTAGCTGCCGTGTGCGCGTCGCCGCGCGTATCCGCCTCAACGCGCCCGGGCGGCGGGCCAGTTCCACCGGCGGCCGTCTTCACCCGGACGTGTGAAGGGTTCCGCAGCATAGAGGAGCGGAGGGCACGCTGTCAGCGCGTTTCCGGCCCCGAGGGAGCGTCAAAACACCGCGCCCGCACGGCCGTTGGGCCGTGCGGGCGCGTGAGTGCTGCGGCGGTGTGCCGGAGGTGGCGTCAGATGAGGCCGAGCGCGCGGACCGCCTCGCGCTCCTCCGCCAGCTCCTTGACGGAGGCGTCGATGCGGGTGCGGGAGAACTCGTTGATCTCCAGGCCCTGGACGATCTCGTACTTGCCGTCCTTGGTGGTGACGGGGAAGGAGGAGATCAGGCCCTCCGGGACGCCGTAGGAGCCGTCCGAGGGGATGCCCATGGAGGTCCAGTCGCCGTCGGCGGTGCCGTTGACCCAGGTGTGGACGTGGTCGATGGCGGCGTTGGCGGCCGAGGCGGCGGAGGACGCGCCACGGGCCTCGATGATCGCCGCGCCGCGCTTGGCGACGGTCGGGATGAAGGTGTCGGCCAGCCACGCCTCGTCGTTGACCTGCTCGGCGGCGTTCTTGCCGGCGACGGTGGCGTGGAAGATGTCCGGGTACTGGGTGGCCGAGTGGTTGCCCCAGATGGTCAGGCGGCGGATCTCGGACACCGGGGTGCCGGTCTTCTTGGCGAGCTGGGTCAGCGCGCGGTTGTGGTCCAGGCGGGTCATCGCGGTGAAGCGCTCGCGCGGCACGTCCGGGGCGGCGGCCTGGGCGATCAGCGCGTTGGTGTTGGCCGGGTTGCCGACGACCAGGACCTTGATGTCGTCCGCGGCGTGGTCGTTGATGGCCTTGCCCTGCGGCTTGAAGATGCCGCCGTTGGCCTCCAGCAGGTCGCCGCGCTCCATGCCCGCGGTGCGCGGACGGGCGCCGACGAGCAGCGCGACGTTGGCGCCGGCGAAGGCCACGTTCGGGTCGTCGGTGATCTCGATGCCCTGGAGGAGCGGGAAGGCGCAGTCGTCCAGCTCCATCGCGGTGCCCTCGGCGGCCTTGAGGCCCTGCGGGATCTCCAGGAGGCGCAGCTTGACCGGCACGTCCGCGCCGAGCAGTTGGCCGGAGGCGATGCGGAAGAGGAGGGCGTAACCGATCTGGCCGGCGGCGCCGGTGACGGTGACGTTGACGGGAGTGCGGGTCATGGCGATCTCCTGCGCGGTATTCCGGGGGCAAGCCCCTGGACCACCTTGGGTGGCGGTGGGTGTCCCTGCCCATCTATCAAGGTCTCTTGGTATCGAGAGACCTGGCCGTCAGGCTATCGGACCCCCGTCCCGCCCAGACGACGGGCCGGTGTGGGACACCTCACCGGCCGTCACGGGCGGACCCGACCGGACCGCCTCGCCGCCCGCGTGCGCGCGGTGGCCGACGGTCCGGTCGGGCGCGGCGGCCGCCCGCTCTCGGAGGGGTAGCGCGGGCGGCCGGCGGTTGTGCCACACCCGTGGGGGGTTGTGGAGCGCATGCCCGGGATCGGGCCGGGCAATCCCCCTTCTCCCCCGACGGCCCGTCGGGGACGGCGAATCCCGGCCAGATGTGAACGCCCCGCCCCCGCCGCGGATCAGGCGGGCGCCATCGCCTTCTGGAGGCCGGCGTCCAGCGCCTCCAGGAACTGGTCGGTGGTGAGCCAGGGTTGCGCCGGGCCGATGAGCAGGGCCAGGTCCTTGGTCATCTGGCCGCCCTCGACGGTCTCCACGCAGACCCGCTCCAGGGTGCGCGCGAAGCGGGTCACCTCGGGGGTGTCGTCCAGCTCGCCGCGGTGTGCCAGGCCGCGGGTCCAGGCGAAGACCGAGGCGATGGGGTTGGTGGAGGTGGCCTTGCCCTGCTGGTGCTGCCGGTAGTGCCGGGTGACGGTGCCGTGCGCCGCCTCGGCCTCGATGGTCCGGCCGTCGGGGGTCATCAGGACCGACGTCATCAGCCCGAGCGAGCCGAAGCCCTGCGCGACGATGTCGGACTGGACGTCGCCGTCGTAGTTCTTGCAGGCCCAGACGTAGCCGCCGGAGGACTTCAGGACCGCGGCCACCATGTCGTCGATCAGCCGGTGTTCGTAGGTCAGGCCGCGGGCCTCGAACTCGGCCCGGAACTCGGTGTCGAAGACCTCCTGGAAGAGGTCCTTGAAGCGGCCGTCGTACTTCTTCAGGATCGTGTTCTTCGTGGAGAGGTAGACGGGGTGGTTGCGGTCCAGCCCGTAACGGAACGCCGCCCGGGCGAAGTCGCGGATCGAGTCGTCGTGGTTGTACATCGCGAGCGCCACCCCGGGGCCCGGGAAGTCGTGCACCTCCAGCTCGGTCGGCTCCCCGCCGTCCGCCGGGGCGAAGGTCAGGGTGAGGGTGCCGGGGCCGGGGACCTTGAGGTCGGTGGCGCGGTACTGGTCGCCGAAGGCGTGGCGGCCGACGATGATGGGCCGGGTCCAGCCGGGCACCAGCCGGGGCACGTTCGCCATGATGATCGGCTCCCGGAAGATCACGCCGCCGAGGATGTTGCGGATGGTGCCGTTCGGCGACCGGTACATCGCCTTCAGGCCGAACTCCTCGACCCGGGCCTCGTCCGGGGTGATGGTGGCGCACTTCACCCCGACGCCGTGCTCCTGGATGGCGTGCGCGGCGTCGACGGTCACCTGGTCACGGGTGGCGTCCCGGTTCTCGATACCGAGGTCGAAGTACGTCAACTCGACGTCGAGGTACGGGAGGACCAGCCGGTCCCTGATGGACGACCAGATGATGCGGGTCATCTCGTCGCCGTCGATCTCGACGACGGGACGGGCAACCTTGATCTTGGCCATGAGACGTCCCTCTCGCGGTTGGGGCACCCCCCGGACGTCGCCAAGTTACCCGCGTCACACGGGACCGCGGCGCTACGGCACGAGGCGTGCCGCGGCGCCGCGGAGATCCGTCAGAGGCGCCCTAGCTGTTCTGTCCACGGAGGTTGGTGACAGGGGTCTCGGTCGAAAGACCTTGAAATGGGTGAGGGCCTGCTGGCCTGGTGTGGATTGC
>NZ_JBIVXW010000086.1:0-3864 GCF_044769405.1 Streptomyces sp. NPDC090442
CTCGGCAACGCCGATCTCATCGAGATCCGTAAGGGCTACGTCGGCAAGCGACCCCGCACCTGGGTACGGGCCACCGTCACCGGCCGAGAACGGCTACGCGCACACCTGGCCGCGCTCCAGCAGATCGCAGACCTCGCCGAGAAGGCCGCCGCGGCCCACCCCGACACCGATACAGACACCAACCCACAGCAGACTCACACCAACTGAATCCGCCCGGAGAAGACCCCGCAGCTGTCGCAACATGGACAACTACGACCCCGAGCTGAACCGGAACCGCCCGCACGACCCTCGCGACACCACCACGCCCCGTGCGATCGCCGCCGACTACCGCGAGTTGACCGTCGGCGACGCGCTGGCCGCGGACCGGCGCGCGCTGTTCGAAGACTGGCTCCGGCGCAACACCACCGGAGCCGGCCGCATCCGGGCGGGGCTGCCCCGGTCGTGGACCGTCGCCAACAAGACCGGCACCGGCGACTACGGCAGGGCCAACGACATCGCCGTCGTCCGACCGCCCCACACCGCCCCGCTCGTGCTGGCCCTCATGTCTCACCGCGTCGGCTACTCCACCCCACCCAGCGACGCCCTGCTCGCCGCGGCCACGCGACACGTCGTGAACACCCTTGCTTGATTGCTCGGCGGGCTTCTCGTACCTGGTCCACGCAGGTGCGGGAGCCCGTCAACGTGGGTGCACCTGGGGGGTGTTGGCGATATCCCCCAGGCACCACGCGCTTCTGTAACCGTGGTTTGTCAATCGAGGCACGTCTGGCTGAGTCTTCGCCGAAGTGGCCTGTGCAGAGGGTGTTGTAGCGCACGGAGTTCTCGGCTCCGTCGTACCCGGCGCGGCCGAGCCGGCATCGTGCGCGACCGACCGTACATCCGCTCACCGCTCAGTAGGAGCGCCGGTGCGATAGCGGTGTCAGCGCCAGCTGGAGAGGGAGACCGACCGCGCTGAGCCGCCTGGCTCCAACGTGCCGACATGGACCGAGCAACGCGGCCCGGCGTAAAATGACACGGCCTCGTGCGCGTTGTTGCGCACCGATCGCGCGGGGTGGAACGGCGTGTCCCCGCAGTCGTGTTGACGGTTCTGCACGGCCTTCATCTCCCCCTCGAAATCGGGTTTCGACCAGAAGCAGACGGAACCTTCCGGGCAGCTGGCTTCGGCGCTGGCCAGAGCGGTTGACGCGGTGCCGGTCGTTGCGTGTGAAGGGACGGCAGTGGTGACCACGAGGGCGACCGCAGCGGCCAGCGGGCCGAGTGCCGCGGAGAGTTGCTGGATGCGCATGGGATTCCCCGATCTCCCGTGACGGTCAGAGCGTGACGTGAACCAGGTCGCTACCGGGGCGTTCACCAGGAAGCGTGGCCGGCTCTGACTCATGCTGCGCATCGCCCCCCGGAATCCGCCGTACAGACCGGATTCATGGGACCATTGTGTGGCAGCGCACAGGGCCGGGGCACGACGTTCGAGTGACTGTCACACTTACGGGCATCGTTGTACGAGTGCGTGCGGGGGTGAGCCGAGAAAGGTCCCCCTCACCCGGTGGCAAGCACGGTGCGACACATGGGGAGATCGTCGGGTTCAGCGCGGTGTGATGGCGATGCCTTCGGGCTCGTGTCCGGTCGGCACAGTGGCGCGGAGCTGCCGGGTGTAGGGGTCGATGATCGACACGGTGTCGGATCGCTCGTTGGTCACCCACACCCGCCGGCCGTCCGGAGTGACGGCGACACCCTGAGGCTGCGCGCCGACGTGGACGCTACCGACGATGCGGCGCGCGGCGATGTCGATGATCAGCAGGCAGTCCCGGGCCGAGTCGGCGACGAAGAGGAACCGGCCGTTGGGGCTGACCGCGTTCCCCAGTGGGGCCTTGCCGGCAGGCAGGCGGGCCACGACGGCGTCGCGGCGGGTGTCGATGACCGAGACCGTGCCGGAACCGGTGTTGGAGACGTACACCAGGCGGCCGGAGGGCGGCGAGCTGATGCCACTGGGGAAGTCCCCCACCTGGATCCGACGGACCGGGCGCGATTGCTGGTCGAGCACTGTTACCGCGCCACCGCCGTTGTCGGTCACGGATGCGCGTCCGTCCGGGATGGTGGTGATGCTGTGCGGCAGCGGCCCCACCCGCACGGTGGCGATCACATGGCATCCCCGGGCGTCGATGACCGAGACCGTATCCGAGCCGAAGTTCGCCACCAGCACCCTGCGGCCGTCCCTGGTCGGCATCGCGGCAAAGGGCCGGCGCCCCACGCGTACGGTTGCCCTGACCAGCCTGGCGCCGGTGTGGATGACGGAGACGGTGTTGGACTGACCGTTGGCGACGTAGACCGATTCGCCGTCCGGAGCCGCCCCCACGCCGATCGGGCCGTGACCCACCTGGACGGCACCGAACTTCCGTTCCATTTGGGTGTCATAAGCCGAGACGGTCTCGGTACCGCTGTTGGCCACGTAGGCGCTGATGCGGATGGGGTATTCGGCCGCGCGCCGGGCCACGGTGCGCGGCGGCGCGCCAGCCGTGACCAGTGCACTGGTCACCACCAAAGCGGCGGCCGTACTCCAGCACAGCCGCTGTCCGCGGCGGGATAGCAGCGTGCTCGCGGGGACCCGGGGCGGTGTCTTGCCGAGGCCCTCGCTGGCCGGCGGACGACGGTGCATGACTCTCCAGAGGCAGTAGTAATAAGTGCGTCCACGACAGCAGGCATCACACAGTCCCGCAGGCCCACTGGGCCGGTCGGCCCCGTCCGAAGGCACGAGGGGTGAAGCAGGGCGAGACCTTAATCACCTGTCGGCCGCCCGCCCAACCGACCCGGGAGGCAAGTGGCCACACGGCACAGCGGGGAACGAGCGTGGATGAGATACCGAATTACACGACCGTGGCAGAGCGCGATCGGGACTTGCCGTTCGTTGCATCTCCGTAGGGCGTCGGATCGGATGGCTCGTGAGGTGTCGACGACGGTCGAATCCGGCCGCTGGATCACCTTCCAGAACTGCTTGGAGCTGCTGGGTCTGGTCGTGGGTGAACCGGTCAGGATGGCGGGTGAGGCAACCGGCCACATCCCGCACTGAGGGAACCCTGTGACGTGGGGTGGGTGGGAATCTCTCGCGGAGCTTATTGACCCGACCCTCAAAGGGTTCTGCTTGAGGGTGCAGCGGACGTGACCGGCCGCCGAAGTAGCCGTGGATGATGTGCGGTTGGCGTTGACGGTGAGGGAAGAACCTACGGGTTCCGGCGGCGAGTTGGGTACGGCCGCGGGCCCGGCTGTGCATGGGCAGACTCCGCTTGGGGTCGGCGTTGACCAGCTCATCGGGGGTCAGCTCGGGCGAGTGCGACGACAGGACGTGCAGCTCGATCCGGTCGGGGTGATCGGCGAGCCAGGCGCGGACCTTGCGGGAGCGGTGGGCTCCGTGTCCGTCCAGGACGAGGTGCAGCTTGTGGTCGAAGTGGCCCGCGAGGCGGTCGCGGAAGCGGCACCGGACGTCGGCGTCGAAGGTCTCGGTCAGCTGTCCACTGCGTTCCTCGGCCTCGGACCAGGGGCACGAGTGGAGCAACCTTGCCGGCCGGTGGAGTGGGAAATTGGTGCGCCTGCGTGAAATCCGGCGCGCCGAGGTACTCATCCCGCGTCCGATTTCTTGCCGATCAGGAGAAGACGCGATGCGTACGTACATAGGCCGCTCGGTTGCCACCATAGGGCTCGCCGCAGCGATGGTCGCCTCGCTTGCCGGCCCGGCCGGGGGCGTCCCACAAGGTCGGACCGTGGGAGCGAGTGGCGACCACAGTCGCGGCCAGCCGCGTGACGGGTGTGACGGGTGCCGCGGCAACGGCGATCCCTCGGACACGGACGGCATCGACCCGCGGCACGTCGGCGGGGACG
>NZ_JBIVXW010000086.1:3964-38484 GCF_044769405.1 Streptomyces sp. NPDC090442
GCAACGACTGGGGCGACGGATGCGGCGGATGCCTCGGCGACGGCGACCCCTCCGGCTCGGACGGCATCGACCCACGGCACGTCGGCGGGGACGGCAACGACTGGGGCGACGGATGCGGCGGATGCCTCGGCGACGGCGACCCCTCCGGCTCGGACGGCATCGACCCACGGCACGTCGGCGGGGACGGCGACAACTGGGGCGACGGATGCGGCGGGTGTGGCGGATGCGGCGGATGCCGTGGTGACGGCGATGCCTCCGGCCCGGGCCGCATCAACCCGCCGGTAGTCGGCGGGGTTGGCGGTGATCGTGGCGACGGCGATCGGGACGATTCCGGCCTGTTCGACGGGTTCGGCTCCCGGCTGTTCGGTCTGGCAACGAACGGCGTAGATCCGTTTGGCTTCGGTCGGTCCATGGTGAAGTGGTTCTGACCCTGGAGGCCGGGCAGATCACTGCAGCCCGTTGCCGCGGCGTGAAGGCGGAAATGCGAAGCGGATCCGCTCAACTGGCAGGGTGCCGGCGGTAAGCGGTCATGTGGCGGGCCCGTTCACGTGAGGACCGCGATCGACGTGCATCCGGTCGAGCCGGGCCGGATCAGCCGTGGCGCAGGGCGGCGGTGATGTAGGACCGCAGGAGAGCGTGCTTCTGTTCGTAGCCGGGCTCGTCGGCGATGTTGCGCACGCGGGTGTCGAACGCGCTCTGGGTGAGGGCTCCCACCGAGTACAGGTACGCCCAGTGGTGGAACCCGGCGGGCTTGTCCGGCAGCGCGATGCTGAGCGCTTCGACGAACTCGCGGGCCAGCGGGTCGAATTGGTCCCGGATGACCGGTCGCTCCTGGCTGGACGGGTCGGAGGCCTCGCGCAGTACGAGACGGGCGAACCAGATGTCGTCTGGGTCGTCGTGCAGCGCGAGCACCGGATCGGTGAAGGCGCTGACGATCTGTTCGACGGCGTCGTCCGCGCGCAGGTCGGGGATCGCCTTCAGACGCGCCAACCGCTCGTCGTTGACGTACCGACGCTCCTCGAAGATCGCCGAGTACAGTCCGAGCTTCGAGGTGAAGTGGTAGACGACGAGGGACAGCTTGACGCCCGCCGCTTCGGCGATCTGACGCATCGTCGCGCCGTGATAGCCCTCCTGCGCGAAGAGGCGTTCGGCCGCCCGGATGATCGCCTGCCGTCGGCCGCCGCTCGTCTCGCTCCGACCGGCCGTCGAGTCGCCCACCTGGCCATCCCTCATTTCTGCGCGCTTCGGCTTGAGTATGGCACCGGCGACGCCGTCCGAGCCAGGCACGGCTGCCTTGCGATACAAGGAGCGGATGCTCCGTCCGTCCGTTAGGTGGCCGACCTGTTCGCCAGCGCCGCCCGTACGTTGTCGACGAGCGTGTTCTCCACCGACCGCACGGTGCCGAAGCCGAGTTGCTGGAAGATGTCCCACTCCCGCTGCAGCAGGCCGGGCCTCGGCTCGACGGATCGGCCGAACCAGAGGACGTTCCCGTCCTCCGCGTCGAATCGCGGCCACCGGGCTCCCGGGGCGCCGCTGCGGATGAAGGACGCATAGAGCTCGCCCATCCGCCGGCTGACCTGTCGTACCTCCTCCCGGTCCGCCCCATTGAAGGCCGGCCACCAGGCGAGGTCGCGTTCGGAGTGATTGCGGAACAGGAACGGGATGTCCCCGGTGTGCACGGCACGGAGCCGACCGTCGAGGCCGGGCAGGTCGTAGGAGAACTGGAACAGGTGCACGGGGATCCGCTGCGCGCTGAGGTTCCGCGCGATCGCCAGCGACGACAGCTTGAAGAACTCGAAGGACATGATGTCCGACAGCAGCAGGCCGGGCGCATGGTTCGGGTCGAGTGCGTGGAATCGCCGGTAGACCTCCTCGGCACCGTCCACACCGAAGACCTGCTCCAGGACGCCCAGCACGTCCCGCCGGGATCCGCGGCTGACCGTCTGTGAGTGCCCGCGGAAGAACTGCCACTCGTCCTTCGCGAAACCGATGGCCACTTCCAGGCCGGGCTTGGCGACCGTGTTCTCCGACAGATGCAGTGCCGGGGCCCGCGGCACCCAGTCCCCCTCGACGACGGCGCCCAAGGGACGCCAGGCAACATGCTGATCCGGATCGAAGTAGCGGGTCAGCACGTTCTGCACAGCCAACAGCCGGTTCGGGTCGATGTCCTGGAGCCGCGCCGGGTCGTCGATGTGCAGGAGGTCGAGGTACATCTGCGCGACGGTGACGGCCTCCGGCCGCTGCTGCGTGCACCAGAGGTTGAAGGGGGACAACGACTGCAGCACCGCGCGCCGGAAGTAGGGGTACGCGTTCGGGTTGGTCAGCAGGTGCGAGACCGCGGTGGCTCCGGCGGACTCCCCGCCGATCGTGATGTTCCCCGGGTCGCCGCCGAACGCCTCGATGTTCTCGTGCACCCACTTCAGCGCGGCGAACTGGTCCTGCACACCGAGGTTCACCGCCTCCGGCAGACCACCGCCCAGGAGACCGAAGTGGACCCAACCGAGGGCGCCCATCCGGTAGTTCGGCCGGACCACGATCATGTTGGCCTCGCGGGCCAGGTTCGCGCCCCGCTCCAGCTCGAACGAACCGGAGCTGACCGCGTTCGCGCCGCCGTGGTAGTAGACGTAGACAGGCAGGGCTGTGCGCGGGGCCGACTCCGGCACCCAGATGTCGAGGTACAGGCAGTCCTCCGCCGAGTGGTTGTGGCGGTAGGTCGCGTTCGTGTAGGTGGGCCACGCCATGATGCCCGGCACGCCGGGGTCGATGTCCCGGACGATGCGCTCGACATCTCGGTGGTTGTCGGCGTTGAACTGGTACGAGGCGGGGCCCGGGCGGCTGGCCTCCCGGATGCCCGACCACCGTTCCGGCGGCAGCGGTGAGCGGAACCGCAGTGGCCCGACCGGCGGTTGGGCGAAGGGCACGCCGCGGTAGACGACGACGCCCTCCTCCGGGGTTCCGCGGAGCAGTCCGGTCGCCACCCGCACGACGCCCTGCGCGTCCATCATGTGCCTGGTTCCTTCCTTCTTCGGGTGCGGATCGCGCGTCCCTTGACGCGCGCGCCGTCAGGCCGCCGCGACCTGCCGACCGAGCCGGGCAGCAGCCTTCGGGAAGAGACGCAGGGCGTTGTGGCCGATGGCTTCGAGTTGTTCGCGGGGCAGTCCGGTGAAGTCCGCCAGGACCTGCCGGTTGGCTTCCAGCGTCGTCTCGGTGCTGCACGGCACGCCACTGTCCGAGCCGTAGACGAGGTGGTCGGGGGTGGTCATGGCCAGGGCCGGTGCGAGGGTGTGGGCGGTTCCGGTGGCGGCGGTGTCCAGATACAGCCGGGCGAGGTGGTCCCGGATCTCGCCCTGGTCGAGTTCGCCGGGGTTCGGTACCCAGGCTTCCGTGCCCAGCAGATGCAGGCGGCCCGCCAGGGCGGGAAGCGCGCCGCCGCAGTGCGCGACGATCACCCGCATGTTCGGGAACCTGCGGAAGACGCCTGCGTACAGCATGTCGACGATGGTGCGGGCGGTCTCGAAGGCGACCTCCAACAGCGGGCTGGGGCGGCCCATGGACGCCGGAGCGTAGGCGTCCGGGTGGACGAACACGGTCGCGCCGCGGCGGTCGAGTTCGGCCCACACCGGTTCCAGGCTCGCGTCGCCGAGGGCGACTCCGTTGTACACGCAGGTCACCGCGAACCCGTCCGCCTGCAGGTCGCCGCCGGCGCGCTCGATTTCGGTGAGCGCGGCGGCCGGGTCGTCGGTGGGCAGAGCAGCGAGCAGGCCGAACCTCAAGGGATGCTGCAACACGAGAAAGGCGCCGTAGTCGTTGGACGCGCGAAGGGCGTCCAGGGTCTTGGGGATGTTGCTCAGCAACTGCATCGCGACGCCGGCGCGGTCCATGTAGTCCAGCGTCGCCTCGACCGTCCAGTGGTAGGGAGCCGGTGCAAGGAACTGCTCCGCTCGCATGGCATGCCATCGCGCTTCCCGTTCTTCGGGAGTGGTGGGTGGGGTGAAATGCGCGTGCACGTCGATCAAGTCGGACATCATGCCGCAAAACCTTTCTCTCGGGTCTGCCGCCTCCTTGTTCCACCCGGCACCCTAAACCTCTGACTGTACGTACGTACAGTCAGGGACTCGCGCAAGTCTGCCGAACACCGAGCCCGTTGACCCAGCACCCCAACTACGCCACGGTGAACACGTCCTGACGGTGGAGATGGACGAAGACCCGGAACCGGCGAGCACGGGCTTGCGGCCGTCAGGAACTCAAGAACGGCCACACGGGCGCGCGACGACCGTCAGCGAGGAGCGCGACCCAGCTTTCGCGACATGCCAGAGCTCGCCGACCCGGCCGCCACCGTCGAACACGTCGGCTGCTCCACCTACGACGCACCCACCGGAAGCGCCTGCCACACCCGCGGCGGCAAGCTCACCCCGAAGCGCCACACCCCGCGGTTCATGCCCGTCCCCCAGCTCCGCGCCGAACTGGGTCCTTGGAGGAGATACGTAACGCGACAGCATCCCCCGTGACCCGGTCACCCGGCCCGCTTCGCCGATGCACTCGCACGACCACCAACTCGCCGTCAGCTACCACGTTTTCGATCACAACATCTTCGACCTGACGGGACCACAGGTCCTGGAGGAGCACATCACCCACGGCCATTCATGATTGCGGTGCTGGTGACCCTCCGTGGCCCCAGCACCAGAGTTCAACCGGTGCTGAGATAAGGCCTTTCGTCCCTTCCCCACCTCGGCAGCTTGTTGGTTTTCTGCTCATACCAGCCAGATCGACCAAGCGGAGAAAGCAGAGCTCTGCGCCATGCCGTGTTGCGGCCAACAGCAGCCCTACCCCGGGCCACCGATCACAGCACTCCCTCCCCGGGCACTCCGCGTGATCCACGGCTGCGTGCTTTAGCACCGGAACTACGAGAGTGGAGCCACCTCCATGTCGAACACCACGCCGCGTTGCTCCTGGCAGGGTGAAGTAATCCCCGATTCCCTCGAAGCCATCTCCGCCCCCGGCGGCTTGGTCGTCTGCGCGACCAAGGTCGGCTACATCCTTATGGCCACAGATGGCGGCGGTCTGGAGCGCAAGTTCGATGCCAAACAGCGGAACAAGAACAAGCCGGGTGTCGTGTTGTGTGCGGACATCGAGCATCTCAAGGAGCTGGCCCAGCTGAACGAGGAGGTCCTGTCCTTCTACGAGCAGCTCTGGGAGCAGGACGTCCTGATTGGCTGCATCCTTCCCTGGCGCAAGGAGGCTTTGACGCTGCTCCCCGATGCCACGACGCGTGAGCTGGCCATGGACGCCCGCGGCACCAGCTGTTTTGTGGTGCGTTTCGGTCGCCCGGCCGAACAACTCGTGGAACGGCTGTGGGCCGAGCGTCGGCTCGTCTTCGCTAGTTCCGCCAACCCGTCTGGCCATGGCAACAAGGGACGCGTCGAGGGCATCGGTTCACGCATCGAGACACAAGCGGACTTCATCGTCTCAGCAGACGACTACGTGGCGTCCATCCAGCCGGGCAAGGATGAGAACACCCGCCACGAGCAGGGCGTCATGGTGTCCATGGTCGACTCCGACGGAGCGCTCGTACCCGTGCAGGACGGCGAACGCTCCGTCTCCCCGGTACCCGCGCTGATCCGACACGGACTCGACAGCCCGGCGATCATGGAGAGCCTGTCAGCGATCTACTCTTCCTGGGACTACCGCCAGGGCGAGTACTACTGAGGCGCCCAGCCGTGCTGCGGGCCGGGCCGCCGCATCCCCCGCATCGGGGCTGCGCGCCGAGATCTCCGGGCAGTTGAGCTGGGAACGGGACGGCGAGCCAGGCAGGCGGGAGCAGCAGTCCGAGAAATCGGAGCTGGGCAAGAGGACTCGCGACTCCGGCGGGCCGCTCACAACGGCGGTGGCCACAGCCAGGTATGTCGGCGTCGGCTGAATACTGGTTCTGGGTCACTTTCAGTTTGCGCCGTGAGGCGCTGTTGGTTCGAGTCGAGGCGGAAGACCTGCACCAACTCGCTTTCGCAGCAGCGAGGTTGTAGCTGAAGGCAGCCTGATCCGGGTGATGCCGGGGACGGCGAGAGCGGCCCTGACAACGCCGGACGTGTCGAGTACTGCCAGATGGGGCGGGTCCGGCAAGCGCGATGGAGAGGAGTACGCGAGGAACCGACGTTTACGTCTCTCACTGAGCCTCTTTCATCCTGCCCCTGGGAAGGTGCAAGACCTGGTCAGGCGGGGTGTGGGTGACGAGACAGGGCCCCTGGTTGTTGCTGTGGTGACTTCACTCATCACGCAGCATCCGAGGGGCCCTGTTGGTTCCGTATTCTTCCATGCTCGACATCCCGCACGAGCTTGTTGAGCACGTCTCGTGGTTGCTCCACGCCGCCGGCGGGAGCTGAACTCGCCCTGGCGGAGGCTGGGTTGTTTCAAGCAAGCCCTGCTGATGCTGGCGTATCTGCGGAATAACGAGACATTCACGCAGGTCGGAGCAGGGTTCGGAGTCTCAGAAACGACGGACCGGCGGTACGTCGATGAGCCCCGTCTGGCGGTACCAGAACGTCCCGGCGTTGTCAGGACTGCTTTCCACCGTTCCCGGCATCTCCCGGGTCCGGCTGCCCTCAGCTTCACGACCCTGCTGCGGCAGGGCCGTGGCGGCGGCCTTTCACCACCGCTCGGTCAGAAGCGCCTTGTAGCGCACGAACACGTCGTCGAATCGAGCGGCGTAGCCTTCCAGCGGACCTGGCGCCGACGGAGACGGAACACGAGCGGTCATGACACCCACCCCCTGCACAGGGGGCATACCGCCAGCACTCATCGCCGTCAATAAACTACCGGTAACGCATTGGCGTTGCCACGGTGTGGTGTAGGCGATCAAGTTGCACGCGCTCCGGTATGAGGCTCATGGCGATCTTCGTTCAGGCCGTAACCCACGAAGCCTCCTGGTGAGGCGAGTTGGGCCGTCGATCGGCGGAGCCACCGCCCTTGGCCTGCGGGTTCCGGTGCTCTGATCCCCTACACCACCTGGCGGGACGCCATCCGTGGTCCCTTGGTTCATGGCGCAGCGCTGCTCTCGATCTGTGACGGGCTTGTCTGGGGGTGTGGGTTGGTTGTGGTGCGGTGTATGAAGGCTGGTCTGAGGTTGGGGTCTTCGGGGTGGTAGTAGCGGTGGAATACTTCGGTTGCTCCTCCGGACAGTGGTGGGACGATCCAGCTCCAGTTTGCCGGCACGGTGCGTCCGTGCCGGCCTTCGCGGTCGATGTGGGCGAGGAACCGTCGTGATTCCGTGTGGTGGTCGGCGATGGTCACTCCGGCTTGTTCGTAGGAGTGCAGGACCGCCAGGTTGAGTTCGACCAGGGCACGGTCCTTCCACAGGGTGCGCTCGTTGTGGGTGTTGAGGTCGAAGAGGTTGGCAATGGTGGGCAGGAGGTTGTAGCGCTCGGTGTCGGCGAGGTTGCGTGAGCCGATCTCGGTTCCCATGTACCAGCCGTTGAAGGGTGCGGCCGGGTAGGTAATTCCACCGATTTCCAGGGACATGTCGCTGACGGCGGGTACTGCGTACCAGCGCAGGCCGAGTGTGGCGAACCCGGGATGGTGTGGGTGGGTCAGTGGTACCTCCAGCACGCTGTCCTTGGGCACCTCGTAGAACTTTGGGGGCGTACCGCGGCCAGGCTGTATCAGCAACGGCAGTACTTCGAAGGGGGTTTCGCCGCCTTTCCAGCCCAAGTCTTTGGCCAGCACTGCCTTGTGGGCGCTGCTGGGGTCATCTGCGTAGCGCACCAACTGCTCGCTCAGTAGCCAGGCGGCGGGTTGGCCGGGGCGGTCGGGGGCGAAGATGCTGATGACCGGTCGGATGCGGCCTTGGTTGGTGGCGATGCGTAGGTGCTCGAAGCACTCGCTGGCGATGTCGTCAGGGTGTGTGACGTGTCGCAGGTCGCGCACGGTCAGGTTGTTCCAGTAGAGCCGTCCTATGCAGCGTGCGGCGTTACGCCAGGCCACTCGTGCGCCGAATGTCAGTTCTTTCGGGGTGTGTTCGTAGGTACCGAAGTGTTCCACCTCCGCTCTGATCTCCGCGAGCCGTTGGTGTGGATCGCCGTCGCCCGGATTCTCGGCGGCGTACTGGCAGATGAACACCCAAGCGGCCGCCAGGAGCCTCTCGTGAGCCGGTGGGTGGGGCCGAACCGGTAGGAGGGAGGGGTTGGGCGGTTGCATCGGAGTGTCTCCTGGTCGGTGTGCCCGGCACGTCATGGCGGTGGTCTGGCGACCGCTTGGCCGAGAGTGCACGGGGCGTGGCAGAGTCCGGCAGGCGGGGGCGGGGGCGGGTAGCCGGCCCCGCCTGGGCCGGGTCGGGGGCGGGGCCGGGTTTGGTTTCTTTCAGTCTTGGGGCGGTTCGCGCAACTGACGGGGTAGCAAGGCGGCTTCGAGTGTGGGCACGTCGAAGGGGTCGAATTGGATGTGCTCCTGCGGGATGCCCTGCCGAGTCAAGGCGGCACTGGCCTGTTTGACCATGCTGGCAGGCCCGGAGAGAAAGGCTTGATGCCAGTGCCACGGGCCGAATTCGTTGAGTACGTGCGGCAGAGTGCCCTCCAGCCCTGCGATTCGCTCGTGCGACACCGCGGCCCGCACCGTGAGCCAGTGGTGTCGCTGGGACATCCTGAGCATGTCCTCCAGGCCGTAGAGTTCCTCGGCGGTCCGGGCGCCGAGGAAGACTTCGACGGGCCGCTCCCTCCCCGTGCGGGCCGCCTCCTCCACCAGTGCCTTGATGGGGGCCACGCCGGTGCCACCCGCCACGCACACCAAATCTCGGTCGCTGCACAGGTCGAGAGTCATGTCACCGTCAGGGGGGCCAAGCTGCACCATGTCCCCGTGCTTGGCGCGGTACACCAAGTCCTGGCTGACCCGGCCTTGGGGGAGCGCACGCACGTGGAAGGTGACGGTGTTGTCCGGTCGCGGTGCGTGCGCGGGTGAGTAGTAGCGCCACGTTTTGGGCTGCCAGGGCGTCTCCATGCTCGCGTACTGGCCCGCCGTGTAAGGGTAGGGAGCGTCGGGCCGCACGGTGATTTCTGCGATACCGTGGCCGCGGTACCGGTGAGCGATGATCTCCGCCTCCCACACCGCGGGCGCCGTGCGGGCGTCCTCCTCCGCTGCGTGCATCATCACTTGTGCGACGATGCCGTATCCGTGCCTCCATGCGGCAGCCACTTTCGGGCTCCACGCAGGGCCGGCGTAGCGGGCCAACGACGCCAGCAGACACTCGCCCACCGCCGGGTAGTGACCATCCACGGCCCCGAACTTGCGGTGGTCACGACCAAGCCGGCCACAGAACCGGACCAGGTTCTCCCTGTCGTCGACGAGGTCGACGATCCGCAACAACCCGCGCAACAACCGGTCACGCTGGACATCCAGATTTTCCGGGAACAGCCCACGCGTCTGGGGATAGCGCGCGAACAAAATGGCATAGAAAAACACCGTCATGTCCGCTGCGTACGGACCGACCACCGCCACGCTGCTACGCATCAGCTCGACTTCCTGATCGGTCAGCGCTACGAAATCCAGTGGCGGATCCGACGTCGGAGGCGAAGGAGCGGGGGGAAGAACGGCTTCTTGCGTTGACTGCGTCGCCCCATCCGCTATGCCACGGCGTCTGTTACCGCCGCGCGACGGTCGGCTGAATATCACCGATCGCCACCCGCTTCACATCGAATCGTCATGACGTCCTGTCACTCGCTGATGGACGACCATAATGCACAAGTCTTCCTCGAAGTTGCGCACAGCACTCCTCCCTGCAAAGGAAGCAACCCAGCCCCTCATCTTCTTGTGAAAGAAGAGCCTCTCCCGCGGGCATATACGCGAAGGAACAAACGTGGCAACACCGCTGCCCGCGCCCCAGGATTATGGCGTTTTCTCGCCATAACGCGATGCCAAGCCATCCAGCACGCGGAAGCCCATCGCTCATTTCCCTACCACGTGGGACCGATTGGCTTCCCGAAAACACGCCCCGCAACGCCAATCTGCTCCCAGAACCGCCCCTAACCGAAAGCAGGTCAGGACCCTCCTATTCTGAATATTTACCATAGCCGTGGCTCTCATCGCCAGGACCGGAATCCTGGCGTAGTACATCGTCCCTGGTTTCGCCTCTTGAGTTCATCGGCCGTAGGTTGTTTTGAAGGCCTGGTCGTAGGTCCTGAGTAGAGGGGACGAAAGTCCCTACTGGCCTACTGGGGCGGAGCTGAGACTTGTCCCAATTCTTTAGCCCGCCCACGGTGGACCCTGGGTCTGCTCTCGCAGGAAGCATCTTCCTCTATGCAGTATGAAACCGCGCCCCGTGTATTGGCCTCCGACGGAGGCTTGTCGGGCATCGAGGACGCCGTGAACGGCGTCGTCCAGCCGGTCACGGATCTGGTCCACACCCTCATCTTCTACGAGGTGAATCTCGCAGGTGTGGGTATCCCTCTCATCGTGGCGTGGCTGCTGGTGGGAGGGATCGTCTTCACTGCCTACCTCGGCGCGATCCAGTTTCGAGGCTTCAGAGCCGCTTATGAGATCGTCAAGCGGCGTGGCAAGGGCGAGGATGCTGACGCGCCCGGTGAGGTGACACAGTTCCAGGCGCTGATGGCCGCGTGTGCGGGCACGGTCGGGCTTGGCAATATCGCCGGTGTAGCAGTGGCGGTGACCGTGGGTGGCCCTGGTGCCACTTTCTGGATGGTCGTGTGCGGCTTGCTCGGCATGGCGCTCAAGTTCGCCGAATGCACCCTGGGTGTGAAGTACCGCGTCATACATGAGGACGGCAGTGTCTCTGGCGGACCGATGCACTACCTGCGTCGCGGTCTGGCCGAGCGCGGGTACGCGCGCTTGGGTCGGGTGATGGCTGCCGTGTTCGCGCCGATCATCATCGTGTTCGGACTGTCCGGCGGCAACATGTTCCAGGTCAACCAGACCCTTGCACAGCTGCGCTCCGTGACCGGTGGCGAGGACGGCGTGCTCGGCAGCCCTGGCGCAGGGCTGGGCATCGGTGTGGGCATCGCCGTCGTCATCGGTCTGATTCTGCTCGGTGGCGCGAAGCGGTTGGGTGCGGTGGTCGGCAAGCTGGTCCCGGTGATGGCGATCGTGTACGTGGCCGGCTGCCTGGTAGTACTCGCCACGAACGTCGGGGCGATGCCGGGCGCCGTCAAGCTCATCACCACGGAGGCCTTCAGCATGGAAGCGGGCGCCGGCGGCTTGATCGGCATCATGGTGGTGGGAGTCACCCGCGCCGCCTTCTCCAACGAGGCAGGCCTGGGCTCCGCACCGATCGTTCAGGCCGCCGCCAAAACCCGCCACCCCGCCTCCGGCGGCCTGGTGTCGATGCTCGGCCCGTTCATCGACACCGTCATCGTGTGCACCATGACCGCCCTGGCCATCATCGTCGCCAACCCCCCGATGTACGCCGAAGCACGCGAGGCCGGCAAGGCCGAAGGCGTGGCGCTGACCTCGGCGGCATTCGAAACGGTCATGCCCTGGTTCCCCTACCTGCTGACCGTCGCCGTGATCCTGTTCGCCCTCTCCACCACCGTCACCTGGTCCTACTACGGACAAAAATGCTGGGAAGGCATCTTCGGCCGCAGCAGGCGCAGCGACCTCACCTTCAAGACCATCACCATCGGTTGCGTGGTCCTTGGCTCGGTACTGACCCTGGGCGCAGTCCTGGACCTGGCAGACGGCCTGCTCTTCATCCTCGCCCTCATTAACATCCTTGCCCTCTACCTGATGGCTCCGGTCATCAAGAAGGAACTCAAGGACTACCTGCAACACCGCAAGCAGGCCAACACCCCCAACACCGCGCCCATCGCCGAACAACTCGGGGGTAGCGAATTGGACCGAGCTTGACCGCAGCTCCTTGGCGCAGGGATGTCAACCCGATGCTCCCTGGCCAGCGCGCACGTAAAGACAGACAGCTTGCTGCCCTTCTTGCCGCGATCGACCGGGTTCGGCCCGGTCAGCGAGCCCCCCTTTTCGCCCGGCCGGAGGCCGCGTCGACGATCCCCGAGGCCCAATCCAACTCACCCTGGGCCCCAAGTTCGCCGAAGACCGCGCGGCGCAGCTGACGCCACAGGCCGGCCTCGATCCACACGGCGAACCGACGGTGCACGGTGGCGCGGGCGAGACACCGAACGTCTCCGGTAGGTGCCGCCAGGCACAACCACTGGTCAAGGCATACACGACCGCCGTGAACACAGTCAGATGAGGAGTCCATGTCGCATATGTACGAGGAACCGGCGCCGCGGCCTGACGGACAGCGGAAGAAGGCGGAGCATCCCACAGCGAAGCCGTCGTCATGGGATGCCGGAATCCGCCAGTGGTTGCTCGACGTCCACGGCCGGGTCGGGGCTGCGATACCGGGCCAGGAAGTACCGCCCTGGGTGGAGCGGGAGCGGGCCGACGAGGAGCGCGGCAGGGCGGCAGTGAGGGCCGCGGTGGCAGGCGCGGCCCGTGCGGTGGACGAGGTGCTGAATCAACGCGGTGCGGGCAGAGGCCGAGAAGCGGGGGCTGGATTGGCAGGCCCTGCGCCGGTCGGCTCAGGAGCTTAGGCAGGTGAGGCGCTGCCGGGCCTGGTCGGTGCGCGCGCTCGTGCTGGTGGAGGCGGTGTGCCGCAGCCGGTCCAGCACGTGCCGGGTGACCTTGGGGGAGAGTACCGAGTCTCCGGCGGCCGCAGCCCGTACGCCCTGGATGAGTTCACCGGGTTCGCAGTCCTTGAGCAGGAAGCCCGAAGCCCCGGCGAGCAGTGCGCGGTTGACGTTGTCCTGCTCGTTGAACGTGGTCAGCATCAGCACGGCGACCGGGGGGCGAGCTCGGCCAGCTCGGCTGCGGCGGCGATACCGTCGGTGCCGGGCATGCGCACGTCGACCAGTGCCACGTCCGGCCGGTGTGCCTGGGCCTGCTGTACCGCCTCGGCGCCGTCGCCGGCCTCGGCGACCACCTCGATGTCCTGGGCGTGCCGCAGGACGAGCTGCACCCCGGCGCGGACCAGTGCCTCGTCGTCGGCCAGCAGTACACGGATGGTCATGGGGACTCCAGGGGGACGGTGAACTGCTTGATCTCCGTCAGGCGGTCGTCGGTGAAGCAGTAGCGGAGCAGGTGGAGCCCGCCCTCCATGTCGGTCGTCGCCTGGGGTGGGTAGATGCAGTCGGTGCCGGCGCGGCGCGGGGGTTCGCGGCCGGCGGCGGCCGCGCGGGCCAGGTCGTTGTCGTTGGCGATGTGCTCGACTTTCTCGCGGTCCATGCCGAGTTTCGGTTCGGCGGGCGGTGACACGGTTGCAGCCGTGAGCTCCCGGGAGGCCGCGGCCTCCCGCGCGGCCGTGGCGTACCGGTTGGCCACGCTCAGCCCGGCGAGTAGAAGTGTGCCCACGCAGATCAGGCCCAGCAGCCCGGCCGTGAGCCGGGGCAGCAGCCCGGCCGGGGCCCGTACCGGTACGGGCCCCGGCCGGGCTGCTGGAGCCCGGTCCGTGGTGAGCGGGATACGGGCGGTGACCCAGAATGCGGCCCACCGCCACCTTGGCCAGGCGAGGGAACACATTGCTCAGTAGCTCGTCACACACATGAAGAACTTCACGAGGCGACCATAGTCACCGGCGAGCGCGGTCTCGCTGGTTGCCTGCACGGAATGCGCGCCAGAACCGGTGAATGGAAGCCACTGCGACGGTTCGGTCGAGAGCCAATTGCGCCCTTGCGAATCCCCGGAGGCTAGCGAGTCTTGCGTGGCCGAGGCTCAGGTCTCGCGTCGGTCGACCGCGCGATGGGGCGGGGTCTTGGGGATCCGTTGAGTTGCGGTGACATCGGCGGGGACGGCGAGTGGTTTTCCGCCCCGCACAAGGCGATCGCCGAGGTCGCCGGCCTACCCGTCCTGCATCAGCGCCGCAAAGCCCGTGCAGAGCAGGCGGATGCTTCGCATGAACTTCTCGTCCTGGCTTGGCCGGGGAATCAACTCGCCCATGACCAGGGGGAACCGTTCGCGTAGGTCGGCGTAGAGACCGGCGGTGACGGTCGGCGGGGTGGTCGGCTGGTTCTGCTCCTGGAGGACGAAGCCGGTGACGTGGCTGAGCAGGGTGTCGGCGGCGATGCCGCAGTCGTCGGCCGGAAGGCCGCCGTCGAGAAGAGTGCGCAGCAGGCGTTCCATCAGGGAGAAGGCGCCCGGGCTGAGCATGCCGGGGCTCTCGGCGAGGAGTTGGGCGCCGCCGGGGTGCTGCTTGATGCTCCGGCGCAGTGCGGTGGCCTGGGTCTCGATGCGCTCCCGCCAGGTGGCGGCAGGGAGGGCGGCCAGGGCTTCGGTACCGGCGTCGTACGCGCCGCGGCAGACCCGGTCGGCCATCAAGGCGAGCAACTCGTCCTTGCCGCGCACGTGGTAGTAGAGGCTGCCCGCGTGGGCGTCCAGGTGGTCGGCGACCTGACGCATGGACAGGTTCTGGTAGCCGACCTCCGCGAAGACGGCCATGCCGGCGTCGACGATGCGCTCCTTGGTGAGCTTCATGGCCCCACCGTACAACGCTTTCCAACACCGTTCGAAAACTGTGCTAGCTTGCGACCTGTCGACTTTTCGAACGCTGTTGGAAAAACGCCGAAACCGGGGGAGGCTGGCATGGGGGCGATCCTTTTCAACGTGACCACGGCCGTGCTGATGGTCATGATGGTCAACTGCGGGCTCGGCGTGGTCGGCCGCGACACCCTGCGGGGGCGGTCGCTGCCGTGGGCGGCGACCGCCCTGACCGCGCTCGCCGTCGGCGGGATCCTGCTCCAGTTGCTCTGGTCCGGCGCCATGGACGCGCTGGACGCCGACCCCGCCAAGTCCGGCTGGTGGCGCGAACTCACCTCGGTGTTCATGCAGAACGGCGGCTTCCTCGGCGACATCTGGAACCTCGTCACCCTCGCCGCGATCGCCGCGCTCGCCCAGTGGTATTGGGGCGGCCCGCTCACCCTCGGCTTCTTCCTCGCCGGCATCCTGCTGCCCGGTCGTATCGACGACCTGCTCGGCTTCGGCGGCGGCCCCAGCTCCGACCCCCGCAACTTCGCAGGCAGCTCCGGCGCCACCTACTTCCTCGGCGCCACCCTGGCCCTGGCCTTCCTTACGCGCACCCGCCTGCCCAAGGAACTCGCCCTGGCGGTCGGCGTCCCGGCGCTGGGCCTGACGATGTGGCTCACCCAGGACAACGGCCACGGGCTGGTTTCCGTCTACGGGTTCACCCTCGGTGGAGCGGTCTGGGCGGTCCGCCGCTTTGTGGCGCGGCGATAACGCGGGCCCGGTCCACCCCTCGGAGCCGTGCCCCGCGCCTTCGCGCTGCACAGTGCCCGAACTCCCCCAGGCCAAGGCGCGACCACGCGGCCGATCGGCCTCATCTCCGAGCCCACGACAAGCGTCGTCGAAGTCGACAACGACGATCGCCCTGACGTCACCGGGTGGCTCTCGCCCTCAGGTCGTCGACGACACGGCCGCCTACGCCCGCAGCCTGCGAGCGGGCAGGGTCGCCGTTTCCGAGATCGCCCGCAAGCTCGTCGCCACCTCGGGCAAGAACCAGGGCAATCGCTCCTCGGTCGCCACCGTGTACCGCATCCTCGCCGAGGACATCGACGGTACCCAGTGAGCCCGATCGCCCATCAGGGCCTCAAGGTCGACTCGTTGCCCCCTTGACGCGGATCTGGGCCACACCCGGCGTAGCGCCGCTACACCCGCTGTATCTCCGTGGCGAACTCCGCGTCGTGGTCGGGGACTGCCGGCGGAAGTCTGCTTCGAGCCGGCCGACCCAGCAGGCTCCGCAGGCTCTGGCGTAGTCAGTGACGCCGGCCGCATGACGGACGTTCAGTCGCGAAGCTGGACAGTCTGACCACCGGTCGCGCCTGGGCCGCACCGGCGGCCAGAAGCCCCAAGCCCGACTCCGGTTCGCACGCGGCCGGTTCAGCCCGCCAGACGCTGCAGCCATTCACGCAACAGAGCCGTCTCCGTGGCCCTCAGGGGCACCTCGGCGTCCGCGGCCGGGGAGCTGGTGGTGAGCGCGGTTTCCAGTGCGGCGTCGAGGGCGAGTGCGCGCGAGGCCAGGTCCGACCCGGACGAGCTGGGCTGGTCCGTGGTGACGGAGGCGAGGACGGTGTCCCGCAGCCGTGCCGAAGTGGCCAGGTCCCGCTGTGAGGGCGCTTCGCCGATCAGTGCCAGCGTGGCACCCGTCGTTGCCGCGTGGATGACGCGGGTCGCCTGTTCCACCGGAACCCGAAGACGCCCGGCCTCGGCGGCGCGGCGCAGCAGTCTCACCAGCAGGGCGTGCGCCTCGTCCGCGGCGGGGGGCCGCCGCCCGGGCTGCACAGTGCCGTACATGAGCATGTAGAACGCGGGGTGCTGCACTCCGAAGTCGACGTGCAGGTCCCAGCCGCGGTAGAGGTCGGCCACCGGGTCGTCGGGAGTCAGCGCCAAAGCCTCGCGCTTCTCGGCCAGGTACATCTCGAACCCGTAGGCGGCCAGTTCGGCCAGGAGTCCGTCCTTGTCGCCGAACATCCGGTACAGCGCGGGGGCCGTGACGCCTGCGGCCGCGGCGACAGCGCGCGTGGAGACCGCCTCACTGCCGCCCTCCTCCAAGAGCTTGGCGGCCACTTGCAACACCTGGTGGCGTGCGGCGCGTCGTTCCTCGTTCATGGAACAACGATATCGCAGTTTGCGTATCACCGCCTTAACGGTGATACTCGATTAGGCGGAACGGTGATCCGGGCTGGTTTTGGTCGGCGCCGGTCCGCGACACCCAGGCGTGCGCCGCACCCTGCCCCCGGCCGCCCGGACCCCACTCGTAGAACAGTGCGCCCCCTCACAGCGGACAGCTCTTCGTCCGCCGGCACCACCACCGAACAGGCCGCCATCGCGGCAGGAGAGGAACACCCGTGTCCGAAATCTCGATCGTCATCGCGTCGCACTCCGGCTACGGCCACACTGCGCAAATGGCCATAGCCGTCGAGGACGGCGCCCGCTCCGTCGCCGGCACGCAGGTCCGCCGCGTGGACGTCGCCTCCCTCGACGACGCCGACTGGGAGCTGATGGACGCCGCAGACGCCATCATCTTCGGCACCCCCACCTACATGGGCACCGCGTCCGCGGCGTTCCACGCCTTCGCCGAGGCCACTAGCAAGCGGTGGAGCACCCGCGCCTGGAGCGACAAGCTCGCGGCGGGATTCACCAACTCCGGCTCCATGAGCGGCGACAAGCTGCACACCCTGCAGTACCTCTCACTCCTGGCGGCCCAGCACGGAATGCTCTGGGTGAGCCTGAACCTCCTGCCGGGCTGGAACACCACCACATCCAGCCCCCAGGACGACAACCGCCTCGGCTTCTACCTCGGCGTCGGCGCACAGAGCTTCAACGACACCCCCGACGTCCACGACGCAGACCTGAACACCGCCCGCCACCTCGGCCGGCGCGTCGCCGAGCACACCCGCATCCACCGCGCCGGACTGACCGCCGCAGCCCACTGACACAACGGCCCGTCATCCGCCCCGGCAGCTCCACCCTGCACAAGCGAACTGCAACTGCGCGTCGAGAGGCCACGGGTGGGGCCCGCCCAGGTCGGCAGGGTCACGCCAGCAAGCGCGCCCAGCAGAAGCGTTCGACTCGACGAGAGGACGCGCGAGGCGGCGTCGACCGCAAAGCACTATTCATCCCACTCGGAGGAGTGCCCCATGCAGAACCGGACACTGGGAAGCCAGGGCCTCGAAGTCTCGGCCATCGGCTACGGCGCCATGGGCCTGACGATGGCCTACGGGCCCACCGACGAGGAGGCCGGTATCGCCGCCCTCCGTCGCGCCCACGACCTGGGCGTCTCCTTCTTCGACACCGCCGAGATGTACGGCTGGGGCACCGGGTCCAACGAGATCCTGGTCGGCAAGGCGGTCAAGGACTTCCGCGACGACGTGGTACTGGCCACCAAGTTCGGCGTCGACATGTCGGTGCCTCCCGAGCAGATCGGCGGCCCCCTCAACAGCCGGCCCGACAACATCCGCAAGGTCGCCGACAGCAGCCTGCGCTACCTCGGCGTGGATCACCTCGACGTCTTCTACCAGCACCGCGTCGACCCCGAGGTGCCCATCGAGGAGGTCGCGGGCACCGTCAAGGAACTGATCGACGCGGGCAAGGTGAAGTACTTCGGCCTCAGCGAGGCCGGCCCCGAGACGATCCGCAGGGCGCACGCCGTGCAGCCAGTCTCTGTCCTGCAGACCGAATACTCCTTGCTCGAACGGGACGTCGAGCAGCTCTTCCCCATCCTGGACGAACTCGGCATCGGCTTCGTCGCCTACTCCCCCTCGGCCGCGGGTTCATCACCGGCGCCGCCAAGCCCGCCGGCCAGTACGAAGGCAGCGACATACGCAACGTCGACCCGCGCTGGCAGCCGGGCAACTTCGAGAAGAACGTCGAGGCCGTCGACCAGCTCGCCGACCTCGCGGAAACCAAGGGCGCCACCGTCTCCCAGCTCGCCCTTGCCTGGCTCCTGACCCGAGGCGGGCACATCGTGCCCATCCCCGGCACTCGAAGCCCGAAGCGCATCGAGGAAAACGTAGGTGCCGCCGACCTCACCCTCACCGACGCCGACCTCAAGGCCATCGACGAGATCCTGCCTCACGGCGGCGTCGGCGCCCGCTACGCCGGGGGAAACGTGCCGACCTGGAACTGAGTTCCCCCCGGAGCAGACACCACCCTCCCACTGAGGTACATCCCGGATCTACCAGCCGTGGCCACGTTTGTCTGTGACGAGTTCAGCGCGCAGTTCGAGGCCGGGGCAGCGGCGACATCGCTCGGGTGGTGGCCGAGCCGGAGTCGCTGGAAGGGTTCTGGTCAGGGGTAGCGTTATCCGCAGTCGCCGCCACACTGGCAGGGGCCACCGCTTTGACAGCCGCAGCTACAACCGGGACCACACTGACAACCGCTGGCTTCGGTTCCCTCATTGGTCGGCACGATGCCTCCCTTTCACGTGACTGGGGTCGGTGGACGACTCACTGTGGCACCAGTGCCGGCTACTCCACTACCCATCTCGGGGCGAAGGCTGAAGTTCGCCTCGTTGACAGGGAGTTGCCCTGATGCATCGCCATCGACTAGAGGTGTTCCCTGCGGCCTGGCACGGCGGCAACCGCCGCTCCCGCCTCCCCGCGGGCTGGTCGGTCCGTCACCTGTCCGCCCTGAAGCGGGATGACTTCCAGCGCATGGAGGTCCTGCGGGATACGAGGGCGCGGTGTTCAGTGCCGGCCACAGACGTGGACCACGTCGTCCCGGGCGACGACCACGACTCGGCGAGCCTTCAGGCGCTGTGCGGTTGGCATCATGCGCGGAAGATGTCCACGGAAGGGCGCGGCGTCCAGGGGCGGTGTCCATCGCGGCGGAGGGCGGAAAGGCCACGCCCTGGGGAATTGTGACGTTGCGTCAGTCGCAGGTGTCGTCACTGGGAGCTTTTCTTCTCCCCGCCTCCCGGCACTGCATTCCGGGAGGCGGGGAGAACGCACCGGAGAAAATGCGTATGCGGCAAGCCTCGCCGTACGTGGCGCGCTCGGCAACTTCGAGTGGTGCTTTCGTGGACCGCTCGGAGGAACGCGCAGTGGCCAGGCGGAGTCGAGTGTCGAGGCAGAGGCCGGTGGGGCGGCATTGGGGGGGCTTGCGTTGAACCACGCACGGGGACTGCACAACCCATGAGCAGCCATCAAACTCCGGTGCTGCTACGGAGGGCGGCGGAACCCGCTCGGCCTGCCGCACGATCAAATATCAGGCACGCCCGCAGAGTGCAGCGATCTCGGTTGCGAGGGCGGCGGGCTGTGACAGGAACGGCGAGTGGGAGCTGTCGATTTCAACGACCGTGGTCGAGGCGTTGGACACGGCGTCGATCTCGCGTACGAAGCGGCGCTGCAGGGCTACCGGGATCGTGTTGTCCTTCGTGCAGACCACATACGTGTGGGGCACGGTGCCATACCGGCCGGCCGTCACGGTGAACGCCTCGGTGGGAATGCCCAGCGGGCTGTCGGCGCTGAGCAGGCTGATCGCCGCTGCCGCCGTCGCCTCGTCCACGTCGCCATAGAAGGTCTCTCGGATCGCGGCGTGGCCGTCGCGGTCGTCGGGGTCGATGCGCACCGCCCCAACGCCGGCCGGGTCGGCCCTCAGGAGGCGGAGCACCAGCTCGCCCTGATTCTCAGGGACCCAGCTGTAGGCCCCGGAGGGCAGTCCTGCGACGGGGGCGAGCGCGGCCACGTACACGAGATGGGCAAAGAGGTCCGGGGCCAGCTCGGCGGCGGCGGTGGCGACGGTGCCGCCCTGGCTGTGCGCCACCACGACGCAGGGCTCGCCGCCGCCGATCGTCCTGATCTGTTCGACGAGCTTCGCTGCTGCCGAGGACGCCGTAACGGCGGCGACTGCGGATGGTTCCATGGCGAAGGCGGCGGGATCGAACGGGCGGTTCCACCGCGCGCTGGGTTGCCTGCCATTCAGTCCGTGCCCTTCAAGGTCGACGGCCACGGACGTAACGTCCCGTGCGGCGAGCTGTTCGGTCACGCGGCTCCAGCACCAGCTTCCGTGCCAGAAGCCATGGACGAGAACAACCTTGCGCATCACTGCCTCCTCTTGCCCTCGGTCACACGGGCGGCGATCCGTTGGCAACGTTAGGAAAACGGGCGCGCCCGCGCACGGACACTTCCGATAGCTCGCACGGGGGATGTGCCGCTGTCTTCGCTTCGTGTCCAGGCCGGCCGTTGCACAAACTGTCGTGTCGGCAACGCCACCGTGGGTTCAAATCCCTCCGCTACCGCTCACAAACACCCGTATGACGCGGAAATAGCAGCAGGTCAGGGGGGTGCTTTGCTCGCTGCATGTGCAGCGGGATTCGCCGCACGGAACTCCCGATGACGCCGCACCTATTGCCAACTCCCATACGGGCAAAGGCTTCTGAAGCAACCCTCCGTGGAATCGCCGTCCCACAAACCCGGCGAAGGCGAGAGCGACGTTCCCGGACGCCCCAGTGAGATCGACGTATTCCTACGACAGCACCGTAAGGCCGGGGCATCAGGCGCGGCGGACGAACCCGGTGGCCGGAGGCAGGGCACGTGAGTCTCCGAGCAGCGCGGCGATGCCGGCCTCTTCGGCGCCCCCCGAGACCGACCAGGGCGGAGGCCGCTGCGCCCCGGCACGGCAACTCGATCAGATCGGCGCATCGGCCAGCACGGCCAAGGCCCAGGGCTCCAACGAAGGCGGCTGCTACGAATCTTGATCGACCTCAGCGCCTAACAGGGCAGGGCTACGCCCGGTTCTGCCAGCCGAGGCGGTCCCGCCCGTCCTCCACGTACCAGATGGTGTCTCCCGGCGGCTGATCGCACTGCGACCACCTCACCAATCCCCCCTCTGCGATCCCCCAAGGAATCCGGAGAGTGGCCCGCGCGCTCCATCTGAGAGATCCACAGGCCGCACCAGTAGACCTTGGTGGTGCGCTTCACGGGCTGTTGACGGTTGGCGGCTCCAAAGTCAGTGTGTGACCCGGCAGTTCCACTCCTACAAGCGCGAGTCGACCCATTCGCGCACGTCGCGGCGGAGCAGCAGCACGGCGGCTACGGGCATGCCCAGCACGACCAGCACCAGCAGGCCCAGGCCGACGAACAGCGGCACGAACCGGGAGGGAAGCTTCGCCATCACGAATGCCAGCGTGAAGACGGGCAAGAAGACGCCTTGGATGCGGGTCATCATGATGGCGTAGGGCCCGCCGCGCCACACCCGGTACCCGCACACAGCCACCACGGCCACCCACAACCACAACGGCCAGCCCGTGGACAGGTCATGAAGGGCATTGAAACGGGAGTCGGACGGAGTCATGAGAAACCCGTCGGCAATACCTGAGGGAGCGTGTGTGGCCTTGGCAAAGGCCTTGACGATGGAATTGACGACGAAGACGGTGACGGGGACGACTGAGAGGACCACTGCCACGGGGGTCAGCCAGAACGCGGCGATCAGCGGCACACTCAGCTTCACCGCCCACGGACGCGGCGCTGTGGGCGTGACCCGCGCCGGAACGCCGGCCCGCTGGTAGACCTTCCGCAGGGCGCGTGGCAGTGCCTTCTGCGTACGGCGCGCGAGGCCGATCAGTGGGAACCTGCCGTCCAGCATCTCCCAGTGCGGCGTCCAGTCACTGTCGAACCAGATCGCGGCACGGACGTAGCGTCCCTGCAGGAGGCGGTGCCGCAGTCGCTTCGGCGGGTAGTCCGGGAGCCCGTTGGGAAACTTGCCTCCCAACGATTCGCGGAACTTTGTGTACTGCTGCCGGTCGCGGCTGACGAGGAGGACCAGGCGGGTGGGGTCGTTGCGGGCGACCAGTTCCTCGACTTCTTTGGTCAGGCCCCGTCCCGCCCCGGTGGCCAATACGACGAGCGCGGAGCGGTCGAGCGCAGCCAACACCTCGTCCCACCAGGTGGGGTCCGAGGCGTAATGACGCTCGGCCCCGAGTCGCGGCAGTTCGCCGTCGCTCGGACTCCCGAGTGCGACCATCCGCCCGAATGGTGCGAATGCTCGGCCGACCTGGTCCTCTTCCGTGAGCAGATGGGCGGGTGTCGGCAGCATGGAGGCGAACAGCAGGCGGAACCACCGCCGTGCCGCCACCTGGGAGAAACCGTCGTCGTCCTTGAACGACCGAAGGAACAACACAATCCGCTCGTCCACGGCGAGTCCGTGGAGGCTGTCCAGAACAGGTGTCAGGTGCTGCCGCCCCCGTAACACCGCCCATACCCCGGCCGCCACCAAGACCACACCGGTTGCCAGCAACCCCCAGGCCACCCCGGCGGATGTATCCCCGCGGCTGATCCCGGTGCACCCGCTGCCGAGCGTCAGCGCGATCCAGCCCAGGATGCTCAACCGTCTTCCCTGCGGCGGAGATTGTGCGATCTTGGCTGCCTGACGGGGTGACCGGTTCGCTCGCGGCGGCTGCGTATCCTCAGTGCGTAAATCCGGCATCTCGCTCCGTGAGGTCGAGTCGGTGCACGCTGTTTTTCTCACGGTAGTGCCGCGAAGATGCGCCGGTGGGGGTTTCAGACGAATCAACCGCGCAGTGGACATGGGACCGCCAGAGCGTCTGGTCGCAGGCGGCGGCCACGCCAAGCGCGCGATCACACGGGCCAGGTCGGTCACCCTCGTGCTGGGCGTGACAGGGGCGTGTGTTGGCACCGCCGCCACGCGTGCAGCGGCTTGACGATCTCGGCGACGCACCTGGGGATGCCGGACACTCGATCATCTCGCTCGGGGAGATGGCCGAGGACATGGGAAGGATCGCCCGGAGCATGGCGGTGCCGGTGATGGGCGACGGCGACACCGGCTTCGGCAATGCGGTCAACGCGTATGTCACTTTGCAGGAGTTCGAGCGCGAGGGGCGCCGCCGGGATCAACATCGAGGACCAGGTGATGCCGAAACGCTGCGGCGCGCACTCGGTTGAGAACCTCGCGGACGCCCCGGCGCGTCACCTCGGGATGGGCATCGAAGGGCCGCACGGCGTTCAGCAGGTCCGCCCGCAGCACCCGGACGGCCAGCGCGTACGGCTGCTGCTCGCTGGCGAGTTCGCGCTCCAGCTGGTGGGCGGCGGTTTCGGCGACCCGAGCCAGAGCGCGTGGGTGCCGAGCAGTTCCTCGACGCCCGCAACCTCGTGCCGCCCGGCGGGGACACGCCACAGGAGGCACTGGCACCTACGCCGAGGTGATGGCCAGCGTGGCAACGACTGCTCCGGCGCCGGGGTGCGCATGACGCCGCGCCGGACGCGGGGATCGTGGGCGTGGAGCTCGCGCAGCACCGGATCGAGCCGCGGGTCGATCCGGTGGCGGACGTCGAGGGCGAGATCGGCCGTGGGGCGGGGCGCAGCACTGTGCCCCGGCTACCCGACTGTCAGGTCAGGCCCTGGGAGCGGACCAGGCGCCGACGTTGATGCCAAGGAGCTTGGGTGGGGCGGGAGTTGGGCGACCACCCGGTGGAGCCGTCGTAGCGCTGGCTCACCATCCAGGGCTCACGGCTCTGGCCCGTGCTTTGCAGCATGCCACCGGGCGCCTGCGTCGTGATGTTCCCGTAGGACGGCTGCATTCCCGGAAGCAGCGTCACCGGAGTGGTCTGGATGGCCGCGTCGACCATGGCCTGCCCACCGTGTTCCCAGGAGTACTGCCGGAGGAACTCGTACAGCCGCCCGGCGTTCTCCCAGCGCCGGTCCAGGTCGGCATCCAGGGCCGCGATGGCCTGTGCCCACGCCTCGGCGCGCCGGGCGCCCCTGACGATGCACGGCTCGCCGATGCCGTCGGGCGCCTTGCGTAGGAAGCCGGCCGCACCGCTCTCCTCGTTGACCAGGACCGGCACGCCCCGTCCGGCTCCCTCCGTGGCAACCAGGCCGAACCCCTCGTGCAGGGAGGGCATGACGATGGCGTCCGCCCCTTCACGGTCGGCTCGGAGCTCGGCCGGGTCCGTGGAGAAGGGCAGCAGGGTGACCGCTCCAATCGCCCCGTACTTCTCGACGATCCCCTGCCACTCCCTGTACTGCTCGGGCTGCTTGACAGGATGCGGGCCGCCCCGGACCGTCAGATGCACATCCCGCGTCATGCCGTACCGCTCGCGCACCTTCGGGTTGCGCAGCAGGCCGACGGCCTCGATGGCGCCCTCGACACCCTTGATCTCGTCCGTGGCCCGGCCGGGCAGCAGGAGCTTGAGGGTGTCACCACCGTGCGGACCCGCGACGCGCTCCCCGATCTCGGTACCGGGGATGAACTCGTGCAGGGCCGGGACGCGGACCACCTGCTCCGAGAGCCGTCTCGCCTCGGAAGTAAGCAGCGAGCCGACGCCGGTGACAACGTCCGCACGCCGCATGACGGCCCGTTCGATCGCGGCGTTGCGGGCGCCCTTTTCCCACCGACCCTTGCTCCAGTCCAGACGCACGGGGCTGGTGTGCAGGAAGTGCACGAGACCGGCTTGCGGATACCAGCGGTCGCGCAGCGCCGCGCCGGCCGGGTCCGAAAACCGGGAGTGGCCGACGATGATGTCGAACGGGTCGCTGTCCGGCGACGGAAGACCGTATGACGCGGGGCTGCGCCGGACCAGTTCCTCCAGCGCCTCACGCGGTTCCATGCCGACCTTCGACGGCTTGACGTTGATTACGAAACAGCCTTCGGCCCGATCGAAGCACGCTTCGTCTGCGGAAATCGCCTGTGAGCCAGGCCAGCGGACGAGGCTTGTTGTCGCACTCCTTCAGGATTTCGAACTCCAAGCGGTCGCTGTACCGCACAGACGGTGACGCTTTACGTGTTGCGGGCTCAGTGGGCTGCCCCAAGTACCAGCCGGATGCGAAGACAACGACCGGGGCAGCGGCTGCTCACAGACAGCGCGGGGTGACCATGCTGATCTCGGTATGCGCATGATCGACGAGCCCACCGGTCAGGCGAGGAGCCTTTCCGGTGGTGCCATGCGCGGACCGGCCGGCGCCGGGTCACGCCGTCGGCATCACCCACGACCGTCCCGACGGTGCCAACAGGCAGATCCAGGACCGTTGACCCGCCTCCACCGGCACCTCACTACCGACACCCGCCCGCCGGGCCTGTCACCGGCCAAGTGCGGACGCGGAGAACCACGGGTTGCCGCCGAGGACCCACACCGACACGTGCGTGACGCCCAACTCCTTGAGTACGGCGAGCTTGGCGTTCATGCCTGCCTGGTCGGTGTAGTCGTAGAGCATGCCGTGGTCACTCCAGCGGACCTCGCCGGAGCCGGCGTCCCGGCGGGCGGCCACCGTGGTGGGATCGTCGCTGTAGCCAGGTTGCTTGCGGATGTCGGCGACGGGCACGCTGTCCTTGATCTTGCCTGTGTCGCAGGGGTCAGGCGCGGTAAAGCCGTACGAGGACAGGCCGATGACCAGCTGGTCCGGGTTCCTCACCTTGGACTGGGCGAACTTGACGCCGGCGCGGACCCAGTCATGTGGCGAGATGGCCAAGCACCGGCCGTCGTCGGTGTTGAACATCCGGCCGTAGTCCATGATGACCAACTGGTCGGCCCCGGCCTTCATCAACGCGGCGTAGTTGAAGGGTGAGTCGCCGTCACGGACCTCGACTGGACCGTCGATCTGGAGGCGCAGCCCCGCCGCGTGCAGACTCTGGGCCAGCTCGGAGACGAAGGATTCGTAGCCGCGCTCATCGTCCTGGGACCAGTTCCAGAAGTCCTCGAAGTCGATGTCCACGCCGGTGAAGCCGATTCGCTGGGTGAACCGGGTCAGTTGCGCGACGGCGGCGGTGCGACGGTCGGGATCGCCGACGAGAGCGGCGACGGTGGGCCGGTCCATGGCGGAGACGGTGACGTACTGGGCCGCCGAATGTGCCTTGGTATCAGCCGCGTTGGCGTCGCTGAAGCCGTTGCAGGGAAGGTCCGAGGCGGTCTGCAAGTCCAGCGACCCGTCCTTGCCGACTTGCCAGTACTCCGCTTTGAGGACACCGTCGCGCAGTCGGCCGTCTCCATATTCCGCCGATGCCTGGCAGGTGGCCTCGCCGGTCGAGCCCGGGTACACCCACGCTTCCAAGGCCGGCGTCGTTCGCTTCGGACCGTCGGCGCTCGGCCGGCCCGACGAAGTCACCGCGCTGGGAGCGGAGTTGGTCGAGCCAGTGGCCGCCCCAGGCTCGTGGCCGGTGCAGGCGGCCAGTCCGAATGTGAGGGCCGCCGCAACGGCTGCTCGAAGAGCGGTACCCGAGACGCGCGCACGTGGTCGTTGTCTGCTGGACATGGGGCCCTTTCACGGATGGTGCTGGTCGGTCCCGCTCTCGCGCAGGACTCAAGGACAGGGGGTGCGAAGTCGATCGGTACGTTGAGCGCCGCGTACTCCTCGACATCGAGGACGGCAGACATCGACAAACGATATGTTGCGGCGAGGCCGAGCGACAGATCGGGATGCCTGCTGCACAGATTTGCAGTCACTCCCGTGCGCGGGTGGCCCACAGCGCGCCTGACCTGTGGCTATGGGTGAAGGTGGGGAGTCGCTTCCAAGGACGTACACGGAGAGGGTGCGGGCAACCCTTCTTCACCAACCGGAGCGCCTACGGGGTGTTCGCGGCCTGGGGCCACTGCGGGAAATTTCCGTGGCGATCGTTCAGTGCCCCGGTCAGTGCGTCACGACAGTTTGCACCTCATCCACCGTCAGCCGCCGCTCGGTCGACATCACCAGCCCAGGCACTACTCCGAACCGCCCGTCTCCTTCCCGCTCCACATCCCAGAACACCTGCACCTTGACCGAGAGCGTCTTTCCCGGCGCTGCCGCCGACGACCGCTGATACGGGTAACCGCAATCCGGAGAAGCCGCCTTGGGGTTGAACGGGGTCGAGCAGGGCGTCCCCGGCCCATGGCACACCACGTGCCGCCCTCCCCCCTTGACCACACCGCCCGCCGAGGGCGGGCCACCGCCGTCGCCTCCACCCCACCCGCAGCCGCGGACACCGCCACCGGCTCCCCACGTCTTGCGCTCCGCCCACATCGACGTCGGTACGTGCACCACCCGACCGACACCTTCTCGCGGACTCGTACGAATCACCCGCCGTGGCAACTTCAACCGAGCCACGACATCCTGGACCAAGTCCTCCACCGGCACGCATTGTTGAGCCTCCGCCCCAGACTCGTTCGACGGCTCACCATCGACGCGCGGGAACACCCCTCCTGCCTGCGTTACCAGCCTCATCGTGGCCAGGCTGTACCCCCATCCATCCCCCACGTTTGTCTGCGGGAGGACGCTTCGTCACCTCATCGCCCTGTTCAACGGGCGCTCCGGGATCCTGCGGAACGGGCCTCTTCCTGCCCGAGTCCTCCGAATGCTTCGTGGCACTCTTCGCCTTCACGTCGCAGCCATCTGGTGCGCAGGAGACCCCGGCGTATCGAGGGAGCCGGGCGTTTCGCCCAGCCGAGCGACGAATACCAGCGAACCCCTATCCGTGCCTCACAACCAGCTCTGTGAGCCCTTCCGCGGCAACAACGGACTGCCCACAAGACCTCTTGAGTCCTCGCTCCGTGGACGCCCGCGCTGTTGGTTGAGGAGTGCCGTCCACGGAGGCAGCGCTGCCATGTCACTCGTCCGCACCCTCGGGGACGACGGCGAGCGGCCGTCCGCAGAGGCTGGTGCCTGACACAGGATCAGCGCATTGCCTGTCCAGGAGCCAGCACGGCGGATGGGATCGCGGCACGGCAGGCAGGCGCACTGATGAAGAAGGAGAAGGTACCTCCGATGTCACACCACACTGCGACGGCACCGGGAGCCACCTGGGCGGCCCGGTGGGCGGGAGCATTGCTGTGCCTCGCGGTGGCCGTCATCCACGTCGTGGACCAAGGCGGCATCACGACAACGAGGGACCCCTACTACATCGGTGTCGCCTACCACGTCCTGGAGATCGCGGCCGTGGTCGCCGCCGCGCTGCTCCTCATCGGCCTCGTCCGGCTGGGATGGCCACTGGCAGCCGGGGTCGCCGTCGGCCCCCTGCTGGGCTACGTCCTCTCCAGGGGACCGGGACTGCCCAACTACAGCGACGACATCGGCAATTGGACGGAACCGCTCGGGCTGTTCAGCCTGGCCGTCGAAGGGGCCCTGCTCCTGCTTTCGGTGCCGCTCTTCGTGCGGAGCCTGCGCCACAGAACCCGCTAATTACTCCCCAGGTTCGACCCACTGCGACCGCCAGGCCGGCGGGTCGAAGGGGTCCGCGAAGTACTGCGTCTCCCTCACCACGCGTCCTGCCGAGAACTCCATGATGCTCACCGCCTGCGTGGGCTTGCCGTCATAGGTGAGCACGAATTCGGTCACCCAGAGATCGCCGGCTCCGAGGATCCTGCGCACGGTGAACGTCCGGACCGCGGGATGTTGGGTGCGCAGTGCCTGGATGTTGCTCCTGCCGCGGATGACTTCGCCGGACTGCGGGTACTCGACGATGACGTCGTCGGCGTAGATGTCGTGTTCCGCGTCCGCGTCACCGCTGTTCGACGCGGCCCAGTGCCGGTCCAGCAGGGACCGGGCAACCGACGCTTCCATCGTTATGGCCCTTTCGCTCGGAACACCACGCGCCCGACGTCCTGCGACGCGGGCACGTGCCCGGGCCAGATCGCTTCAGGACAGGTCATGTGAGGATCTCCAGTATCCGGTTACCGAGGGCCGCGGCCGAGGCCGGGTTCTGTCCGGTCACCAGGTTGCGGTCCTCGACCATGTAGGGCTCCCAGACCGGACCACGGCTGAAGTTGACCCCGACCTTCGCCTTCACGTCGGTCTCCAGCAGCCACGGCGCCCTGGAGGCCAGTCCGACGCCTTCCTCCTCCTCGTCGGTGAAGCAGGTGATGTCGTAGCCCTTGAACGGCGACTCGCCGTGGATCCTGGTGGCCAGCATCGCGGCGGGACCGTGACAGACGATGAACAGTGGGTTGCCCGAGGCCAGCTGCTGGGTCAGCAGCCGCCCCACGTCGGCGTCCCACGCCAGGTCCGCCATCGGACCGTGGCCGCCAGGCAGGTAGACCGCGTTGTAGTCCTCCAGGCGCACGTCCGACAGCCGCAGCGGTCGACGCATCACCTCCGCGGAACGGATGATGGCCTCCAGCTCCAGGGCGCTGTCGTTTCCGCCGACCATCTCGGGGCGCAGGCTCATCATGTCGACGGTCGGCGTCACACCGTTCGGCGTCGCGACGACGACCTCGTGACCGGCGTCCGTGAGGATCTTGTACGGGTTCGCGAACTCCTCGGCCCAGTAGCCGGTCGCGTGCCGCGTGCCGTCCTTCAACACCCAGTAGGTGGCTCCGCTGACGATGAAAAGCACCTTTGCCATGGCAGAAATCCCCTCTTGGAGGCATGCCAGATGTAGGTTCGGCGGGATGCCCCACGAAACCGCCCCCGCAGGTTTTTCCTCCCTCCTCCCCACGCTAGGCAGCTGCGCCGCCCCCGCGCAACACGGTGCTCCATCGGCGGTCTTGGACGCGTATCGCGCCGTCGGCGGTGGCGTCCTCGGCCACGGACGCATCCCGGTCACATGTCCAGGACCACGTCGGCCGAGGGCGTCGAGCAGTAGATGAGCGCGCTTGCCCCGGCGGCGGCTCCAGGGGCTGCGGGACGTACTCGACGTGGCCGGAGAGAAGCGCGGGCGCCCGCTACCGCCGCATCGTCAAACGCCTCGGCCCTATGAAAGCCCTGGTCGCCGTCGCCCACTCCATCCTCGTGGCCGTCTGGCACCTGCTGAGCGGCCCCACCACCCCATACCAAGTCCTCGGCTCCGACTGGCACAACCGCACCCTCGACCTCGTACGCCAACTCACCGCCCTCGGCCACGACGTCACCTCACCCCGGCATGCGCCTCGGCCCTCTGCTCCACCCGCCACAACCACCGCCAGCACCCGCAACCACCCACCCTCAGAGGCTACTTCGCCACGCCCACCTGACCACGGAGTCTTCCGGTCAGCACGTCACGCGGGGTTGGGTGACTCCCGAAGACCGCACCGCCGATCTCGTAGCGGTCACCGATGCACACCTCGTCATCAGCGAGTCCACCCACGGTGAGGTTCTCGCCGAACCGGCCGTGCCTGAAGCGACCCAGGCACTCCAGCCCAATGGCGATAGGAGCTCAACTGGTAGACCAGCACGGCACGCTGCTCGGCGCCGTGCCCGGCGAGGTCACCCTGCCCGTCGCCGAGCAGGGTGAGTCGGCGCGCCATCAGGGGCCCGGCGGCGGGGTGCTTCCAGCAGGTCGGCGGGGGTGGTGCTGCCGCGCCAGGGGACGTCCTTGGCGCGCCGACGTTCACGGCGATCAGAGCGGCCCTGACCTGTGCTCCTCCCGCGCTCGACAGGCCGGTACCTCCAGCGTCGTACGGTCGGCCGCCGACCGCACCCGCAGAGCTCTACACGGCGCCGGAGCTCGGCCACACGTAGAGTGAGAACGGGTGGGCGCCGTCGCCGCGCATGGTCCGCCGTGAGCCGGGGACTTGCAGCGTGAGAACCTCAGCTTGGACGTACCCATGAACTCGGACAAGAAGGTGGCAATCGTCACTGGTGCGTCACAAGGCATCGGCGCGGCCGTCGCCGAGGCCTATCGCAGGCGCGGGTACGCCGTCGTCGCGACCGCCCGGTCCATCCCTTCGTCGCACGATCCCGACGTACTCACCGTGCCCGGCGACCTGAGCCGGCCTGGTACCGGTGCGCGGATCGTCGAGCAGGCTCTGGGCCGCTTCGGCCGGATCGACACACTGGTGAACAACGCCGGCGTCTACCGGGAGAAGCCGTTCACTGACTACACCGACGCCGACTACGACCTGGTGACGGGCGTCAACCTGCGCGGTTTCTTCGACGTCACGCGCAGCGCCATCCCCGCGATGCTCGCGGGCGGCGACGGCGGGCACGTCCTGTGCGTGTCGACGTCGCTGGTCGACCGCGCCAACGCGCG
Organism: Streptomyces sp. NPDC090442; assembly: GCF_044769405.1. Lineage (NCBI taxonomy): Bacteria > Bacillati > Actinomycetota > Actinomycetes > Kitasatosporales > Streptomycetaceae > Streptomyces > Streptomyces sp. NPDC090442. The sequence goes on from NZ_JBIVXW010000086.1 coordinate 35,354, forward strand.
CATACCCGCGGCGCTCGCCTCGCTGACCAAGGGCGGCTTGATCGCGGCGACGAAGGAGCTGGCCATCGAATACGCGGCGCGCCGCATCCGCGCCAACGCCGTCTCACTCGGCGTCATCCGCACTCCGATGCATCCGGACGACCCGGGCGGCGTGCTCGCCGCGCTACACCCGCTCGGGCGGATGGGGGAGATCGACGACGTCGTCGAGGCGATCATGTACCTCGAACAGGCCTCGTTCGTCACCGGCGAGATCCTGCACGTCGACGGCGGTCAGAGCGCCGGCTTCTGAAAGAACCGGGATCGGGAGTGATCGACCTATGCGCACTCGCAAGCAGCTGACTCCGCTCGGCGCTGTCGGTGCGGGTCTGGCGGCGGGAGTGATCGGCACCGTCTGCATGGACACCGTGCGGTTCCTGCGCCAGCGCCGGGCCGGCGGTGAACACAACGCCCTGCACTGGGAGTTCGCCCCGGTCCGCACATGGCAGGAGGCGCCGGATCCCGGGCAGGTCGGAAAGCGCCTGGCCGAGGCGTTCACCCTGCGCGAGCTGCCGGACAGTGCGGCGTTCCCCGTCAGCACGTTCATGCACTGGACCTACGGAGTGGGCAACGCAGCCTTCTACGGCATCGTCAGCGCCTCGCTGAGCAAGCCCCACGTCCTCTACGGGCTCCCGTACGGTGCGCTCGTGTGGCTCAGCGGATACCTGCTGCTTCCGATCGCGGGACTCTACAAACCCATCTGGACATACGACGCCAAGACGCTGGGCGAGGATCTGACCGCCCACCTCGCTTACGGCGTCGGCACGAGCAGCGCTTTCTGGTTGCTGAGCAGGGTTTCGGTGTTCTCGCGGCGGCTGTAGCGCGTGACCTGGGTGGTGCTGGCGCTGCTCGGCGAGGTGGGGGCCAGGTTCGGTGTTCCCCTCGAAGCCAGCCGTCCACGCGGCGTTCAACGCCGAGCGCGGCGACACTCAGACGACGCCGAAGGCGTGTGCCCGTGGTGGCATGAGGTCAACACGCGTGCTCTTCCCTCCAAGTGGCAAGTTCGGTCTGCCCGCGCTCGCGGCGGTGCGGGACGATCAGCCCGGTAGCCGCAGTCGCCGCCGTCGTACGAAAGCCGCTTTGCGAGAGATCGTGAGAACGAAGATTCAGAGGCAAAACAGACGCGGTTTGGCTGGGGGATGTGATCTCTCATAGCTCCTCATCTATGAGAGCACGTACCGTCATCAGCGTCACGGGGAGCCGCCTGCGAGATGGTTCGAGGCTGCGGTGCGTACTTCGTCGTCCTCAAGTGGATCGTCGCGGCGGGCGCGGACCAGCGTCAGCATTGCCGGGTCGGCGGCGTCGCAGGCAAGCTGGCGGACGTTGGGTTCGCAGTCGTCGAAGGCCTCGTCGACGTATGGGCCGGCGTCTTGCGGTGCGGCTCCGCGCAGGCCGTTGAGGATGTCGGCTCGGGCGTAAGAGTGGGTGGTGGTGACCCACAGGTCGCGCAGCACCGGCGTCGCCTGTGCTGCGTGCAGGCGGCCCAGGCCACGAGCGGGGTCCTCGGTCGCGCACCAGTTACCGGCCTGGGCCGCATCGGTGAGGGCCTTCAGCAAAACGGGGATGTCGTCGGTGCCGCCGTGCTCAGCCAACACGGTGATCCCTGCAGATGCCAGCAGTGGGTCGCCCCCAGTGGTCCAGTCTCGCGCCCGGCGCAGTGCCGCAGATCCCAGCCTGTTCAGCGCCCGTGGCAACCCGGGAAGGGTGCCGAAGCGGGTCCGGATGCCGTGTTCCTCGGCCAGGTCGAGCACCACGAGATCGCCCCGACGGCCGAGCTCCGCCAGAGCCTGCCGATTCCGCGTCCGCGCCAAGGCGACCAACTGCGCGCTGGTTGCGGTCTCGACCTCCGCTCGCCGCTGCTCGGCGGTGGGGAGAGTGCCGGCGTGGTGGGTGCGGTGGGACTGAAGGGCGGCCCGGACCCGCGGTTGGGTAGAGCTCCATGCCGTCCACGGACCCCATGCCGGGTCCACCGCGTCGTATAGCTCGGCGTCGTCGACACGCGCGAGCACCACCCCATCCAGGCCCTGACACATGGACGGGCCACCGGACTCCCACATAGCGTCCAACACCCAGTGCCAGTAAGGGCCTTCGGCCACGTACTGGTGCAGCGGCGCCACCGCATCGCCGCGCCCGCTTCGGGCCATGTCGACCAGCACATCGACGGCCAGATCGATACGCCGCTCATCGTCCCCGGACGCTTCCACCGGGGTGAACAGATGGTCCGCGATCGGCCGAACCGACAACTCCATACCGACCGCCGCCCGGGCCAGAAACCACGTCCGGGTCTCGGTCTGGTGATCCTCCCGAGGATCCCGGAGGATGCAGTCATAGACCAGCTCCGACGCATCAGGCTCACACAACGCCCGTCGCATCCCCAGCCCACGACCGCGCTGAAGCTGTCCATGCAGCGTATCGGGCGGTTTCAGCTCAACTTCCTCCACGACATCAGCATGCCCAACCCCAAGCCAGCCCACCAACCGGTTTCTTGGGGGATGCGTCCGATTGAGACTGACCGTAGACCCTCACCCGATCTGCCCGAAGTTCGCGGGACGCGCAAGCCAAGAGGGGAAGCGTGTTGTGTTTGGGTCCCAGGCGGCCAGTCGGTGAGGCGGTGGGCGGCAACTTGCGGTTGATGTTGGCCACCCGGTGGCCCAGTCGAGCGGACACCTTGGCCACGAACTCAGGCCGAAGCCCAGGCCAGTTCCAGAAGCCACCGGTCGCCGTGACTGCCACCGCTACCCCACTTGGTATCGAAAAACAAGAATTCTGTAGAGCTCAAATCCGCCCCACGGTAGCCCCGTTCGGAATGGCTCGGCACTGGCCCGCTGGTGGTCCGCCGCGACCGGCGGCAGCGGTGCGTCGCCATGGACGCGCACGCGCGTCGTGCGCGTGCGCGTCCGGTGTCTTCGTGCGCTTTACCGCCTACCGCGTCAGGCCGTCGGTGAACAGGACCGGGCCTCACCCAGGTTCCGCGCCATGGAGAGGTCGGCGATTCCGGTAGGGAGTGTCCAATAGACGGCGGATCCGATGATCAAGGAGACGCCTGATGAGCGAGACCATTACCGAGCACGGGGCTGTAGAGGAGCCGATGGTCG
>NZ_JBIVXW010000087.1:0-37358 GCF_044769405.1 Streptomyces sp. NPDC090442
GGCAGGCCCGTACCCGACAGCGGTCCGAGCAGTACACCGCCGACTTCGACCGCTCCACCCCCACCGTCCACGACCGGCCGCACACCGGGCACTCCACCCGCTTACCCCGCTGCATCGCGATCACCCGCTGCCGGGTCCGCTGTAGCCTCCGCCACTGCCGTGACCTGCACCGACCCGAGCAGAACACCGCCTCCTCCGCCATCGACACCGGCAGCGGATCACCACACTCACGACAGTACCGCCGAGCCGTCCCGTCAGCCGCCACGAGCCAGATCATCCAGCCATACACACCTCACGGCCAGAGTTCAAAAACACTCACTCAGCCGCCCGCCGCGGTGCGCGGCGCCCCGCGCGGGTGGCGCGGGCATCGCCGTCGTGCACCAGGTGGCGAACTAGTCGATGCAGGGCCGCCTCTGCCGTTGCCGTCGGCAGCAACGGGCTTGTGTCAGCGGGCTGTTGGGGCGCGCGGGTGCCGGTGTCGGTCGAGGCGTCGCGTGACATCATGTGGGTGATCACAGGGGTCCTCCATGGCGTTGGGTCCTGTGTGGCAGCCTCAGGACGCACTCCTGGGGCTGTCGTGTTGACCGTTCGGCCGGCCCTTCTCCAACGGGCCGGCCGAACGTGATGCGGGCGGGTGGTCAGCCGCCGCAGGGGAACTGCTCAGGCGTCGTGGTGGCGCGGGCCTTGACGTAGCCCTCGTAGGCGCCCCATCCGCCGTGGCCGTGGGTGATCTGGCGCACCCGGATCAGGCCGGGGTTCGTCGGGTGGCACCCGAGGAAACGGGCCTGGTCGCCTTCCGCCATCAGACCGGTGATCGTTCCGCTGGCGATGCGCAGATACAGACCGCCGGTACCCGCCGCGGGAACGACCGTGCCGGCGGGGCGGACGATGACGTCCGGGTATTCGGTGACCCGGGCCATCTCCGTCCGGCCGGTGAAGGGGTTGTACCGCTGCTCGGTGTACGTGGCGGTGGGGCCCTCGGGGGGCGGCACGGCGGCCTGGGCGGTGCCGGTGAGCAGCCCGAAGGCACCGGTGGTTGCGGCAACTGCCGTGGCTATTCGAGACGTACGGTTCATCGCTCTCCTTGTGACGAAGGGCTCCGCCGGTGCAGGCCCTGGGGTGTGGTGTGTCCGGCGGCGTGGTGGCTGGGCCACCGGTGGCCGGTGTCGTCGCGTCTCCAGCGCGCGGTGACCTCACTCGACGCGGACCGCTCTCACCCGGGGAGGTCCGTCCCAGGCGGTCGTCGCAGCACAAGGTCGCCGCGTCGTTCTTTGAAGCCGGTTGCGCTGTCGTGGGCTCAGGCCCTTTCTCGGCCGGCTGGTCTCCACCGCTTCCGCCGGTGTCGTCACGGCTTCGCCTGCGGTGGATCACGCTGTGGAGTTGTAGGACGGCCACGCCCGTGTATTCGGGCAACTCCCCTGGGATCAGCCGTGGTTCTGGCCCGCTGGGCGAGCTCGGCAGGGGTGGGGAGGTGAAGATCTGGCCGTTCCCTGGCCTGCACGTCGCGTCCGATGTGGACCTACGTGCAGGCCAGGCAGCGCCAGCGCTGAAGCCGATCAACCAAAGACGTTGACATAGCTAAGTTAGTTGATACAGATGGTCTCGTGTCAACCATGTTGATTACGTCGGCGAAGCTGACTAGGCGGGAGAGGTCGACTTAGGATGTCGGCCATGAAAGACGAGACCGTGCAGCCGTACGTGCGGATCATGCAGGAAGTGGAGGGCGCCATCCGCAGCGGCAGGCTCTCGCCCCAGGACAAATTGCCCAGCACCCGCGATCTCGCCGCCCAACACGAGGTCGCCCTGGGCACCGTGCAACGCGCGCTCAGGGAGCTGCGCAACGCAGGGCTGATCTACTCCCACCAAGGCGGCGGATCGTACGTCAGCGACGCAGCACTGGAGAAAGTCCAAGCAGACCCGACGGCGCGCGCCATCCGCGACCTCCAAGAACAGGTTGCAGACTTGACGATTCGCCTGGAGGCACTGGAACGAGGCCAGCAACACTGACCTGACAGCCGGCCCCCAAGGCAGTCCAGCAAGTGCCCGTCGACGAGAGCTTCGCCCCCGAAGGCCGGCACAAGGCGCACAACACGTCCCACAAGCACGAGCCGCCACGTGCACCCCCAACAAGATCGGAGTGCCGGCCGGTCGGATCGCGCCGCCGTAACCCCTTCCAGAGCTGGAGCCCGAAAGGGGGTTGGGCCTGCTTCAGCTCTGCCGTGCTTCGCGGAGCGTTGCCACGAGCGTGTTCGGGTCTCCGGTGTAGACGATCGCTTCCTCATCATCGGCCGGGGGGTCGAAGCGGGCGAAGAAGTCGTCGAGGGCTTCGGGGGTAACGGTGAGGGCGTTGGCGTCCTCGCGTTGGTTACGTTCGGCAAGACGCCGCAGCAATTCCTCCCGGTCAGTGGGGAGGTGGACCACGAGGGGGTGGCCGCCCGCTTCGCGGGCGGCCTGCCGCCAGGCGTCGCGATCATTGCGGCGCCACAGCCCGTGGTCCAGGACGACGTCGTTGCCGGCCTCCAGTTCCTTGACGAACCGCTCGCGGATCGCCTCGACCACAGGGCGTTCGCGCTCGAAGTAGGTGTGCTCGGGGTAGTCCACGCCGTACCGGCCGTGGAGGCGGTGGACCTCCTCGTCCACGGATAGCCGGGCGAAGCCGTGTCTGGCCAGGGCCTGGGCGACGGTGGTCTTCCCGGAGCCCGTCAGGCCGACGAGGAGAACGGCGAGTGGCACGGCGGGGTCTTCCTTCCACGTTGAGCAATGCACGAGCGTGAGCATTGTCGGTCAATCCTGGCCAGGATGTGCGTGCGGCCGCCAAGAGGTGAAGATGCCGCGGGCCTCACCGGGCCAGCTCAAGGGCATGTGGTCCAGGGACACCCGGCGGAACGCGAACCGCGGATCGCTGATGTTGATCACGCCACCGCGCTGGCCCGCGTGGGCCAGCAGGCGGCTGGCCTCGTCCCTGACGGCGGAGGACTGCTCCTGCCAAGCGCCGGAGGAGAAGTGCTCTACCCGGCGGCGGAGGTCGTTCAGGACGCCCAAGCGCCACTTGAAGTGGTGAACCGCGCAGAGGCGGTCGGCATCCGGCCGGTGCGCTGGCGCCCGGTGATTGCCGGAGGCGACAGTGACGTCGTGGCGGGCGAGGACGATCTTTCGGGGGTCGCCGTGCAGAAGCCGGTGGGTGAGGTGACCGCCGAGAGGATAGGTGAGGTCAAGTCCGCGTTCGGGCTCCCAGCCGGTCAAGTGGCCACCCGCAGCGACGCGGTCGAGCATCAGCCCGCCGACCACGCGGTGGCCGGTCTTCTCGGCCTGGGCGATGACCTGCGGGAGCGGGGCGGGGTACTGCTGGAACTCGTCGGCGTCGGCGACCAGGTGCCAGCCCGGTCCGGCCGCCTGGCGAAGAGCGTCACGGAGCTGGGTGTTGGTGTGCTCGTGCCATGGGCCGGTGCTGGTTCCGGTCGGGATGACACCCAACTCGCAGCTGGTGTGGTGGAGTTCGTTCCGCTTGGCGTTGGAGACGTGCTCGGGGAAGTGGAAGGTGATCAGGAACTGCTCGATGCCCAACCACCGGTAGTGGCGGACCCAGGCGGCAAACAACGTGGGCTCGACTGGGCCGATGACAGCGATCAGGGCGGGAGGTGTGCTCAGCATCAGGGCTCCTTCGTACGCAGGGAGGCGAAGGTCCGGGTGAGGAAGGCGGCCTGCTCGGCGGCGGTCCACATCCCCAGTAGCCGGCCGGCTTGGGTCCTGGGTCGCTCGGGCGGCTGGCGGACGACGCTGTAGAGGGCGTCGGCGAGACCCTTGGGGTCGCCGGCGGGGAAGGTCAGGGCCCAGGGCTGACCGTGAAGCCGGGCGGTGAGGGCCGCATCGTGGTCGGAGACGATCAGGGGGACACCGAGGCGGGCGGCGTCCATCACGAGGCCAGATTCCTTGCCGACGCCGGGATGCCGGGCGACCAGGGCAGCGTCACAGGCGCCGTAGACCAGCCGCAGCGCGCTTTCCGCGATGGGGCCGACCACGAGATGCAGGTGGACGTTGGGCAGGTCCCGCCACCGCTCCAGGACAGCCACGTCGAGCGGTTGGCCCGTGACGACTAGGTGCAGCGGTTCGCTCAGGCGGGCCAGGGCGGCGTCGATGGTGGCGATGTCCTTGTAGGGCCACCAGCCGCCGATCAGGCACACCACAGCTTCGACGGCGGGGATGTCGAAGGCCGCCCGGCCGCCTATGCGTTCGGCGTCGGTCAGGCGGCGGCCGTCGTCGACGGCGAAGGCCCGCACCACCCCGGGCAGGTCAGGGAAGGCCGCGGTGAACTGATCGCCCACAGCCTGCGTCGGGTACACCGCGACAACCTGCCTCTCGCCCCAGCGGGCGAGCCGGCCGAGCAGCCGCACCACGGCGTCCTCGGTGGTGACCTGCTCGTGGAGGTACCGCAGGTGCGGCAGGCCGCCGAGGAGGGCGGCGGCCCCGTGCAGGGCCTCGCTCGCGGTCAGGATCACCACCGCCTCGATCCCTGCCTGAAGGCGGCGGGCACACCGCAGAGCGGACGCCTCCGCGAGGAGACGGGCGACCAGGGTGATCTGGTGCGGCAGCCGCCGCAGGAGGCGGGGCCATCGGCGCGAGCGGAAGATCCACTGCCCGGCCGCAGAAAGCCCCGCGGCGAGGTGGGAGGCGGCCAGCAGCACGGACGCCCGGAGCCCGGCCGGGGAGGTCACCAGATGGGCACCGGCCTGGCGCAGGACCCTCGCCTCCTCACGGGCGATTCCGTGCGGGGCAATGACCAGGCTGCCGGGCCGGGCCTGGGCGAGTGCCACGAGGGTGCGCTGATGGTGGCCGCCTAGGCGGTCGGCGTACGGCTCGATGAGCACGAGCGGGCTGGTCATCCGGAGACCACCTGGTCCCCATGGGTGGCGACGAACTGGGCCCGCAGCCAGGACGGGTCGTTGAGGTGGTCGAACCGCTTCACGTCGCGGGCGGCCTCGCGGGCGAAGGCGATGCCCTCCCGGGCCCCCGCGGCGGCATAGGCGGCGAACTCCCCGTCCCGGCTGGTCGTCCACGCCTGAACCCGCTGGCGGGCGGCGTCGTTGGCCATGCCGTATTCGCTGCCGCGGGCGAGCATCGCGCACTCGCGGAAACCGGCCTTCCAGGCGCGGAAGGGGCTCTGGTTGAACCTGGTGATGCCCGCGGTCTGCCCGGTGAACTCGATGCGGCCGGGCAGGGCCGCGAGGACATCCACGGCCTGGCCCATCGCGCGCAGGGCGCTGCGGCGGATCAGCTTCAGACCGCCGTAGCCGTAGGCCAGCCCGTTGACCGGGTTGACCGCACGCCACACCCGCATGGACACGTCCTCGTCCAGCGGCTCGACGGCGGCCGGGTCGAAGCCCGTGTCGATGGCGAAGTCGCCGTCGGCGAGGAAGAACTGTTCACGGTCGACGACTTCGGCGCACAGCCGGTAGGCCCGGCGCATCCCGTGCACCCCGTGCAGGCGCTTGACCGTGCCGCCGAGCGTCCGCTGCGCGCGGGCGTGGAGGGAGTTGGCCATCGGCTCGTCGTAGGAGAGGAAGACCGCGTCGAACTCGGTCATGACAGGGCCTCCAGGTAGCGGGCAGCGACCAGGGCGGGGGCGAAGTCGGCGGTGGAGGCGTGGGCCCGCTTGGCGTGCAGCGCGTGGAACTCGTCGTCCGTGGCGAGCCGTTCGGCCAGGGCGACGGCCTCGGCCGGCGTGGTGAAGCACAGCTCGGGATCGATGTGTTCGGCGAGCCAACCCAGCTGGGGTGAGATGACCGGCAGGCCCATGCCCTGGCAGTCGATCACGGACATGGACCAGGGGCAGCCGGGGCGGAACGGGGCGATGCCGAAGCGGGTGCCGGCCAGCAGGTTCTTGTAGCGGACGCGGTCGCCCCGGTCGGAGACGACCTGGACGTGCGGCAGGGCGGCGAGTTGGTCGCGCATCTTCTCGGGACTGTCGTCCAGGCCCGTGCGCTCGGACCGGCGCTTGCCGAACAGGTCCATCACCCGCAGCCGGACGGTGCCGGAGGCCACCAGGTCGCGGGCGAGGTTCACGAACTGCTCGGTGCCGTAGTGCGCGTACAGCCTGTGGTTGTAGACGCCGATCGGCGCAACGCCCTCCCGGCAGCGGGCTGTTGCGGGGCCGCGGACCAGGCGCTCGTCGCGTGGTGCGGGCACCACCCGCAGCTTGTCGCCGAGGTCCACGGTCATGCGGGCGGCTGCGGCCGAGGTCCAGGAGGCGGCCGTGGCGGAGTGGACCATGACTCGGTCGCAGGCCGCCAGCCCGGCGGCGAACGCCAGCAGCACCGGCCGGCCCAGGCCCGCGTCGTTCAACGCGGGGTCGAGCAGAAGCTGACCGCCGCCGTTGAAGGAGAAGGGCAGGTAGTGGCAGTAGCCGGCCAGCACAGCGTCCGAGCCGACCTCCAGCAGGGCCGTTCGGACGGCCGGGGCTTCCTCAATCTGGTTGGCCACCACCGCGTCCGGCCTGGTCTCGCGGATCAGGTCCACCAACTCGTCGATGTCCGCGGAGAACCGGGCGCGGTACTTCGTCCCCGGAACCTTCGTCTGGTGGAAGCCGCAGCGGGCGTCCCCAGCTGCAGCCGGAGCCGCGACGGTTACCTCGGCACCGGCATCGGCCAGAGCGGGGGCGAGTAGGTCCGCGAAGATCCATCCGGAGTCGGAAGACAGCCGGTCGGGGTTGGAGATGTTGAGCAGATACAGCACGCGCATGAGGCGTCGCCTCCCTCGTCTGCCCGGAAGGGTCGATCCGGGTCGGTGAGGGAAGGAAAGCGCTGACGCTGGCCGTGATGGGATGATGAACTGAGGTCACTCACGGTTCATTCATGTTCACTACCAAGTGACGCGGGGCGGGGCTTCGATGGATGCGCAGGACGAGGAGATCACCGTCGAGCAGGCGGCCGAGAACTTCGCGGCAGAGGTCGCGCGGTGGCGGGAAGTACGCGGTATGTCCAAGCGGGCCTTAGCCGAGGCCATGGGCTTCGACCCGTCATACGTCAGCCATGTCGAGTCCGGCCGCCACAAGCCCACCGAGGAGTTCGCCCGACTCGCCGACGAGCAACTGAACGCCGGGAAGGCGATCTGGCGGCGCTGGTGCGACTATGAGCAGGCCCGGGCAAAGTCCCGGCGCCAATCTCTAGCCCCTCCGGCCCAGCGCAGGCACGAGCAGCCGTACGCCACCGGGTCCGCCCTTGTCGTCGAACACGACGCTGCCCGCCTCCAGTACGACGGCCACTGCTACCGACTCACCATGAGACGGCTGCTGCGGAACACCGGCGACGAACCGGTCACCCGCTACCTGATCCGCATCTCCGTCGACCGCTACCCCGGCGACCCCGAGCGGTCCAACGCCCACTACCGCGTCCACCCGCTGACCTGGGATGAACTCGACCTCACCGCCACCTGTCGCGGCGAAGCGATGCGCTGGCAGGCCAAGCACGACCGTGACGCCTTCAAGGAAGTCTGGCTGCTGTTCGACAACGAACACGGCCGCTTCCCGCTCTACCCCGGCGAGTCCGTGTGGATCGAATACGCCTACACCGTCGGCGATGACAAGTGGGGCAACTGGTTCCAGCGGGCCGTCCGTTTGCCCACCGAACAGCTGGAAGTCCAGCTTGTTTTCCCTGACGCCCTCGACCCGGTCGTATGGGGCACTGAAACCTCCATGACCGCCGAAGCCTCCCCGCTGCGGACCCCTCCCGTACGAAGCGACGATGGCGAGCACCGGCAATTCACTTGGAACACGACCGCACCCGCACTACACGCTCGGTACCGTTTGGAATGGAGGTTCCGGGCACGTCCCGAACACGACATGAATCAAGGGGAGTTCAGGTGATTGACGTCCGGCCCAGCCAACGCATGCGAGACCTCGGAGTCGTCCAGCACGGCGCTGGCATCCTCGCCGAAGCCGCCAGCACCTTCGATTTGCCTGCTGAGCGTGACCAGGCCGAGCGCGCCGTGGACGAACTGTTCGCCGCCATGGAGCGGATCGGACAGGTCCACCCCTTCGCCAAGGGCATGGGCATCGCGGCGCCGCAGATCGGTATCGCACGCGCCGCCGCCGTCGTCCAGCCGCCTGGCGACGCCCCTGCCATCATCCTGCTCAACCCGCAGATCACCACCCGCTCCGACGAGATGGACGAGCAATACGAGGGCTGTCTGAGCTTCTTCGACGTCCGCGGCCTCGTACCCCGTCCGTTGAAGATCACCGTGGAGACCACGGCCCTGGCCGGCGAGACTGTGACCACGGTGTACGAACGCGGCCTCGCCCGCCTCATCCACCACGAGATCGACCACCTCGACGGCCTGCTCTACACCGCCCGTATGCGGACCGGCGTCGAACCTATCCCTGTAGAGGAATACCGCCAGACCGGCCGGGCCTGGGTGTACGAGGGCGCTTGACGCCACCCGGCTCCCGGCTCCATCAAGCCTGACGGAGAAGAAGCCCGCTCGCCACGCGCACTGTGTGCGGTCCAGTTCGGTGCCTGCCTGCGTGGCTACGACTGGGCGTGAGCGGCAGCAGTCGAACTCCGCTCCTTGGGCAGGGCGATGCCCTGAGCCTGAGCGTCCGGTCCTGGGCGCAGTGTCCACGGCGCCGGGGCCGTCTCGTTCAGCTATTCATTCGCCACAGTCGCTTGACGATGAAGTCGCGCAGCAAGCCTCCTAGGTCCCGGCCCAGGCCCGCGCACAGTTGGTGGTACGGGGGACCGTGGCCGTGCTCGGCCCGAAAGCCCACGGTGAACATGAGCTCCGTTCTGCACGCCTCCGTCAAAACGGTACCCACAGCCTCGGGCCCGGGTGAACCCTTTGGCCTCTCCCCCGGGAGGGGCCATTGGCCTCCCCGAACCAGCCCGACTGGGGCCTGCATTCACCCTTTGCTTCGCACTTTCCTGCAGCTCTTTGGTCGCCTTCAGCCCCAATCTTGTTCGACACCTAAGACTTGCCCTTTCGGCATCGCTACACGTAGAGTCTTAGGTGACACAGGCGAGCGACAGGAAGGGCCGCGATGACCACCGCAACTCCCCAGACGAGTACCGAAATCAAGGTCCGTATGGCTGAAGTCCGCGAACTGAGCAGGGCGGCCGAAGCGCGCGGCGACCAGCACGCCGCCTTCGCGCTCGACGGTGAACTGACCAGGCTCGGCCAGCTCCTGCGCAACCTTCGCCCCACCCATACGTACCCCGACGACCACTGCTGCCCGGGCATCCGCTCGCACTGACCTGACCGCCGGGCCCTACCCAGGGCCCGGCCCCACCGCGAGATACGGGCCCACCGCGACGAGGACCACTTCCAGTACGCCAGCACCGGGCCGCCGAGCGCGCCCCGCGGCGCAGCCATGGCACGACCGTCTATCGCCTTGTGCGCAGCCGGTCTCCGATTTTGCTCGCGCCCCAACCACATCAGCAATCCGCCAACGCCAGGAGCGCCACGATGCCCGATTACACCCGCAACCCCGCCCCGCACCGGGAGGCCCCCGCCACGCTGTGGCAGTGGGCGAACGAGCTCGACGCGGCCGCCGCCGACATCGACGTCGGGCGCCGCGTCGGCGCCCTGGGCTGCGACGGGCGGCCGCAGCCGGCTCGCAGGTACCGAGGGACAGCTCGCGCTTTCCGGCAGAGCGCCTTGACTGGCGCTCTGCGACTCGACGGAGTTCCCGCGATGTTCGAGGCCGACTGCGTCCTGGCGCCGCACATGGTCAGCTTCGGCCAGAGTGCAGGTCACCTGATCCTCAAGGACGCCCACAACGCGACGGTGCTCACCGCCGACCTCCCCGACCATCTGGGAGGCGCAGTGGCCACTCTGCTCCGTGCCGTCGACGGGGCCGTGCGGGCTTGCACCTTCGGGCCGAAGCGGCGGTATGGCCGTCCGGCTTACACCAGTGAGCGGTGCCGTGACTGCGCCGCCTGGGCCGACCAGTACACCGCCGCCTTCAACAAGAGCTGACCACAGAGTGCGCCACGCCATCGAACCCACAGCGAACACCACCGCGTGACACCTAAGGCTTGCATTCTCTGGTGCACTCTAATAGAGTCTTAGGTGTCAAAGGGGCGGCGCCCCGACCTTCTAGCAGCAGTTAGGACGCACGTGAGCACTCTCGCACCTCTCCGCCCCGGCACCCCGGTCACCTACCACGACTCCTTGGCCGCCTACCGCGGAAAGCGGATCGCCCACCCTTGCGAATGCCGCCGCTGCTTCGATCGAAAGTTGCGCGGCCTGCCCGTTCAGCGCTACGACCTGTGGCCCGCCAACGGCATCCGCCCCCGCAGTCACTTCCCCGAGCACGCGCGCCGCTCCTCCGTCACGCCCTTCCCCTAGACCGGCCGGGCCGCTACTCCCCGGCCACGGGGCTGGAGGGGCGGGGGTCGTACTGCTGCTGCTGACCCGCCCCTCCGCCCCAACCTCCCGCCCCATTCCACCGACGAGGAAGGCGCCGAACATGAACAGGAACCGCCCCTGCAGCCCCGGGCTGGCACACGCGGGCGTGCCGCCGGACTCCGCTACTGGGACGAGGAGGTCAGTGCCGTCCAAATGCACGACAACCGAGTGCACTTCGGCCGCCGCGCTGGGGGACGGCATGCTGACCACGCCGATCCCCAGCGACCTGTGCCGTGCCCACGCCACGATTGCTCGCAGCTGGCGGGACAACCACTACAGCCCCTGGAACCCGTCGGAATGGCCGGGCGGCACCCCCATCATGGACAGCCGTACCAGTCACCAGGAGCGGGCCGCGGACTGGGACCGCAAGAACGCTGATCAGTTGGAGCGCACCATCCGAATCTGCCGCTCCGGGAGTTCCCCTCAGTGCAGTACCGGCCACCACCCCCTATGACGGCCCAGCAACCTGGCCCGAGCCCCGTCTAGCAGCCGGCTCCAGCCACTCCAGAGGGGTCGGGTGGTGTGTGTGCGCTGTCCACAGGCCATCTGACGCATGCTCGGCTCCCTGCTCACCCGTCCTTGCAGACACGTATCAGCAACTCGTAGGAGATACCGGTGTTCAAGAACCTCTTCGGCTCCACTTCCACCGCACCGCAAGTCGCACCGTCGTCCTCGGTGATCGACCTCACCAAGAAGGCGAAGGTCAGCCTGGACAAGCACGGCCTGACGGGCCAGCGTGCCGCGGTCTACCTGGTGCTCGACCGTTCGGGCTCCATGCGCCCGTACTACAAGGACGGCACCCTCCAGCACTTGGCTGAGCAGGCTCTTGGTCTGTCGGCCAACTTGGACGACGACGGCACTGTCCCGGTCGTCTTCTTCTCCACCAAGATCGACGGCACGACCGAGGTGACCCTGGACAACTACGCGGGGCGCATCGAGCAGGTCCACCAGCGCCTGGGCCACATGGGCCTGACCTACTACGAACACGCCATCCAGGCCGTGATCGAGCATTACCAGGCATCTGGCGCCACCGACCCCGCCTTCGTCATCTTCCAGACCGACGGCAGCCCCAGCAACCGGGCTGCCGCCGCGAGGGCGCTGCGCTCCGCCTCGAACCTGCCTCTGTTTTGGGTTTTCGTCGGCTTCGGCAAGGACGTCGCGTTCTTGGAGAAGTTGGATGATCTGAGCGGCCGGGCGGTCGACAACGCCGGCTTCTTCCACGCCCTGGACCCCCATCTCGTTACCGACGAGGAGTTCTACGCGGGTATCACCGCCGACTTCGGCCCGTGGCTCGCGGCCGCCCGCGGCGCCGGGATCCTCCACTGACCGTCGTTCTCACCTCTCCCGGCCGTCCTTCGGGCGGCCGGGAGGCCAGCCAGCGACGACTCGAAGCGCCGCGTCGAGCAGGAAGAGGCAGTCCTCCCGCCCGACGCACAGCTCATCCGCGCTGCCCAACAAGGGTGTTGACCGACACGAACGCCAACTGGGGAGCGATCAGCGACCAGTTGGACAGCCACCGGCGGATACCGAGCCAGGCGCACACCACCGGCACGCGGGTCGACGAAGGCGAGGGCAGAGCGGAAGTCCGCGCGGGCGGCGCGGGCGGCGCGCCCGTCCCGAGGGGAAACCCGTTACAGCACTCGCCCCGCGAAGGGCGCCATGCCGCCGCAGCGCACACACCGGAACGCCGGAGCACGCACGATCGCCGGGTGAAGGGCCTCTGCCCGCTGATCGGTTCCCCAACCACGGCCTCCTCGTTGCACAGCCCGTGTGGCTCACCATCGTCTTCCCCGTGCCGCTGGTGTCGTTTCCACGGGAGCACCTTGGGCGGGCATTCTGTCGTAGCCTCGTGGCGAGGAAAGTCTTAGGAGACAGGATGCGCGCGTGACCAGCAAAGATGATTCGATGAGCCTGACGGACATCGCTCGCGAGGCGGGCGTCGCTCGCCAAACAGCCCAGCGGTGGCACAAAGGGCGAACCCAAAGAGGAAAGGTGACCCCCTCGCCTCTTCGCGCGATCGCCGAAGCCAAGGGGATCGAGATCCCCGAGGCGGACGCGACACGGCCGCGCTACCCACGGTCGGTGGTCGTCGCGTTCTGGAAAGCGGTCGGCTACATGGACGCCAAGGGGGAGTTCATCCCAGAGATCCAGGAAATCGTCGGCCGCTGGCTACCCGTGGCGCCAACCATCGATCCGCGGCCAGGGGCGCGGCGCCGTATCTACACCAATCACATCGCGGAAGCGATGGGCACGAATACGGAGACGGTGGAGATGCGTCGCCACCGGGACGAGACGTTCCCAGACCCGGATGACACCGACGAGTTGGGCCGGTCCTACTGGTTTGGCCGGACACTCAACGGCTACTTCAGGAAGAAGGACCCCTCGGTCAAGTTCTGACCTGCGGGAACACCACAATAGTGGTATAGTTTTAGGTGTCATAAGGCGCTGCCCCGGCGCCGGCTTCGCGACTGGACATCTCTAGGCCGGCACCGGGATCACTCACTGGAAGCACACGAGCGGTTCCGGAGGAACCTTGACGGACACCAAGACGCATCCGCAGCCCGATACTTCCGCCCCCCAGCATAGCCGTGGTCTGAACCCGACCCAGCGGGACTACCTGCTGCGCCCTCTGGAGCGTTACCGCGTCCAGCATGCCAACGGTCAGTCCTACCTCGCCGCATGGGACGTACGCCGCTGGCTCACCCGCATCTTCGGCATCGGCGGCTGGAGCGACGAGATCATCGACTGCGCCCTCGTACGTGAGCTGGAATCTGGGGGCAACGGCAACGCGCGGCCCCGCTACACCGTCGTCTACCGCGTACTGCTGCGGCTGCGCATTCGTGACCCGTACGGGAACGAGCTGGCCGTCTTCGAGGATGGCGCGACGGGCGATGCCGTCAACCAGCCTTCGCTGGGCGACGCACACGACCTGGCGTTGAAGAAGGCCCTCTCCCAGGCGCTCAAGCGGACGGCGGTCAACCTGGGGGACCAGTTCGGCCTTGCGCTCTACAACGGCGGCGGGACCTTCGCCGAGAACGGCGCCACGCTCAAGCCGGTAGTACAGGCCACCTTGGACTACATGCCCAAGGCCCCGGCGAGCGATGAGCCTGTTCGCGACGAACAGGAACCGCAGACCGTCACGGCGTGACATGACGAACGAGATGAACGTCGAGGCGGCCGTCTTCCTGGAGACGGCCGCCCAAGGCGCCGAGCCTGACCGGCGGTTCGAACCCGCCCAGCCCACCGTCCCTCGCCATCTGCCGTCGTGGAAAACCCGCGAAACAGGAAGCTCCCGCTTCCCGTATGCCTGGTGGTGCACCACGGAGGTGGATCGCGGCCAAGGCCCGCGTGAATGCGGCGCCGGCTCGCTCGCCATCACGGCCGAGCACGCCGCGACAGCCGCCCAGCAACACACCCTGGCGCACCACGTCAACGACGCGTAACCCGACACCACCAACTACTCCGCCCAACACCACGCAGATCGCCGTGCCTTGAGCACGAGGCCGATCCGCGCGTCGGTGCGCCCGGCTCCGATCCCTGGCGCACCGCCGCCTTCCCCCGGAGGTCCCCCATGCCGACCGTCGACGACCTGAGCGCGCTCCTGGCAGCGGCCGATGACCATCAGGAGCCGGCGCTCCGGGAGGTTGCCCGCAAGTGCGGCTTGCTGTGGCAGTGCCGCAACGCGGCGTGCCTGCTCGACAATGCCCGCCTCGTCGAGCTGTGCGATAGGTGCGGGCACGACCGGCAGGGCCGGCCGCTGGCCGACCACCGTCCGGGCCTCTACCCGGTGCCGGACAAGCTGTGGGAGGCGCTGCGCGAGCATCTGCACGACTGGATCGCAACCACCGGCCTGCCCGTACCGGATGCCGTGACCTTCCGCTATCTGCCCTTGACCGGGGCCGAGTGGGAGGTGGCTGATCCGGTGTTCCACTACGGCGGCCGCACCGAAACCATCCCCGTCGATCTCAGCGGAACCGAGATCGAGGAGGACTTGGACGACATCGCTGACGAGGCCGAGCCGAGCCACTGCGAGAGCCTGCGCATCACCCTGCGTTCCTGACGCGAACTGCCCGACCAGAAGGAGGAATCCGCATGATCCCGGGAGTCAATGCCGTCCGTATTGACCCGGACGGCACGCGCAGCAACCTCCCGTTGCCCGGCCGGTGGCTGGAGCGCGAGCAGATGCTGCGCGATGACCTCGGCGGGACGCCCCGGCACGCCCACTACGCCGTGCGGGGCAGCACTCGCGGCCTGTGCGTCATCACGCTTCACCCCGACGATGCCGTCGTGCTGCCTCGCAACCTCGTCACCGAGCGCTTCCTGGCTGCTTCGGCACATGCCGGGCCCGCCGGGCTGCGCGGCGTGGCCGTCCTGCTCGGCTCCTCGTATCCCAGCGGTGCGCGCCTGGTCGCCGACTTCCCGGAGGAGCTGCGCGCCCGCCTCCACTCCCTCACCGCCAACTAGCGCGGCCGGCGCCGGCCCGGCGCCGGCTTGCCTTACACACCGATTCGGAAGGTATCTGCGTGACTGCCCGTACGTACGTCGACATCCCCCGCCTGTATGCGATGGGTCCCCGTCGCCTTGATGTGGAGCTGTCCTTCCCCGCCGGCAACAAGCGCCGGGCGGTGGAGCACAAGCACGCCGCCCTCGAACTCGCCTCGCTCTACGGGCTCAGCTACTCCACCCCGTTCAAGCTCAACCCCCGCTGGTCGGTGTACCAGGAAAACTGGGGCAACGGCGAGCGGTTCGGTCACCCCGACGATCGACGTCTGCAGGTCTGGGGACCGCGGCGGGCGATGGCTCGCTACCTGGTCGCGCTGCCGCGCGTGCTGACGGCCGTCGAGCGTCTGGCCACGCGCGCCGCGCGGGCCTTCGGTTCCTGGCGCCGTTCCTTGCTCACGGTCTTCTCCGGGCATCTGGAGTACGAGGACCCGACGACGCTGGCGATCAGGGCGAAGGAGTTCCGCGCCGAGGTCCTCACCGCCCTGGTGGGCTTCCTGCGCACCGGCGTTCCTGACGCGCCGCGCCGCGACAGCTCCCGCCCGCTGTGGGAACAGGCCAAGGCCGTGGCCGCTGAGGTGTGGGAGACGTTCGGCGGCGTCGATCCGTGGCACGTTCCCGAGGACGAGGTCCAGGCCCAGCTCGCCCGCGTCCCGTTCACCGAACCCGCCATCGTCGAGGACGAGTCGGCGAACGACGCCTCTGCCACGACCGTCCCGGACACCGTGGACGAGTTGCTGGAGATGGCCGGCCCTGCGGCGGATGCCCCCGTCGAGGAGGCGCCGGAGGCGGCCGCCGAGCCGGTGTCCGGTGCCGGCGGCGACGAAGCCCGTTGGGGGTACGAGCAGGCGTTGGCACAGTTCAACGACCCTCTGGAGCTGGCGCTCCTGGACCGTGCGGACGGAGCACCGCTGCCAAAGTGGCGGCGCCGGGCCCGAAGTCGTCGTTGGAGGATGGCGCAGGCCCTGGGCACCGACGCGAAACGATGGCGCCCGCCCTTTGCTCCCGGCGTCGGTGCACGGTGGTTGCCGCCGCTGCCGTCGCTGAGCCATGACCAGTTGGCCCGGCCCGAAATCGAGGGCATCCGCGGCCTTCGGAGACCAGCCCAGCCGCAGTCCCCGGAGCAGGTTCTTGCCGGTGCCGCCTGAGCTGCTGGTGATCATCCCGTGCAGCGCCGTGAAGACCGCGATGGCGGTCGGATCGGCGCTGCCCGCGGGCGAGCTGTACGCAGCTGGTTCCTATCACCGCATGTGCCGCCGTGCCGGCGAAGCGTTGATCCGCTGCGGCGGCGAACTGCGGGTGCTGTCCGCCAAGTTCGGCCTGATTGCCTTGGAGGACCGGATCGCTCCGTACGACCTGCGCGTGGGACAGCCCGGTTCGGTGGATGGCCAACAGCTACGGCGCCAAGTCCAGATCCTGGGCCTGGAGAGGGCGAAGACGGTGATCGTCCTGGCGGGCCGCGCGTATGCGCAGCCGGTCGCGGAAGTCTGGCCTGCGGTGTTGCGTCCTTTGGCGGGAACTCGGGGGATCGGCGAGCAGCGCGGCAGGCTCTCCCGGATCGCGAACGTTCAGGACCCGCTGGCCACTGCCGCAGCGTACGCCGGACACGCTGAGTTGTAGGCTCCGCGCGGCTGGCGGGCGGGATGGGGCCTTCGCCTTACTCGGCGTTGTTTTGGGGGTACTCCCAGCGCACGGTGACGGTGCGCTCCACGCCCGCGTCCCGCATGGCCCGGACGCGGTGTTGTCCGTTGGTGTAGATGGTGTTGGCCGTGATCGCGGTCTCCGGGGCGAGCAGGGTACGCAGCGCCTCCAGATTCGGCTCTGAGGTGGCCTCCTGCCGTGCGCGTTGCAATGCGTGCGGGGCGAGGTCACGACCGGTGATGCCGACTCGCTGGGCATCCTGAACGAGTCGGACGGCCTGCTCACACACGGCGTGCCAGTCGTGGTCGTGATACCAGCAGCACCCCGGAACAGCCCGCGAGGTACCCGTCAACCGCCCTTGCAGCGGCCCTCGTTGGGGCATGCAGTTGGGCGTGCGGAAGGGATGCGGTTCCGGTAGATCCGCCACGGCGGTCACCTCGTGGACCGGTACGGCCTCCGGCTCGGGTTCCGGTGGGACGTAGCCGGCGCCGCGGCTGCCGTCCACCACCTGGCCGACGAGCCGGTGCAGCTGGTCGTCGGTCAGGTCGTGCCACTCCGGGTTCGCGAGCTGGTGGCGGCCTACCGTGTCGAAGGAGACCCGCTCGAAGACGGCGCCCTGGCCGTCTTCGCCGTCGAGCAGGCGCTGTATCCACAAAGGCGGGTCGGCTTCCTCGGGGCAGTGGCGCCGCCACACGACGGCCGCGTAGCGCTCGGCCATGTTGGCCAGGCTCGCTCCCTCTTGCGGCAGTTGGGTCGCCACCGCGACAGGCCGGGCCCCGGGTGCCGTGAACAACTGCAGCCGGAAGGTGGCCTGCTCGGAGCCGAATTCCGCGCCGACAAACATGTGGTCGTCGATGATGCGGGTTCGGGGAGCAGCATGCAGCGTGAGGTCGTCCCCGGCGTGGTCGCTGTTGGGCTTGTGCAGTGGGTGCGGGAGATCACGGGTCATGCCTCGATGATGGCGTGCGTTCCGCCCCAGGTCAGCGACAGCCGGAGGAGGGCCCGGCGCTGAAGTTCAGCGCCGGCGCAGTGAACGGGCCGGCTTCTCCTCTTGCTGGGCCTCCTCAAAAGCCTGTTGGACTCGGGGGTCGGTGTATCGGGGTTCGAGGAAGATGTTCCGGTAGTCGGGTAGCGGCGACCTGGGCCGTGGAGGCGCGGTCGCTGCTCGGCGGCGGGGTGTGGGGTGGGCAGGCTGCATGTCTCTCCTCCTACTTCGGGATCGCGACGCCGAGGGTGTCCTCGGTCGGCAGAACTTGGCTGGGGCAGGTCTCCAGGACGCGGCTCATCGCCTTCTTCTCGTCCGGGTTGACCCACAGCCGGTACTTCTTCTTCACCGCCACTTGGCGGGCGACATAGGGGCACTGGAACTCGGTGTTGGGCGGCAGCCACTGTGAGGCGTCCTTGTCTCCCTTCTGCCGGTTGGCCGGCCCGTCCACGGCGATCAGGTTCAGCGGATCGTTCGCGAGCGCGGCACGCTCTGCCTGCGAGAGCTGCTGGGCACCGGACTTCCATGCCTGCGACAGCGCGACGGCGTGATCCACATCGATGGATCCGGAGGTGTGCGGGCCTCGGACGAAGGTGATGCGCTTACCGGTGTACGGATCTTTCTTCAGCGTTCCCGAGCTGACGACACACGTCGACGTGCCCCTGAACTGCACATCCAACAGGTCCCGTTTCAATACGTCGTTGCGGGTATCACAGGCGTTGTTGGAGCCGGGGGCGTTGGTCTTGTCCGACCAGGCCGTGCCGAACTTCGCGACACGGTCGTACCCGTCCTTCGCCGTGGTCTTGTGCACCGGAAGATCGGCGAGCGCGGCACGGACGGTGCCCTGGGCAGGCGGTTCCTCCTGCGTGTTCGCCGCGGTCGTGGAGCAGCCGGCCAGCGCGCCGGTGAGTAGGAGGGCGGCCAGGGCGGCTCTGGAAGTGCGGGTCGTCACGAGCGCGGACCTTTCTTTGTTGGTAGTGACGGGGTGCCGGACTGCCGTTGGTGACCGCTTACAGCGGAGGCGGTGTGGTCGGTGGCGTGCGGATCGCGGCGGCGAACGCCGCGATCTGGTCCGCGGCTTCGGCCACGCCGTCGCGGTCTGCTCGGTCCAGCAGTGGGCGGATGACGGCCGAGCCGACCATGACGCCGTCCACGTACGCGGCCAGGCTGGCGGCCTGCTGCGGGGTGCGGACGCCGACGCCGGAGACCACGGGGGCTTGGGTGACCTGTCGGAGCCGTTTGGCGAACTGCCCCAGGGCCTGTGGGTCCAGCTCCCCCTGATAGCCGGTGGGCGCATCGACCGCGGGGGCGTAGACCCATCCCGAGGCAGCGGAGCAGACCCGGGCCAGCCGGGCGTCGTCAGCACGGCGGGAGACGAACTGCGGGGTGTGCAAGCCGGCAGCACGTGCGGCCTTCAGCCAGCAACCTGCTTCCTCCAGCGGCAGATCCGGGATCATCGCCCCGGCTGCGCCGGCTTGAGCGAGATCCCGGGCGAACCGGTCGGGCCCATACTGAGCCACCGGCCCCCAGTAGCTGAGGGCCACGACGGCCGCCCAGGTGGTGGCGACGGTCTGACGGATCGTCTCCAGTACATCGGCCACCGTCGTGCCCTGGCGGAGGGAACGGTGATACGCCTCGCAGATCTCGGGGCCGTCTAGGTAGGCGTCGGAGTACGGGACCGCCACCTCCAGGACGTCTGCGCCACGGTTGACGAAGGCCCGCAGGACCTCAACGTCGCGGCGTGGGGCGGGGAAGCCGGCCGGCAGGAAGACACCCAGGGCAGGTCGGCGCTGCCCGAGCCGGGCCGAAAGCCAGGCGGCAGCGAGAGTCAAGTCAGTCACAGCAGGCCCTTTCACAGCAGGCGAGCGGAGCGGTGTGGCCGTTGCACCAGTCCAGAGTCGGTGTGGCCGGGGGCCGTCGGGGTGGACCTGGGTCCTCACCCCGACGGCCTGGTGAGCAACGTCAGGCAGATTCAGGCTTGTTGGAGCGTGCCGTGCGCCGCTTGCTGTACCCAGCTGCGCCTACCGTCGCAAGGCCGACGGCGAGGAGCCCGCCGGCGGCAAGGCCAAGTTCTCCGCTGGACGAGGCCCCGGTGGCAGCCAGGCTGGCGCCCGGCAAGGAGCTGGGGGCGTCCTTGTCCTTGGCGAGGGTCTGGTCCGCTGAGCGGTTGCTCGGCGATCCAGTCGATCCGTCGGTGCCGTCCGGCTCCGTCGCACCGGACGAACTGCCGGTGGATGATCCGCCGCTGATGCCCCTGCTTCCCGCGTCATTGCCGGTGTCGGGCTTGTGTCCGGAACCGCCTCCAGTTCCCGAACTTCCGTTGTGGTGATCGGAGTTGGGCGTGTGGCCTGAACCACCGTCTGTCTCCGATCCCTCGCTGCCGTCTCCCGGGTCAGTGGTCGGGTCAGGGGTGGGGTCGGGCTTGTGTGAAGGGTCGGTGCCCGGGTCCGGGGTTGGGTCCGGCTTGGGGTCCTGCGACGGCTCGGGGTCCGGGGCCGGGTCTGTACCGGGATCGGTGCCAGGGTCAGTACTGGGATCGGTTCCCGGGTCCGTGCCGGTGCTCGGATCCTTTCCAGGGTCAGTGCCATCGCTCGGGTCCGTGCCGGGCTCGTTAGTCGGCTCGGTGTCGGGGGCCGCGGACTTGTCGGCCTCCGGCGCCTTGTCGGGAGCGCTCGCAGTCGGCTTGGCCGGGGTTATCTGCTCGGCGGCCGAGGCGTTGGGGGTTGCCAGGATGCCGGCAGTGGCGACGACGGCCGCGGTGGCCGCGGCACGGCGCAGCACGCGCGTACAGGTCTTACGCATGGAGGAGTTCGACCTCTCCACATCGGGTACAGGACACACCGACCGCCCACGGCGGTGGCGTCGAAGAACATCCTTTTCGATGCACCCTGTGGATAGACCACACCGCATGGAGCGGTGAGCGGTGGTGCTGTGGACGAGTCCTTCTTCCCGTGGTCCAGACGCCCTTTGAAGATGAAGGGCCCGGCGGCGGCAGCATCGGCCGGACGCGTGGACGGCCGCCGGGCGCCCCCGGTATACGGTCACGCTATGACCAGAGCAACCGATGACCCGTGGCGCGGAGTGCTCGCCCAGGAACTGCCCTCGTTTCTCGCCTTCGGCGCCTTCGCTGGCCTGGGCATCCCGGCAGCGCTCGCCTTCTTCCGTGGCGAAGCCATCGCGCACGCTTCCGCAGGCACCTGGTTCGCTATGGCCGGTGTCACCGCTCTCGTGGTGCCCGTCCTTGCCCTGCTTGGTTGGTGGGGAGAGCGCACGGAGCGAGACGCCCTGGAGAGCTGGTCAGTCAACGCCGCCGTCGGCGTTGGATTCCTGCTGTTGCTCCTCCTGGACGGCGGCTGGACGATCACGCTCGCCCGTCTCCTCAACTGAAGCTCACCAGCAACTTGCCCAAGTACCCAGGTTGTTGCACCGGCCGCGGTCACCCGGCCCGTGGGAAGACGGGGACAGTCCAGCCGAGGTATTTCGCCCCCCACTTCTTTTCGAAGAGGTCGGCGTCGACGATGTCGATGTAGCCGGGGCGCAGGATGTCGTTGGAGGCGGCCTTGCCGTCGCCGAGGTAGACGGCGATGTGTCCGGCGCGGTGGCCTGTGTCCCAGTAGAGCAAGGCGCCGGGTGGGGGGTTGCGGTCGCCGGGGTGTTGCATGTCCTTGGGGACGACGTGGAAGTGGTCGATGGCGTAGTTGACGCCGCTGAAGTTCCAGCCGTAGACGATGGCGGTGAAGGCCAGGCAGCGCTGGTACCAGCCGCTGTTGGAGCCGGCGCCGGCATGGGCCTTGGCCCAGGCGATGGCCTCAGGAACCGAACGGGGGTTGGACAGTTTCCACGTCTGCTTGCCGTCGCTGAATGTCCCGCCTGCGCCGCCGTTGCCGGGGGTCTCGGGGTTGGGGTGTGGGCACGTGCTGGGGACGGCGCCGGAGGTGTCGGCGGTGGTGGAACTGCCGCTGCCGCCAGTGTCGTTGGGGGCGGCGGTGCCCCCACGGGCGAGGTTGATGCCGGCCTCCTTGGCCAGGGCGCGGACGGTGGTTTCGTGGCCGGCATACAGGCCAGGGAAGTTGCTTTTCTGGACGGCTTGGGCGACGTCGCCAGGCGGGCGGGTTGGCCAGTTGGCGATGCTGAGCATGCCGGGGTTGGTGCCGCGTCCCTTGAAGAACGACTCGGTGGCGAAGGCAGGGTTCAAGATCTGCTCTTTGGTGCCCCAGTCCATGGAGGGGCGTTGCTGGAACAGGCCGAGGGAATCGCGGTCACCGTAGTGGAGGTTTTGCAAGGTGGATTCCTGCATGGCCGTCATCAGCGCGATCAGGGTGGCCTTGCCGGACAGGCCGAGTTTCTGGGTGACGTGGTCGATGGCCTTGGCGTTGGTGATCTGCTGGTCGTGAACGCTGCCGGTGGCCGGCTGGGCGGTGCCGCCGCTGGATCCGGTGGTGGCCGAGCCGGTGCCGGCGCCGGTGTCCTCGCAACTGGAGGACGCCACCGCGGGCGAAGGGAGCAAGGCCCCGGCCAGGATCAGCAGGATCAGGAAGACGGCACAAGCCAGGGCGCCGACTTTGAGCAGGAGGCCCTTCTTGGCGAGTTTGGTGGCGGTGAGGGCGGCGTGGGTGAGCTGCTGCTGGTCCACCGCTACTCCTCGACGCCCAGGACGCGGGTGACAGCCCAGGGGCGGCCGACGTCGGCGCGGGAGACCTCAAGGGTGAGGTGGCGGGTGTAGCGGTAGGCGTCGGTGCCCTTGACGTCGATGGTGACGGTGGCTTGGCGCCAGAGGCGGATCGAGGTGTCGGGTGCGGGCCGCTGCTTTTCGGTGGGTTGGGCTATCTCCACCTTCGAGGGTTTGGCCTGGGTGGCTTGAGCGGCGATGAGTTTGTTGAAGTCCGCATCGTCGTGGTGCTTGAGGTTGTCCACGAGTGCGGTGGAGGCATACGGAGCGGCGCGTTGGACGGCGGCGGTGTGGGTGCCGTCTTGCAGCGGGATGCGCGTGGTGTAGGCGGTGGTGAACGCCTGGGCTACGGCGTCGGGCGTTGTCGGGTGTGCGCTGGTGGGGGTTGGGGTTGGGGTTGGGGTTGGCGCGTGCGTGGGTTCGTTGTCGGGTGTCGTCGGGTGTGCGCTGGGAGTGGGTGCGGCCTTGAGCGGGGGCTGGTCGTTGTTGTGGGGCCACAGCCAGGCGGCGCCGGCGATCAGGCCGGCGACGGTGAGGGCGACGATCGGCACGGTGAGGGGGGTGGGGACCTTGCGGCGTTCGGCCTTGATCCACGCGACGCGTTCGTCGCGTCGGGCGGAGCGCCATGCCTTCTTGGCTCTGCGCCGCTGGCGCAAGGGGAGTTCGGTGACTTCGTCGGGCAGGGGGTCCTTGCGCAGTGCTGCGCGCCATTCGGCGGCCGTCTGCGGCACGGGGCCTGTGCCCTGGCTGGTGTTGCGTTGGGTGGTCTTGCGGTGTGTGCGAGGGGTGTTGGGGGTGTGCTCGGGCATGCGGAAGCTCCGTGGGTGGTGTCGGGGCATGGCGGGCCGCGCGGGTGTGGCGTGCGGCCCCGGGGCCGGCGGCCCGGCGGGCGGCCGGCCCCGGGGTCGGGAGGACGTGGGGCGCGGCCGGTTACTGAACCGGCCGCGCTGTCACGACGGACGCCGTGTGCCTGGTGGTAGGGGGGCGAGGGGCTTGCCGGTGGCTGCCCGGGCGGCGGCGTTCGCCGCGGTGCCCGCGGCGCGCTGTGGGGACGGGGGCGGTGGGTAGGAGCGGAACTTGGCGCCCACGGGGTTGGCGGGTTTGCCCACGACGGTGCCCTGGATCACCTTGCCGCTGCCCGAGGGCCGGGCGGGCTGGTCGGGGATGGTGGGGCGCCGGGGTTCGCCGGGCCGCACAGGGTAGGTCGCGCCGCTGCGGTGGCCAGGGGGAAGCGGAGGCCGTTGGCCAGGCCGTTGGCCGGGCATGCCGGGTCCCCGGGCGGGAAGCGCCGGGCGGTAGGTGGCTTTGGTCCGGGCGAGTTCCGCCTTCGCCGTCCGCGTGGCGGCCGTGCCTTGAGGGCCGCCTGAACCGGGGGGCAGGCCGGGGCGGGTGGCGGCGTAGTCGCCGTAGGGGCCGGCCGTCAGCCGCGGCTGGTTGGAGGGTTGCGGGTAGGTGGGCGGCGGCGGGTAGCTCCTGGTCCGCCCCACCCGGATGGGCGTGGTGCCGGTGTTTTGGGGACGTCGGCCTGTGCCGCCCGGTGTGCTGGTGTTGGGCTTGCCGGAGGGTGGGGTGCCGCGGCCGGGGGTGGAGCGCCCGCCGGCGTTGGCCATGCGGTTCAGGCGGCGCATCGTGGCCATGCGGCCGACGGTGTTGAGCACACCGCGGCCGGCGAGTTGGGCGCCGCCGGCCGAGACGATGCCATCGAGCTTGCCCTTGAGCTTGAACGCCATGGCAGCGGTGGCGATGTTGAGCGCGGAGACCATGAGCCAGCCGTAGGTGCCGAGCAGTTTCAGCAGTGCGGTCGAGACGACCATCACCGAGCCGAGCAGCATGGTGGAGGTGAAGGAGACCACGGTCAGGCCGATGAGCGCTTCGAACCATGAGGTGCCCCACTGGCGGGTTCGGCCGGGGATGCACCACAGGCACGCGAAGATCACACCGCAGACGAGCAGCATCAACGTGCCCAGCAGGCTGGCGAGGGTGGTGATGGCCAGCAGGATCACCAGGGCGCTGAAGATGCCCGCGCTGACGATGGCCAGGACCAGGACCCCGATCCGGCCTCCGGGGTTGTGGCCCTGGCGCCAGGCAACGGCGTCCTTGCCGACGGTGCCCTTGCCGAGGGTGTCCTCGGTGAGGTTGTCCTTGAGGAAGTCCTCGCGCTCGTCCATGTCACTGCCGTGGTCCAGGAGTTCGGCGCCCCATTTCTGGCAGGCGTTGATCGAGCCGAGGTCCGCGACACACCAGGGGGTGGCGACGTAGGTGCGCCAGACCGCGTCGGAGGCTTTGCGGATGGTGTCGTCCTTGTCCTTCCCCGACCACTGCGGCTCGGGGGTCTTGAACGGGACGGCGGTTTCGTACTTGCCGGACAGGCCGCCGTTGATGGTGGTCATGGCGACGGAGGCTCCGGCCTGGCGGGTCTTGTCCACCGTTTCGACCCAGGTGTTGGGGGCGGTGAAGAAGGTGGTGGCGATCGCCGCGCTCGCCGCGACCCACGCGATCTGGCCCAGGGGGCTGGTCTGGGAGCGCTTGGCCCAGGCGATGAGTCCGCCGACCGCGACGGCCGCGGGCAGGAACATGGTGGCCATGGGACCGGCGGCCGCACCGATCGCCTTGGAGATGGCCGGCTCAACCTCGGGCAGGCTGACGACGTTGAAGCACCACTGGACCACGACGACCGCGGCGCGTCCGATGAGGGTGAGGATCGCCATCAGCATCGAGGCGACGCCGTGCAGGGTGCTGTCGACCAGGTCGCCGCTCAGCACGTTGTCCGAGAGCTGCTTGTCGAGTTGGTAGACGCCGGGGTCGTAGCTCTCGAAGAGGGTGCCCTGGCCTGGGGGCTTGATCGGGGAGGGCATCAGGTCGCCGATGCCGCCCGGCTTGTAGGTGTCCTTGCCGTCGGCGGCCGCGGCCGGCGCCAACACCATCACGGTGGTGAGGATCCCGATGATCGGGAGCATCAGGGTGCGCAGCCGCGGTGGCCGTAGGTGCCGTGCGCCGAGGCGAAGGGTGAGGGCTATTCCCTCTCGGCGAGGACCGCGGCGACGGGGTCGGCGGTGTGCCGGTATCGGGAGCCGACGTCGTTTCTCTGCTCGATGTGCCATTGGTTACCGTCCTTCACCACGCGCAGGGCGTACCGGAAGGGCTTCTCCCCCGCGCGGTGCATGGTCGCCAACACGCCCTTGCCGGCCGGATGGGTCTGCGAGGCCGCAACGTCCTGGACGTTGCTGAGGGAGATGGACAGCGGCGCGCGTGAGGCGCCGCCCGTGGTGTCGGCGGTGCTGTCCCGCTTGTGCTGGGCGATGCAGCCGGCAAGGGTGCCGCCGTCCTCGTCGAAGTTCGGCCGTGCTGCCTTGGTCTGCAGCGCGCACATGGTCTTGCCGTCCATCGGCTCGACCGCCATCCAGGCGTGCATGAAGTTCTGGGCGGTTGTGGTGACTTGTTGCTGGGTGCTGGGCGTGGCGGGGGTGGAGGGCTTGTCCGAGCTGGAGTTGGCGCTGCAGGCGCCCAGGGCGCCGAGTACGGAGCAGGTCAGCACGGTCGTGGCGAAGCGGGAGGTGCGCAGGTTCATGAGCAGTCCTTCGGCTGAGAGCGTTGGTCATGACGCAGCCTCCGATCCTGCCTTGGAAAGGTCCGTTGTGGGGCCGGACCCTTGCCCATCGGTCTGGTTTTGATCGCCGGCGTGGGATTGTTCGTGGTGGTCTGCCTGGTCTTTGGGGTTGGTTGACAGGGCGTGTAGCAACTCGGCGCTGGGGGCGTCCCATTGCATGGTCGCCACGCGGTCCCGACGGTCTCTCACGATGCAGTGGCCGTGCCGGATGTTGCCGTGGGCGTCCTTGCCGACGCCGTGGATCAGGGCCCGGCTGGCGTCGCCGACCGGGAGTCGCAACAGCTCGGCCAGCGCGTCCTGTTGGGCTCGGGTGGACTGTTCGAAGCCGCACACGGTGGTGATGGCCTCCATCACGCCGTCCAGCCCCAGCAGCGACTTGGGGTCTTGGGTGTCGATGGCCAGCGAGGTGTCCAGGGCGCGGCCGGTACGGGCGATGTAGTCCAGGAAGCGGCGGCCGTCGTCGGTGCCGGTGAGTACGTGGACTTCGGGGACGGCGACGACCTTGGGCAGGTTGCGCAGGTCGGCGCGGGCGGAGGTGGACAGGGCGTAGGCGATCAGTCCGCGCATCAACGCCAGTGAGACGCGTTCGGTCATCGTCATGTCCCGGGGCACGGTGCCGGCCTGCGGCATCGTCAACCCAGGCACCTGGACCAGCCACAGTCCGGGCTCGGGGCGCAGCGGGGAGGCGCCCTCGCGCGGGGCGCCGAGCAGCGGGGCGCCGAGCTGGGTGCGCGAGACCTCTTCCAGCGCGTACCCCGCCTCCTGCGCGAGGTCGTCTTCGGAGTTCTTCAGCAGTTCCAACACGCGCCAGGAAGCTGGGTCGTCCAGCTCGGCGACGGCGTTGCATGCCTTGAGCAGGTGGGTTTCCACTCCCCCGTCGCGCATCCGCTCGGGCAGCATGATCAGCATCTGGGAGACGACCTGCAGTGCGGCGTCGCCCTTGGGTAGCAGGCGGAACAGGTCGGCTACGGCCGGGGTGTCGGTGCCGCAGGTGACGTGGTGGGAGTCCAGCCCGAGGTACTGTCCCGCGCGGATCAGACCTGCCTCATCGCCCTTGAAACCGAGCATCAGCGCGAAGGCGCCGCGCATCGCGGCGATCAGGCACGCCAGCATCATCGAGGTGGTCTTGCCGCGTCCGGAGCGGCCGATGAACGCGGTCGTGGTCGCATCGCCGCGCGCGCTGCCGGCGGTGATGTCCAGCCGGCACACCCCCGGAGTGGTGCCGGTCAGCAGACCAGCGATCGGGCCGTCGTCGTCACCGGCTTCCGAACCACCCCAGAACATGCTGGCCGCCAGCGCGTCGGCCCCCCGGATGTGGCCGAGGTCCCCCACCCGCAGCATGTCGCCGACTTGTGTCTCCAGCCACAGTTCACGCTGCTCGTCAGCGGCGACGGCCACGTCGATCGACAGGCCGGCGAAGTGGGCGATGACGGCGTCGGCCCGCGCGCGCAGGTCCTCCAGCGATTCGATCGAGGCCACCAGCAGCCGCGGGTGGTCCTGAAGCAGCGTCATGCTGTCGCGGGACATCCGCATGCGCAGGTCGTCCATGACCTGCTCGGTCTCCTCGGTCTCGGCGAACGTCTCCCCCGCCGACCCTTGTGCCGCGGACTTGCGCTGTTCCTTGGCGGACTGGCGGACCTTGTCGACCTGCTTGATCGCGTGGCCCTTCTTCCACACCGAAAACCGGATGCTGGCCTCGGGACACACCAAGGTGTCCTGGCCGCTGGTGGGGTGGGTGTAGGAGATCTCCGACAGGCAGCGCAGCCACTCCTGTTCGCCAGGGGTGTGCAGTTCCTCAGGGAACGTTGGCATCACCAGCACCGAGACCCAGGCCGCGACGTCGCCGCGGGCATCCAGCAGGCGCACGTGGTCAGCGTGGGGGAGCGCCCGGGACTGGGTCAGGCGGACCAGACACGCGCCGGTGAGGGTGGGTAGGTTCGGCGGGGCGGGCTGGGGCCGGTAGGACTCGCGGGAGATGGCCCAGGCCAGCAGCTCGACGGGGGCGATCTGAGCGCGCCAGGGGGTGGCCTCCAAGCGGCCCTCCAGGCGCCGGGCCAGCGCGTCGAGTTGGGTGAGCTCGCCATCAGCCAGTCCGGTGTGCCGCAGCCCAAGCGCGTCGGCGGCGCTGTTCTTCAGCGTCGCGTTCGCCGCCGTGTCACGCTCGGCGATCCGCACGCCGAGCAGGAGGTGACGCTGTGGCAGGTCCAGGCCGTCCAGGCGCTGGGCCCACATCTCGGCCACCGCCTCGACGTCGCCGGCGCAGAAGAGCTCCCGTGCTTCGGCCCGGTACCTCTCGCCGTCCAGGCGGGCCCAGATGATTTTGAGGTGGCAGTCGTAGCCGGGCAGCACCTTCGACAGCGCCAGGGCGGCGGCGTCCTGCTCGGCGTCCTGACGGTCCTCGGGCATCAAATCGGTGTTCGCGCTGGAGAGGATGTACCAGGCTTCGGCGGCGGTGTCGGTGACGACCAGGCCATCGGCCAGCGCCACCAGGTTCGGTGCGGGCATCGCCCGCTCCGCCCCCAGACCGAGCATGCGACCCAGGCGGGAGACGCCCTTCTTCGTCGCCTTCGTCGTGGTGCTCATCGCGAACTCTCCTTGCGCTGGTGCTGCTTGGTACGAGGCGGGGGCGCGGCGGTCGGCAGGTGGCCGCGCGCCAGGGCGCGGGCTTCGGGGTCGGTCAGCGTCAGGGCCTGCATGACGGTGCAGGTGCCGCCTTCGACGACGTGCATCCGGCCGGGAGTGATCGAGTAGGGCGGAACGGGCCAGACCTCGGGTGCCACGCGTTGCCACAGCGTCATCGCGCCGTAGGCCAGCACCCGGGTGGGGAAGACCTCGCGTACCGGGGTCGATCCCAGCCCGGGCAGGGTGCCGCGGGGGCTGCCGGCCAGGACCTGGATGCCGGCGGACGGGCCGGCGGCC
Source organism: Streptomyces sp. NPDC090442 (assembly GCF_044769405.1). NCBI lineage: Bacteria > Bacillati > Actinomycetota > Actinomycetes > Kitasatosporales > Streptomycetaceae > Streptomyces > Streptomyces sp. NPDC090442. The sequence continues at coordinate 28,720 of NZ_JBIVXW010000087.1, forward strand.
AGCAGCAGGGCCAGGGCCTCCACGCCGGGCGGCTCCTGAAGTTGCGTCTCGGGCCGGGTGTGCATCCAGAACTGGCGCAGCGCGTACGCCACCGTGCTGGCGTTTTCGATGACGAGCACACGGCGCTGCTCCCATGCGCCGGCGTGGTGCCCGGTGTTGTCGCGCAGGCTGGCGGCAATCAGCAGGAGGTGGTCGTGGATGGCGTCGATCCGGCTGAGGTAGGTCAGGCGGGGAAGGTGGGTGGCCCAGGGGTGCCCGGTCCCGGAGGGGTCGATGAGGTCGACGCGGGCGCCGCGGCCCAGTGCCTGGGCGGCCAGGGTGCGCAGCAGGGTGGTGGTGCCGCCGCCGCTGCCGGTGGCGATCAGAAGGTGGCCGCATCCCTCGGGGAGGGTGATCGGGTGGTCGCCGTCGGCCAGTCCCATGAGCGGCTCGGCGAGGTGGGACAGGGCGGCGGCGGTGTAGGGGTCGGTCAGGCGAACGCGGTTGCGCAGGGCCTGGATCGACATCGCGGTCTGCTGACTGGTCACGTTCGGCTCCTCGTCTTCGCGCGAGCGGCGGCTTGCTTCTTGCGGGTCTTGGTGCGGGCCCTGGCCACAGCGTCGGGTCCGTACATCCGCACCCGTGGGCGGGTCCGGACGGGTGGGCCGCTGGAGAGGGAGCGGTCGGCCTGTCCGGGTGTGGCGGTGAACACGGCGGTGAAGGCGGGCAGTTGGGCCAAGGCAGGGGTCTGCTCAGCGAGTCGCTGCGCCCGCAGGCGCAGTCCCAGGCGGGAGGCCGGGATGCGGCCGCGTCCGATCACCGGGATGACGCCACGCAGAAGGAAGTGGGCGCGCACGCTCCACACCAGCAAGTTGGTGCGCCGCCAGTAGGCGGACGAGCGTTTAGCGCCGTAGTAGGTCAACAGGCCGGGCGGGAGCATGAAGAGCGGGAACAGCGGTTGCGGCGGGAAACCGAACAGCAGCAGCCACCCTCCCCACCACACGCCGCAACAGACAGCCCCGTAACGCAGCGTGGTGCGGGAAACACCCTCCCCCAGATCCAGGCCGAGGAGTTCGTGCTGGCGGGTTTCAAGATCCCAGTGACGGCTGTAGGTGTATGAGGTACGCATGACGTCAGCCGTTGAAGACCGTGGCGATCTTGCCGCCTATGAACTTCAAGATGTTCACGGCCTTGTCGGGGGTGAAGACCATCACCGCGACGACGGCGCCGGCCACCACATGGGTGATGAGCGCGCCCCACTCCTTGCGGGCCCAGTGGCCGAAGCTGCGCACAGCCATGACGGCGACGAAGAGGCTGGTGACGACGGTCAGGATCCAGGACACCAGGGGGTTGTTGCCGCCCACGTGGTCCTCCTGTCTTGTGTGTTGCTGAGGGAAAGGTGGTCAAACGGGGTCATCCGGGCCCGGGCCGTCTTCGACGGCCGGGAGGGTTACTGGGCGGTGAGGGACCACACCTGCCAGCGCGAGGCCCCTCCGGCGCTGACCTGGGTGAGGGTGATCCGGTAGCTCTGCTGGAGTTGAGCGCCACCCAGCCGCCACCGCACGGTGGCCAGGCCCACGCGCTTGTCGCCCGAACCGGCCTGGACGGCCCAGGTGTCCACGCCATAGAGGCGGACCCCGCCGCCGAGCGGGGCGATGTCGGCGCCGGGCGCGGCGGCCTGTTCCTCGGTGCCCGCGGCCCAGGCGGCCAGGAAGTCCTGCACGGTCTTGCGGGTGGCCTCGGACAACTCGGAGTCGGTCTCCGGGGGCTCAGGGACGGCGTAGGTGACGGGGATGGGCATGCCGACCAGGGCCGGCTGGCCGGTCACCAACACCCGGCCGCCACTTTGGGCCACAGGCACCTGGAGCCCGCGCCAGCTGGAGACGGACTGGCCCTTGCCCGTCGGCGTCGAGACGCGCACCGACACCAGGACGCGGGCGCGCTTCGTGCCGGTCTGAGTGACGGCCCCGGGGATGGTCTGCGCGACCAGCTGGACACCTTTGCCATCCCAACCCGCTTTCGCATCAGCGTCCTTGGGCAGGTCGGCGGCCAGCTCCTTCTCCCGCGCCTGCGGGGCTTTCTCGTTCCAGGTCATGTAGGAGCGGGCGAATCGCGCCGCGACCTGCTGCGCTTCGCCTTCGGGAACCTGGTTCTTCAACTCCTGGGCCTGCGGGGCCTCTCGCTGAGCCGTGGTTGCTGGCTTGGCCGGGAAGAACCATGTGCGCACGCCGGTGAAAGCGGCCAGGGCGATGAGGGACCAGACCAGAACGCGCCCTGCTTTGCGGGCGAACATCCGGCCGGAGGATTCCTTCTCCTCTGCCCAGGCCGAGGAGTTCACCGGCTGCTTCGGCCCGTCGCCTCCGGCAGGGGAAGCTCCCGCGTGGTGGGCCAGCGCCTCGGCGAATTCGTCACCACCAGACGCTTCCTTCTCGGGAAGATTCAAAATCTTCCGCCACACACTCATACCTGACTCCTCGGCAGTGGTCGCCGCCTCCCGTCGTTTCGGGCACGGCACATCACGCACCCGCACACCGTGTGCGGGAAGCTCGCAGCCGAAAAACTAAAAGCATTCGCCTGTGGATAACCCACACCGCTCAGCGGCCTTCGTGCGGGTAGGCATAACTGAGGGCCCGCACACGGTGCGGGCCCTCAGCCACAGGGTTCGGTCAGGAGAGGTCGGTCGCCTCATCGGTGAGAGCGGCGCGTGGACGATTGCGCGCCCACTTCTTCAACTCCGAGATCCGGTAAAGCTTTTCGCTGCCCTGCTTATCTGCCTCGGAAGGGAATTCCGGGTCGTAGGACCGGGCCCTGCGCAGCGCTGCCAGGGTGACGTCGGGGAAGTGCTTCTCTTGGGCCTGCCGCAGCCCGAGAAGCTCAGCTGCCGCGCCCTCCTCCCCCACCCCGACATCGGCCGCATCCGCGGGGGTCGCGGACGCGTCCAGGGCGCCAGCCTCGCCCCCTTCAACAGCCCGGGCAGGCAGGGGCACTTGCACCGGGGAATCGCCAGGACGGTGTGGTGCCAACCCGCCCAGCGCCACGGGGCTGTCCGTTTCACCCTGTGACAGTGAGACACCAGACCCGTGTTTCCCCAGGTGGACGGGGCTGTCTGGGACATGGGGAGGCTGGGACACAGGCTCCTTGGTCAGCGTCACGGTCGCAGCTTGGCGCGCGCCGGCCATCGCCCACGCACGGGCCTCGGCGTCGGTCATGAAGCACACCTGCGTCTCGTGCGCGACGCCGCCGAGCACCACCTGGGCGCGGCCGATGTGCCGCGTCGACTTCGGTGCGGGATGCACCTCGGGTACCAGCATCCGCCACGCGTTTTGGGTGTAGCGCGCCAAAATCCGCGTCGCGAAGTTCTCTCGCATCTCGGGCCCACCCAGAGCCCGAGCCGTAGCGGACTGCGCGACCAACAACACGTGCATCCGCACCGCGCGACCCATGAACAAAATCTCGGCCAACGCATCGACCGCAGGCGACGACTTCGGCTCGTCCTTCTCCCTGGTCCTCTCCCAGTACTTGGTGAGCTGTTTCATCGTGGCGTTGATCTCTTCAAGGAGAATCACCACCCGCGGCCCGACCGCGGACGAATCCGCGTCGTCGCCGAGCTGTTCCGCCGCGTGAATACGACGTCGGCCCTCCGCCCCCAGGGCGATCAGCGCATCATGAATGTCAGCGATGTCCCGGCAGTAGTTGACATTCGGCACGCCGCGCGCCCACTGATGCGACACCCTCTTGAAGTCAAGAATGTGGGCATGGGCGCCGTGATGAATCAACTGGGCGGCAATGGTGCGGAGGATGACGGACTTACCGCCACCAGTACCCGCTGAGACCAGCACGTGCGGGGACTCGGCATCCAGGTCGACCGAGACGATCTTCTCGCCGCGCTCCAGGCCGATCAGCGGCGCGGACTCCGGAACCTGCTTGATGAGTTCGCGCACCTTCGCGTCGCTGAACACCACCTTGTTCGGCGGCCGGTGCACCTTCTTGATCTTCACGTACGGTTTCTTGCCCGCGTACTTCCACGAGAACGAAACCCCTTGCAACGCAAGCTTCTTCGTAATCATCTCGGACACGACCTGCTCGTTGAACTGCAAGTTGACCGGCAGGTCGATACGTATCTCGGCCTCGTCGTCAGCGAAGTTCAACGGAACATGCAGGTATGACCGCGGTCGTGTCTGCGCGGGGATGCCCAACGGGCCGACCAGCGCCTGGTGCAGCGGCTCGACCCACTCCCGCATCAGCTCCTTCTGCCGTCGCGTGCACACCCCGTGAACGATGCCGCCAGCCACGGCCAGCCCAGCCGCGGTGGCTCCGCCGTACGTCAACGCATCCAGGGTCTGCTCCGGCGCCTGCCAGTACGACCAGGCCCCTCCCCCGGCCCCGCCCGCACCGACGAGACGGAGAGCCGACCGCTGCCAGTACGGCCGGTAGGACCACTGCCCCACCCGGCCCTCCACCCCGTCCGACACCCTGGTGCCGGCCCGGACGAAGGTGGCATTCGTCCGCCGAACGCCGTCCATCTCCCACCCGGACAGGAACCGTCCCACACCGCTGAACAGCGCCTCAGCACCCTCCTCGATCTGCCGGTCCAGCTCGCTTCGCGCCATCCGTCGTCCTTCCGCAGTGCACACCCCGCGCCCACCACTCGGCACGAGAACCCCTCGTGGCGACGCTATGGCGACTGCCCTGTGGACAGTCCCCACGACCAGGCGGCGCAGCGCCTGCATCCGCCACCCTGGGCCAGGGGGCTCGTGCGGCCGCTACTTCGCGGCCGTGGCCGGTGCGAGCACTACCGCTTGGCAGCCTTCTGCGCGATCCGGTACGCCTGACCGCGATTGACGTCCTCGCGCCCATGGTCCTTCAGCCATGCCACGAGTTCGGCGGTGTCGACGCTGTTCAACACCCCGATCGCGTACCGGACGGCGTCGGCGTTCTTCATCGTGGCCAGCGCCTCGGCGTGCTCACTCGGCTTGGGCTCCTGGGCGGGCTCAACGACGGCCGTCGTGGCCGCCGAGGTTGTGACAGCGTCGTCTGCTGCCGTGTCCTGCGGGTGCCCGCGCAGGCCGCCCTCCTCCCCGGCCTCGGGCTCTGACGGAACGGGTGCCGCATACTCATGCTGCGGGTCCGCTTCATGCGGCGACGGCTCCGTGGGGGGCGCTGCGCGCTGTTGCTCCTGGACGGCCAGGGCGCTCTCCCCCGACGGCGCATGTTCCTGCTCGACGGCCGCGTTCTTGCTTTCGCCGGCCGGCGAAAGCCGTTCCGCGTCGACGAGGTCCAGGTCCTCAGCCTGGGGCGCACGGGCGACCGCGTGCTCGTCGGCCGCGAGAGGGAATGCGGGCCCCGGCTCCTCGTGGTATCCGTGGTGGACGAAGGCGTTGGCGGTCGAGGCATACGTGCCGTCTACCGGACCCGCGGATGTTCCTCGTTGGGGCTCGCGGGGCCCAGCCTCGACAGCGGGCTGCGCCTGTGAGCGCTCATGTGCGTCGTCTTCCATGGTTGTTGGGGCGTGTTCGCCGGCAAGGTCACTGTTGGGGACTTCGGGCCGGTCGGCGGGTTCCAGGGGGATGCCGTAGCGGTTCAGCCGCAGCGGGAGGCGTTGCTCGATCGGTGCGGTGAAACGCCACCGCCATCCGTGCTGGGCCCGCAGTCGGGCACGGTAGACGAGACGATCGCGTTCCATCTGGTTGGCCGTGACGTAGGACCGGATCTCCCACAACTGCATGCGTCTCCAGATCCGCGCTGTGCCGAGGGGAGCCAGCAACCAGCGCTTCGCGCGCACGCCCTCCATCCGATGGTCGGTGGAGAGCTTCGTCAAGCGGGCAACCAGATGCCGGCCGGCTTCCACCACGGTGAGGAAGAGCACCGGAACCACGGAGTGCATCGCCACCCCGACCGGATCCCCCCACTGGGATGCGCCGTTGAACAAGACCGTGCTGCCGGTCAGGAGCCATGCGGTGTAGCGCAGGAGGCCCATCGACATCCCCAGCCAGGCCATCAGCAGGTCCAGCGCAAGCAGCACCACGATCCCGACATCGACGCCGATAGGGACCAGGTGCGCCAGGCGGCCAAAGCCCTTTTGCCGCGCGAGCGCGGAGACCGCCGTGTACGAACTGGCAAACCCAATACCGGCAATGACAAGAGCGCCAAAAGCGACAACCGTGATCAGGATGCGGTGGCTGCGGGTGAAGTGAATGCCTGTGGTGCTGGGCCGCACGCCCGACTCCTTCCATCGTGGGGAGTCGAAGTATTGCCTGGTCAGCCTGTGGATGACACACAGCGATGCCACCAGTCCAGCCCGCCGCCGCACGGGTATTCGGCAAAAGGCAGGCGACTTCGGGCGGGTGTCCCGCTTCTGCTTCGCCGAGGGCGGTCGCGACTGGAACCAGCCACTTCTGCGCAACCTGGTTGCGGGTGACCTCAACGATGGCGGGCGGACTGATCCGAACGCCGGGCGAGAGCCATTACACTCTCCGCCCAGCTTCCGGAGCATGCGGGCACCGGGCAACAGCCGGTCCCGAGCGCGGACGCGAGGAAGTGAGAGTTCTGCGGCCCGGGATGGGTTGTTGCCAGGCTCGGCGCTCGTGATCCGGCATGACTTGCAACATAACTGGCGTCCCATCAGGGACTGCCGTTCCCCCAAGACGTCTGCTGGACACAGGCGTCGGCCTGGCCCACCGTTGGCTTGATCAGCAGCTTGTCCGCCTTCCGGCATGACTCATCACAGTTCCGCCACCTGGTGACTCCACCCAGGCCGACGCCGACCACGGCCCGTCCGCCCGGAGGAGAACAACCGCGTGACCATGCTCGCAGAACACGTCGACATCGTCATCGGTGTCGACCCCCACCGCGATACCCTCGCCGCAGCCGCCGTCAGCCCCATCGGGGCCGTCCTGGAAACCACGGACGCGCCCGCCCACGCCTGCGGCTACCAGCGTCTGCTGGACTTCGCCCGCCAACACGGCCCGGCCGCCGCTGCTGGGCACTCGAAGGAACCGGCAGCTACGGCGCCGGACTCGCCGCCTTCCTCGAAGACGCTGGCGAACACGTCGTCGAGGTCTGCCGCCCCAAGCGCCCACCGTTCCGCGGAGACCGCAAGACGGACATGCTCGACGCCATCCGCGCAGCCCGCGAGGCCCTGGCCAACCTGAGCCTCCCCCGGGATGCGGAAGTAGTTGACAGGGGGTCAGATGGGTCTCGTGAGAGGAACATCGACCATGGCTGCTCCCAGAAAGTACCCGCCCGAGTTGCGTGAGCGTGCGGTGCGGATGTATCGCACTTCCGACCCCAAGCCCCAGATCAAGCGACTCGCCGTCGATCTCGGCGTGCATCCGGAGGCCCTGCGGGGCTGGATCCGGCAGGCCGAGGCCGATGCCGGCGAGCGCAGGGACCGGTTGACTACCGCCGAACGCGAGGAGCTGGCGGCCCTGCGTAAGGAGAACGCCCAGCTCAAGCGGGCCAATGAGATCCTCAAGGCCGCCTCAGCTTTTTTCGCCCAGGAACTCGACACGACCCGGCGCAGGTACTGACGTTCCTCGATGAACGTGAAGACCTCGGTGTCGAGCCCGTCCTCCGGGAACTGCACGTTGCCTCCTCCACCTACTACCGCTGGCGTCGCGCCGAGCGCGAGCCGTGCCAGCGGCGCCGCAGGGACGCGGAGCTGACCGAGGAGATCCGCACGATCCACGCCGACTCCGGCGGGATCTACGGCTCTCCGCGCGTGCACGCCGTCCTCAAGCGCGAGGGTATCCACGTGGGCCGCAAGCGGGTCGAGCGCCTGATGCGCCAGGACGGTCTGGCGGGTGTGAGCCCGCGACGCAAGAGCGGTTTCACGCGTCGGGATCCCAAGGCCACCTTGGCCTCGGACCTGGTCGAGCGGGACTTCACCCCACCGGCACCGAACCGGTTGTGGGTCACCGACCTGACGATGATCCCCACCGGCGAGGGACCGCTGTGGCTCTCGGCGATCCGTGACGCCTTCTCCCGACGCGTCGTAGCCTGGGAGACCTCCGCCCACGCCGACGCCGACCTGGTCCTCACCACCCTCGAGTACGCCTCGCCTCCCGCGAGGTCGAACCCGGACAGCTGATCCACCATGCCGACCACGGCTGTCAATATACGTCCATTAAACTCACAACACGCCTGGTCAGAGCGAGTATTGAGGCATCCATGGGATCGGTCGGCGACAGCTTCGACAACGCCCTCGCCGAGAGCCTGTGGTCCACGATCAAAACCGAGGGCATCCGCGGCCGCACCTTCACCACCAGGGCCGAAGCCAACCTGATGCTCTTCAAGTACATCGACGGCTTCCATAACCCCCGCCGCATCCAAAAACGGCACGGCTTCCTCAGCCCGATCGAGTACGAGGAGAAGCACTACGCCGAGCAGGCAACGTCCAAACGAGCGAACCTCAACACCCATCAACCCATCCCGACCCGCTGATCAACACCTCCCACACAACGGGGGAAGCCCATCCAAGTCACTGCCGGCGGTCCGCAGCGCGGCCTCTTGGCCACATTGAATCATCTTTAGATGTTTTTGTTCGATTTCTCTCGACAGGTAACCGGCTGGATGGTTTGATCTTCGTCGTCCGTGATCTTCCGATTCCGGAGTACGAGTCGAGCGGGGCTGGTTGACGGCTCCGCGAGGAGGTTCCATGT